>JABXHG010000695.1 GCA_013393545.1 Alteromonadaceae bacterium | reverse complement strand
GGTACAACAATGGGCCTGCTACGGATTCATCGACCGCTGCTGAGCCCACCCCTGTAGTAGCTGAGTCCACTACGCTGCCGCCCGCACCAGAAACTTCTACTCTTTCTGCTCCTGAACCGGAAGCTCCAGAAGATACCTTTGAATACACCTGGGTCACGCCCGACGAGTACTTAACCCCGGGCACAAGAGTGTCTTTCCGCGGCTCCACCTACGTCGACGGTGTACTTCTCCCCCAAGGTGAACCACTACAAGGCTTGTGTTCCATGCTCGGAATCGAATACAAACAGGCGGTTACCAAGACCCGCTGCGACGTATTAGTCACCGATGCCCCAGATGCTACTGACGGCAAGATGAAGATGGCCAGGATGCACAATAAGCCGCTCATCCGCCAAGAAGACTTCGATGCTTGGGCGAAACAAAAACTAGCCGAGCTTGATTTTGACGATGCACGCGATGCGGTATCCGAGGAGCAAGAAGATGAGCTGCCTGTAGAGGCTCTAGAGCCAGCGCCTCTCGAGAGACCAGCGCCTGAGGTTAGCCCAGAGACAGTTGCAGCCGCAGAACAACCAGTTCCAGATACGAATTGGGTGAGCTACGAGGAGTACGTAGCCTCATCGGCTCCGGCACAAACGCCGGTTCCTTCTCAGACCGTTATGCCGGCAGCGCCGGTGTCTTCCTTTGCTTCTTCAACCGGTGCCGTAGCTAAACGTCCGAAGTTTGAAAAAGCGCTGAAGCGTACCAAGCAATCTGCAATTGTCGCTGCGGCTCTCTTTGTAGTCATCATCGTGGCAGGAATAGCTGGTTTACCCGTCGCAGTCGGTGGCATATCTCTGCTTGGTTCAATGGCCGCAGCGGTAGTTACCGTGGTTTTCGGTATCAAGGCACTAGTCCACAAAGTGCAAGATGCTTAGGAGTCAACGGCGAATATATTCGACATCAAAGTTGCGCAGGAATCCACCATTCAGGAGCTAATCTAAGATAGCGCTATGGCTTCCCTTTTCACGCGGTCTAATTCCCGCACGCCGGTTATCTTGGCTTTGGCCGGATACAGCGCAATCATAATC
>JABXHG010000694.1 GCA_013393545.1 Alteromonadaceae bacterium | reverse complement strand
CCGCAAGGTGCTGGGCCAGTGTCTTGCAGTAACCGCGGGTGCCAAACACCGGCAGCTTAGCCCTAACAGCTTTGGGGTGGCGCGGCTGTAAATAACAAAAAGATCAGACGTCCTGAGAACCTGAATATGAGGATCTGGCACATGAATATTACCCACGAACACGAAGAGTTACAGCGTACTGCTCAGCAAATCATCGATAAGCACATCAACCCGTATGTTGATGAGTGGGAAGCAGCTGAGATTTACCCCGCTCATGATATTTTCAGGCGCCTTGGGCAGGCAGGTCTGCTTGGCATTGGCAAACCCACGGAGTACGGTGGCCTCGGGCTGGATTTTTCCTACGAAATGGCGTTCACCGAAGTTCTGGGCAGCATCCGCGCGCTCGGTGTGTCTACCTCCATCGGCGTGCAAACCAACATGTGCACACCGGCGCTGGCGCAGTTTGGCAGTGACGCCCTGCGTCGGGACTACCTGGCACCGTCCATTGCCGGAGACCTGGTTGGCTGCATCGGCGTCAGTGAGGAAAGTGCCGGTTCCGACGTTGCCAACATCAAAACCTACGCCCGCCGTGATGGTGACGACTACATTATAAACGGCAATAAAATGTGGATCACCAACGGTGTTCAGGCGGACTGGATTTGCCTGCTGGCTAACACCTCGCAAGAGAATGCCCCGCACCGCAACAAGTCGATGATCATTGTTCCCATGGACACAAAAGGTGTTTCAGTAACCCGCAAGCTTGACAAGCTCGGCTTGCACTGTTCGGACACGGCGCAGCTGTTCTTTGACGATGTGCGGGTGCCGGCCACTAATCGAATTGGCGAAGAGGGTCAAGGCTTTATCAACCAGATGAAGCAGTTCCAGGAGGAGCGTCTCTGGCAGGCGGCTCGCACGGTTCGTCATCTTGAAATGTGCATCAACGATACGGCTGAGTACGCCGCGCAGCGCCAGATTTTCGGAGGCAAGGTGCTGGACAAGCAGGTTGTCTATCACCGCCTCGCGGAATTGCAGACTGAGATTGAAGCTCTGCGCTCGATATTGTATCGCGCTACCGAAGCCTATATTGGTGGTGAGAATGTTCTGAAGCTGGCCTCTATGGCCAAGTATCTGGCTGGAAAGTTGTGCCTTAAAGTTCCGACAGAGTGTCTGCAGTTCTGGGGTGGGCAGGGC
>JABXHG010000693.1 GCA_013393545.1 Alteromonadaceae bacterium | reverse complement strand
ACTTCTGACCAATTTTCACGCTATTACTGGCCAGGTTATTTTCAGATTTAATGGCTTTAACTGTCGTATTATAACGTTGCGCCAGTACTGACAAGGAGTCACCCGACTTAACCGTATAAGTAAAGCTACTTTGATTAGCCAGGAAAGTATTGTCTATCGGGTTACTCACAAAATAACGCCGAATGCCGTTATAAAGCGCTCTAGCTAGCTTTTGCTGATGGGCATTGCTGGTGAGCAGTTGCTCTTCCCTGGGATTTGAAATAAACCCGGTTTCCACTAGCAATGAAGGTTTATCTGGTGACTTAAGAACTGCAAAACTCGCTGCCTGAGGGGTCTTTTTATGCATTTTGGTCACCACAGCCATCTCATCAATAATATGTTTTGCAGCGCTGTAGGCTCCGGCAATGGAACTGTCCATAGACATATCCAGCAAGGTTTCAGCTAAATAGGGCTCGTGTCCGTTTTTGTTGAGAATATCGGTAACACCACCCAACAGTTCTGACTGTTGCTCTCGGTTCTCAAGCCAGCGGCCCACTTCAGAGTCGGCCCGCCGCTTCGATAAAACCCAGACAGAAGCGCCATTCGGCTGCGGTGTTCGAAACGCATCGGCGTGAATAGAGACAAAAAAGTCAGCTTTTACATCCCAGGCTTTTTGCGGACGCTCGTTCAGACCAACATAATAGTCGCCGGTACGAATCAAATACGCCTGCATACCCGGGTCGTCGTTAATTAACTTAGCCAGAGCAGTAGCAATACGAATGACAACGTGTTTTTCATAGGTTCCGCGCGGACCAATGGAACCCGGGTCATCGCCGCCATGACCGGCATCAATAGCCACTGTCACACGTCTGTCTTTTAATTCAGAAACGGATTTAGCCGGTCCGCTGCGCTCAATAGACTTACCGGGTAAATCAATCACCAGACGATCTTTGTATGACTCATTAGCCGGCAGGGTAAACAAGTTCGCATCGCTTTTAGAGTCCAGCCCCATAACGAAACGGGGACCGTTGGCCTTTTTAGGGGAACTTGTACGAAATTTTTCGACCAACAGCGATTCTTTGCCCCAATTTTTCAGGCCAGCCTTTCACTAGGGGTTGTTAAAATCAATTACCAGTCGGGAAGGCTTTTTCTGAGTCAGAGGAAAAGAAGAAAAGTCCGGGGGAATAAGCAAATCGAGAACA
>JABXHG010000692.1 GCA_013393545.1 Alteromonadaceae bacterium | reverse complement strand
CACCTAAGAAAGAGGAATGAAGTACATAGATACAGAGTTCCTACAGTCTCCGTCTCTGATCAAAATAACGGGTGAACTCTGAATCACCCGAATAGGTCAAGAACAAGTGCTCTTTAGCGCGGGTCATCGCGATGTAGAGAAGCGAGACTTCCCGAGCCCGGTTTTCTTCCTGGGGAAGGGGAAGCCGATCCACATTGACCACAAATACCACATCAAAATCCAGCCCTTTGCTGCTATCGATGGTGCTGATTTTGACGGTAGGTTCTTTGGGATCATAGGATCGTTTTGCCCAGTTGTTCTCCGCAATCCATGTGAAGGGGATTCCCTTTTTTCGCAGAGACTTCCGAATCCCATCGATCGTGCCACCGATTTTCACCCGATACAGAATCAGCATGCGTGAATAGGGAATCCCCTCCTCTCCCCGGAGGCGCCGGATTTGTCCAGCTACAAAATCCATCTCTTCCCCGAAGGAGCGAAAACGTCGAACCACCGGCTCCGGACCCTGGCGAAGGGTGCTCTGGGGAGCGATGATCTCCACGTCACCGCCCCCTTTGGCTCCATCAGGAGCATGGGCCTGGTAGAAATCCCAGGAAAAACGGACAATAGGGGCGGTGTTCCGGTAGTTGACCGTAAGTACCCGGGAACGACCACGGAAATCGAGACCGGTATCCTGTTTGTAACTTCGTTTGCGGGAGTAGATGGTCTGCGCCCGATCCTCCACCAGTAAGAGCGACCGGGTTTCGGGATTGAGAAGACGGCTGACCAACGCCAGCCACTCTGGTTGAAAATCCTGCCCCTCATCAATCAGAACCGCATCATAACGAGGAAATCCCTCGGTACCAAGAGACAGTTTCTCCAACAAATCAGGGATCTGTCCCTCCTTGCTTTTCAACTCTTTCCATAACCACTCGTGGAAATTGAACACGTGGATCCTCTCAGAATCGGGTTCGGCTTCTCCCGGTAAGCCGGCCCCCTTGAACTTCTCCTGGATCATCCGCTGGATGCCCCGGGAGAGGGAGATATTAAAGCAGAGAACGAGAATGTTCCAATC
>JABXHG010000691.1 GCA_013393545.1 Alteromonadaceae bacterium | reverse complement strand
AAAAGATCGACAATGATTTAGATTCAGCAGAACAGTCACGTACTCAAGCTAAAGAATTAGAACAAACGCGACAAGAACAATTACAATCTTCTAAATCCGAAGCTTCTGATATTATTAAAAATGCTAAAAGCTCTGGAGAAACAAGTCGCCAACAAATCATTAGTGATGCGCAAGAAGAAGTTTCGCAAATGAAAGAAAATGCCCAAGAAGATATTTCAAATGAGCGTCAAGCTGCCCTATCTTCAGTAAAAGGCGAAGTGGGCGACCTTTCAGTACAAATTGCAGAAAAAATTATTAACCAAGAACTTTCAAAAGAAGCGCATGAAGCACTAATTAATCAATCTATTGAAAGTATAGGTTCAGAAGATGAAACTAGATAAAAATACAGTAGCTAAACGTTATGGTAAGGCAATATACGAGTTGGCGACAGAAAAAGGCCAAGCCGAAGACGTTTATAATGAGCTATTGTCATTACGTGAGATTTTTGAAGCTCTTCCTGATTTGGGAAACATATTAAGTGACAGGCGATTGAACTTACAAGAGAAAAGAAGTCTTATGGATGAGCTTATTCAAAACTTTACAGGTATTGTCTATAATGCTTTGGAAGTTATTTTTAAATACGGTCGTATGTACGACTTATTGTTAATTATCGATGAGTATGAAAAAAGATATGATGATGATAAAGGACTTCTTTTAGGTTCGGTAACTACCGCCGTCCCTTTAAAGAAAGAGCAAAAAGACAAATTAGCAACTAAAGTTGCGCAAAAATTTGGTTATGAAACGGCAAATTTACAAGAAAATGTCGACCCTTCAATTGTAGGGGGAATACTTGTTGAAACAAACGGTCGGGTCATTGACGGTAGTCTTAAGACTCAGATTGAAAATTTGCGGAAAAAATTAAGCAAATAAAAAACAGAGGTGAAGCAAATGGCCATTAAAGCAGAAGAAATCAGTGCTTGACTGAAAGAGCAGATTGCCAATTATCAAGAGAAGTTAACGGTAGAAGAAGTTGGGAAGGTAACTTACGTTGGGG
>JABXHG010000690.1 GCA_013393545.1 Alteromonadaceae bacterium | reverse complement strand
AGTCCAGTTGGATACACGAATAAAAAACTCCCTTCTGAGCTAGTTTTCTAGCGTTCTATTATTTTGACTAGACACCTTAATAATAGCAGAGGGAGTTTCTACATGTCAAAAACGCCCTAAACCCTTGACAGACAAGGGTTTAGGGCCATTTTTTAAAATCTTGGTGTTTCTATATAGTATCAAGATAAGAAAAGACCCGATTTTGGCCCCGCCAAAATCGCAAAAAACCGGCTTTTTAGCCGGCTTTTTTTAAAACCAAAAACCAAAAAACCAAAATCCCCCCCGAAGGGGGGAGATTTTTTTTCAAAAATCGGCTTTTTTCATGCGAAAAAGCCTTTTTTGCGTTCAAAAACGTTTTTTTCAGGTCGCATGTAAGCGATCGGTAACAAATCCGTTCCTTTTTGGCCGAAAATCTGCCCGGAAAAATTGCACTTTCAAAATATTTCACTCTGGCACCCTCAAAGAAAAAGTCAGAAAGTCGATCTTCCAGAATATTTTACGGCCGATTTTCTCAAAAAGTGACTCTTTCAAAATATTTCGTGCTGCACGTTTCTGAAAACGTTGCTCTATCAAACTATTTTATTTTCCTGAAAAATTGATCTTCCGAAATATTTTAAAAAGCCCCTGCGGGAAAAACCCAGGAACGAACCAAAAATTTTGGTGCGTATAACTGGGCACTCCCCTTCTTCAGGTGTCGTGAAGATGTCCTGATCGGGACACAGCAAGTCCCGAAATATGTCGTGAACGTGTCCTGACCCGGCCGCAAAATGTCCCTTTTCTGTCCTGGGTATGTCGTGACCAAGACACCACCCTTGTTCCCACCGTTTTGTCTGGCTCTGCCTGACTTCCCGCTGATGTGGGAACAAAAACCCCTTATGCTCTTCTATCTCTAGTTACTTTTTTCGGAAAATTCTTCACAATTATTCGACAGTCTGCGATAATTTGAAATACAAAAGTTTACAATTCTTGAAGGTAAAAGGGAAGGGAAAGGATTGGTGAAAGTTGAATACGATAGCATTTGAAG
>JABXHG010000689.1 GCA_013393545.1 Alteromonadaceae bacterium | reverse complement strand
TTTGCTTCGGACCGGTTTGGCGGACACCTTGCAGATCGGGCTTTGGATCGCTATCTCCAGATGATTCTTGTTGTACTCATAGCTGTGCTGAGCAGCTTCGCGCTTAACGTAACAAACACTTTGGCCGCTCTCGTAGCGATGTTCCTTTTATAAATCCTGCTCCTAGAGCACAAGCATGCTTCCTAGGCCAGTGATCCATAGGCCAAGACCAAAGCTGAAATGCGCAAAAAGACTGCGAAGCCTAGCTGCGTTCGGTTCAGGTAACTTGCGAGCGGCAATCCCAGCGCCCATGCCAGGTTGCAGGACAAAGAATGGGGCAAGCACCGTCATCACACCGAAAACCAGCGCAGGCGCGAGCGCAGGACGGCTCAGCCAGCCCGCCCCTACAAGCACTAGGAACATCGCGGCGAACGTTACCCCGATCAAATAATGGGCGATCCATCCCAAGGCTGCCTCTCCTCGAATCGGCCGGCTTTTGCCTATGGGACGATGGATGAAGGTGCCACCCAGCAGATGGCCAAGCCAGCGCCCCACCATCGCGTAATTTAGAGAAGGGATACCGAACAGACGGTTTTGCACCAGCGCTACGATATCCATGAATGCGGTCGCTCCAGCCCCGAGCAGCAGGGCATCGATCAGAAGGCTGGTCATTTCCATGCTCCTGTTACCTGTAATCTTTTCAGCACAAAGCACGCCGACACCGCCAGAAGAAACGCAACTCCGCCGGCCGACATGAATACAAGTGACCAACCTGCTTCGATCTCCGTACGCAACGAGGCTAGCGCCATGAAACCCGCCAACCCGGCGGTTGGACCAAGTTCCATCGCCGTATTCATCACACCTCCTGCAAGCCCCATTCGAACAGGGGAAACACCTTGGGTCATCAAGACCGCCGAGGCCGCAAAGACCAGCGAAGTGCCTGCAGGCAACAGCACCAGTCCCGGCAGAATCTCGACAACATAATTCGGACCAAAGCCCGCCAATAGCCAGAGGCCGATGGCAGACAGAACCAGTCCGAGGATCATGGCATTTCGTGTGCCCATACCAATAACCATTTGGCCCGAAGGTCCCCCGCCCAGAATAAGCACTGCGAGATAGGGCACCATCGCTCCGGCTGTGGCCAGCGGGCTCCACCCAGGGCCGCTTTGCAGGT
>JABXHG010000069.1 GCA_013393545.1 Alteromonadaceae bacterium | reverse complement strand
AAGAGCAGACGCAAAAAGGGGGAGGGGAGGGAAGGAAGAGAAAGAAAAAAAAAAAACGCCAGAGACCGACGGATAAGGAAGCGACAAATAGATTTGAAAAATAACACGAGGATTACGAGGGTGTCAGCGTGTCCCAAAAAAACAAGGGTCCTATGTGTGGAGACAACGACAATGCAAACCAATAAATTGAGAATGGCCATCCGTGCGACAGCGGCCGTGGCTGCGGTAGGCTTAGCCGCCCAGGCAAACGCTTTGAGCCTCAATGTTAATGATGACGTTGATGCGGAGCTTTACGGTTTTGCCCGCTTAAACATGAGCTACGACTTTAATGCCGACCGTGCTGTCAGCACCCGCGCCGGTTCATTCAATGGCGGAGATGACGACATTGAAGGCCACTTCGGCGCAGACGTACAGCAGAGCCGTTTAGGCGTCAAGGTGAATCACAGCTCTGGTGTGGCACTAACTGTTGAAGGCGATTTCCGAGGTTCAGGCAATAGCGCTGGCAGCCTCCGCATGCGCCATGCCTACGGTGAATACAAAGGCTTCATGGCCGGTCGTAACTGGTCCAACTTCACCAGTTTTGTAGGCAATACCCCGACTCTCGACTTTGACAGCCTGGCAGGTACGGCGGGCAGCCAGGATCGTACCGAGCAGATCCGTTATACCACCGGTGCCCTGTCCTTTGCTATTGAAGACCCAATCGGACAATCTGTAGAAGGCGGTAACGAACGCACTTCTGCGCCCGCCATCTCTGCCAGGATAGAAGACTCTGTAGACGCACTTTCATACTCCGCTGCCGCTCTGGCAAGCCAGGTTACATACGACGACGGTTCAACAGATGAGAGTACTGTTGGCTACGCCGTATTTGGTGCCATGAGCCTGCAGTTGACCAACCTGTTCTCTGTTCAGGGGGCACTCAACTACACCGACGGTGCCAATGGCTACCTGTGGCGCTCAGGGGACAACTACACAGGTGCCAGTGCCTACATGGATGGGAACAGCATTGAAAGGATTGAAGGCTATGGTGGTTCAATTGGCGTAAGCATGGACTTGGGCGGTGGCCGCAGCGTCAACCTGGGCTACGGCATGACCAAGCTGGACCTGGATGATGCAGTTGCGAACAGCACAATGACTGATAGCGCTGCTGAACAAAACCAGAACGTCATGCTTAACTACATGTGGACTCCGGTTCAGAACGTCATGATGGGCGTTGAGTACGGTTACTTTGATCAGGAAACCGTTGCTGGTGACTCCTCAGACGCAAACCGTCTGCTGTTCGCAGCTCAGTACAGCTTCTAAATCGTACTGAAGTGCAAACACTGATACGCGCCGGACCTCCGGGGCGTATTTGTTTCGTCCCTTCTCACCGCGGCGACACCTTGTCACACCATTGGTGCACGGCCGCTTCAGAAAAAGGCGGAGCCACGGCCGCGCCGCCACCAAACGCATGCCACTGTGCCAGGAACTTTCGCTTCACTACTGTGAGTACAGGGATTCCCGCAGCTAGCAACTGCAGAAACTCGGCACGGAAGCCTTTGCCGTCTATCTCCTGCTGACCGAAACGGTTTACAATCGCCAGCCGTGGCGGCTGTATCAGCAGCGCTCTCAGCACACTGGTGGCGTCTGCCAGCCCGTGAGGGTCCAGGCAGCAGGACTGGGAGGCCTTCCCCAGGTTCGGGGCAATGGAATCCTCCTGCCCTGTTTCCAGGTCCTGCAAGGCCATAGGCTCTCGCCGCCGGCCCTGTTCATTCAAGGCCATCGCCAGACCCGCCGCTCTTTCACCACGCCGGTTCATTCTTGCCGCCAGTGAATGCAGCATCGCGTCAACGGGCTGTTCGTCGTTGTCGTAGATAATGGCTGCCAGGTTCAGCTTAGCGTTCATACATGTCTCACCAGAAAAGGTTACATAGCAAAAAGGGGCGCAGATTGCTCTCGGCCCCTATTATATTTCTGACAAAGAGTGTACCGGTTTTTAGCCTGGCCTGATTGCCCCACATCAGAAAACCCGCACCGCCTACAGCAGCAGCTTCCGTATATCTCCGAGCCGCTGATCCCCCAGTGCCGTAAATCGCGCCG
>JABXHG010000688.1 GCA_013393545.1 Alteromonadaceae bacterium | reverse complement strand
ATGTTGCGGGTGGATTTTACCCGTTTTTACTACCGAGCGCAAGCTAAATCAATACAACAATTAATTCCAGTAATCAAAAGATAGCTCGACAGGCAGTCCCTATGAATAACGACAATACCAACGCCAGGCATCTCTGCACATGTCGTTTAAGTCTCTGGTCGCTTTCCAGTTAAGTTCGCGCTCTGCCTTAGTTGAATCTGCCCAGCTCATTGAAATATCACCGGCCCGCCTCTCTGCTAAAACACATTTAACGCGTTTACCACTTTGCTCTTCAAACGCTCTGACCAATTCCTTTACACTGTACCCCTTGCCGGTTCCCAAGTTGAATACCGACAGCTTTTTCTGCTGACTCTGACGGTTTACATACTCAATAGCTTTCACATGACCACTCGCCAAGTCCTGCACATGAATGAAGTCGCGCACGCCGCTGCCATCTTTAGAGGGGTAGTCGTTACCGAATATAAATAGCTGTTCTTTTTTCCCACTAGCCACCTGCATTACAATTGGCATTAAGTTTGTGGGCTCTTGCGATAAGTCTTCGCCTATCTCACCACTTTCGTGCGCACCAACGGGGTTAAAATACCGCAATAACATGACATTCCAGTTATCGGAAGCAGCCGCGACATCGGTCAGGATCTGCTCAGCCATAAGCTTTGTGCGTCCGTAAGGCGTCAATGGCGTTTGCACCGGTGACTCTTCGGATAGCGGCATATCCGTTGTATCACCGTATACTGCGGCGGAAGAACTAAACACCAGCTTACTCACCCCTGCACTTTTCATGGCTTCGCACAAGCTCAGGGTACCGCAAACATTGGTTTGGTAATATTGCAAAGGCTTTTCAACCGATTCGTTTACGGCTTTGAGGGCAGCAAAGTGAATAACGGCATCAAAATTCTCCTGAGCCATTATTTGTTTCAGCCACTGAGTATCTAAAATTGAGCCTTTGCTAAAATTCAGCTCGCGGCCGGACAGTTTTTCGATACGGCCAATGACCTCATAACTCGAATTTGATAGATCATCAATGATATGAACATCATGCCCCTGCCCCAGCAAGTGTAAGGCTGTATGGCTGCCAATGTAGCCAGCACCACCCGTGACCAGTATGTTCATCAAACTAACCTCCGTGCAGATACCAACCGCTACAAATTTAGTCGTAAAAACCGTTAGAA
>JABXHG010000687.1 GCA_013393545.1 Alteromonadaceae bacterium | reverse complement strand
GTACTCAGGAGACGGTATCAACGGCATGATGGCCGCCCTGCGGCGGGCTGAGCCGCAAGTACGTATGGTTCAGCCGCAACATGAAGAAATCGGCGCCTTTATGGCCACCGGCCACGCCAAATTCACCGGCCAGCCCGGCGTGTGTATATCTACCTCGGGACCGGGCGCCGTGCATTTGCTCAACGGGCTGTACGATGCAAAAAAAGACCATGTTCCGGTGGTTGCCATCATCGGCCAGCAGGCACGCAAAACGATTGGCACGGATTATCAGCAGGAAATCGATCTGGGCTCCCTCTACAAAGACGTGGCGGGCGATTACGTGCATTTGCTTTCAGATCCGCCCCAGGCACGACACCTCACTGACCAGGCGGTTCGTATAGCAATGTCCAAACGCACCGTGACGGCTATTATTGTTCCCAACGATGTTCAGGACCTTCCTATGGAGGAGCCCACGGCGTCCGATGGCGTTGTATTCTCGGGAACTGGCTACCGGAGCCCCCACTTTCTGCCTGACCCAGAAGATCTGGACGAAGCCGCAGAGTTACTCAATGCTGGCGAAAAGGTTGCAATACTTGCCGGTGCCGGCTGCAAAAACGCGGTCGATGAGTTGTTGTCGCTCGCCGATAAACTGGGCGCTGGTGTAGCCAAAGCCCTGCTGGCAAAAGTCATGATTCCCGACGATGTGGAGTTTGTAACGGGCACTATGGGGATGCTTGGTACCCGCCCCAGCCAGGATATGATGAACGAGTGCGACACCTTATTAATGGTGGGTACCCGGTTTCCATATGCGGAGTTTCTGCCAGTAGATCGCAAAGTACGGGCTGTACAAATTGACCTGGACTCTGAAGCACTCGGGCTTCGTTTCCCCACCGAAGTAAATCTTCACGGGGATGCCAGCGCTACTCTTCAGGCCCTGATAGAGCGAGTCAAACGAAAAGAAGATCGTCGCTGGCAGGAAAGGATTATAGAAAACACCCGAGAATGGTGGGAGCTTATGGGCAAGCGTGCGGACCAGTCTGCCGATCCCATCAACCCGCAACAGGTCTTCTGGTCCCTGAATCAACGCCTGCCGGATAACGTATTACTGGCAAGTGATGTAGGCTCGGCCACCAACTGGTACGCCCGCTATCTCAAAGTACGTCCAGGCATGCGCGGGTCTGTGTCTGGCGGCCTGGCTTCCATGGGCAACGGAGTGCCCTATCTGCTGGCCGCAAAATTCGC
>JABXHG010000686.1 GCA_013393545.1 Alteromonadaceae bacterium | reverse complement strand
CCAGGAAGCTCGGCCCGATCAGGCAACGAGCACTTTACTAAACATTGGGTTTAGCTTTTCGAACTTCTCTGCAAATGTCTTCGAACCTTTGTTCGTATTTCTCGGGCAGGAATTCTGTAGCCGAAGCAAAAACCTCTGACGTTTTAGTAAGCTCTAACTCACGGGAGAAAAATAAAAGGTCTTTGCGGTAGTCTTCGTATAGGTCTTCTGCGGCACCAAGATCACCGGCATTGCGGATGCTATAGTCAGCTACCCATAAACAATAAACCAACCGCTCCCAGTCAGAGAGCACACCGAGCCCTCTTTCCGCCTTTTTCTGAATGATTTCATCTCCGCAATCAATCAGCCAACTCTCATTATCTGTCGATGCAATCATAATAACCTCTGCTTAATGCGAGTACCGCGCGTTGGCGTACTCAGTCTTCTTAATGGATATATGGTTTGGCTTACCCGCGTCTTAAAAGCCAGCGGTTAAAATAGAAAAATACAGCACCATGAACCCCACCTAAAACAGCACCGGTAGCACTCAAATAAGCTCCCATAAACAATAAGTAGATAGCGGTCTCAACACTAAAGAAACTGGCGTTATCCAAAGGCCCTCCTGCCGCAAGAACTTGCGATGAAACACCCCAAATCAAAATTCCCAAGCCAGTAAGCGCGCCCCATTTTACGCCATCTAAAACATGCCCCACTAGCGAGGTTCTGTCTTCAACAAATAAACTCGCTATCACCGAACCTCGCCACCACACCAAAACAGAAGCAATGAGCAATAAAACCCAAACTATCAGTAAAGCCTCTCCCTGCAATGAAGGTTGAGCTAAACCAATCAACGACCAAAAACCTAAAAAGACGACTCCATCAATCAGGCCGACAATTCTTGGGCGCATAAAGCTTCTCCAATAAACATCGTAAGGTGAACAAGCATATGTTCCAAACAGGACTCAGCATAAGTCAAAAAAACAGAAAATATGCTACAAATATGACAATAAAGATACTTTATACTCTGGCTCCCGAACAGGAAACAAAGACTTTATTGATTTCACTCGGGTTACGCTTAC
>JABXHG010000685.1 GCA_013393545.1 Alteromonadaceae bacterium | reverse complement strand
CTGGGCTGGTTCCGGGATCGTTTTGATCGCGCTTATTGGCTGGCTGGTATTTGATCAAAAGCTGGACGCGGCAAGTGTGCTCGGAATGGCGCTTATTGTGACGGGCGTATTCGTCATCAACGTATTTTCAAAGGCCAGTGTGCACTAGCACCAGGCGGACAGCCGGAAAACCAAAAAGGGACAGGCCAGAGCCTGTCCCTTTTTGCATTCTGCATGCGGTTTATTTTGGTAAAGAAATTCCCATCGCTTTGGCAACGCCTTCCCCATAAGCAGGATCAGCTTTCAGGCAGTGGGAAATGTGTCGCTGTTTGATGTCATCGGGAACCCCGTCCATGTTGCGCGCAGTGTTCTCAAACAGAACCTGTTGCTGCTCGGCACTCATAAGGCGGAACAGGTTACCTGGCTGGGTGAAGTAGTCCGGCTCTGTTTCCCAGAAATCAAAGCGGTCGGCTGCCCCTTCCAAGGCCAGTGGAGGCTCGGAGAAGTCCGGTTGCTCCTGCCATTCACCATAGCTGTTAGGCTCATAGTGCAGGCGGCTGCCCTGATTGCCATCGACACGCATGGCGCCATCACGATGGTAACTGTGGTACGGACAGCGAGGGGTGTTTACCGGAATCTGTGAGTGGTTGACACCCAGGCGGTAGCGTTGGGCATCGCCGTAAGAAAACAGGCGGCCCTGCAGCATGCGGTCCGGTGAGAAGCCAATACCCGGAACAATGTGTGCCGGGTTGAACGCAGCCTGCTCCACATCGGCAAAGTAGTTTTCCGGGTTCTTGTTGAGCTCAAAGTAACCTACCTCAATCAGAGGGTAGTCACCTTTGGGCCAGACCTTCGTCAGATCGAAAGGGTGATACGGTACTTTGGCGGCATCGGCCTCTGGCATAATCTGCACATACATAGTCCAGCGCGGGAAGTC
>JABXHG010000684.1 GCA_013393545.1 Alteromonadaceae bacterium | reverse complement strand
GATTGGTAATCGGGCCATAGAGTGAGTTTTCATTTCCGCGAAGGATGCCTCCGGGGATAATTACAGAGATAGACGGAGTACGGGAAAGGAGATCAACGATGGGAAGAGCGTTGGTGACCACCGTGATATCTCCAATGGATGCCAGCTCACCAGCAATGCGGTAAGTTGTCGTCCCATAGTCCAGATACACCGTGTCACCAGATGAAACTTCTTTAGCAGCTCGGCGCGCGATAGCTTTCTTGGCTTCCAAGTAGCTGCCACTGCGCAGGTCGTACGCGGTCTCAACATTGGAAGCCGTCAGCACTGCTCCACCGCGAACCTTAGTGAGCAGTCCATCTACCTCTAACTCGTAGAGGTCCTTGCGGATGGTTTCACGGCTTACTTCTAGGCTTCGCGTCAGTTCAGCGATGGACACCGCTTCTTGAGCTTTCAATAGTTCAAGAATCTGAGCCTTACGATCAACCATCGAAGTCTCCTTTCAGGTCTATGCCCGCTGTCACTATTTGCGAGCTATCAATAATTTGGCATACGCCAATATCGGCCGTCAATAACTTTCACGAAGTATTTCCCCTGTACATGGCGATATTCGAGTCAGATATTGCCAAGTTTCAAATCGCAATTGCCAAGTTTTCGCCCAGTCGTTTGGCCCCACTTTTGCCAAATGCCAAAGTTAACTGCGAGATTGTAATTTGCAACACATGTTGGCAATGCCAAGTTTCGAGACACTTTTGGAAAGTTGGCTCCCCTCTGCCAAACTCCCCCGTTCTTTACCCCCGCTAGGCGAAATCTTCGTGAATTCCGGCTGTTGCTAGAGCTTCTTTATCCCCAGCATCAAAAACTCACCATGCAGGCATTTGGAGCTATCTGCATGGTGAGCACTGCTAAAGCTGCTGTGGGGAATCATCCGCTTCTAAGCTTGCATCGTTATCAGCACTTACTTCGTCACTTGCCGATGCAAGCTCAGTGGCCCTCCAAGTCGCGAGAAGTCTAAGCGATTCTGCTGATGCTGAATCCGTGGCGGAGTAGATAAATAGAGTTTGCGTGGAGTTATCTGGGACGGTGAAGGCCTCCCAATCGATGGTGATTCTTCCGGCAACAGGGTGCGCGAAGCGCTTACGTCCTGAGGTGCGCCCTTGCGGGTTTGGACGGGCCCACCACGTTGCGAATTCCGAACTCGCCGTTGCAAGCTCTCCAACTAGAGCTGCGATAGCAGTATCTTTAGGGTGAGCGCTTGATTCAAGCTGTAGAACTCCGACCATTTCTGAAGCAATGGTCTCCCAATCCAG
>JABXHG010000683.1 GCA_013393545.1 Alteromonadaceae bacterium | reverse complement strand
ATGGCGTTGATGGGGCCGAAACTGTCGTCAAACATCCCGGAAAAGACCAGGATGGAGACAAAGGAAGGAACAGCCCAGGGCAAGATCAACACTGTCCGGAAAAATTTTTTGAACCGGACCCCCTTCTGATGGATCAACACCGCCAGGACCAATCCGAGGGCAAACTGCAGGGTGGTGGCCACCAGCGTCCAAACGATGGTCCAGGAGAAAACACTGATGAAAGAATGCTGCCACAGGGGGGATTGGAACATCCCGATGACGTTGGAAAAACCGACCCAGTCCACCAGCTTCGCCGGTGGGGAATGGTAGAGATCATAGTTGGTAAAGGCGATCGCCACCGTAAACAGGATCGGAAAGACCACGACAAAGATGAGCAGGATCAACCCCGGCGCCACCAACAGATAGGGATAGCCCTTGTCGGTAACCAACCGATAAGTCTCCCGCAGGGTGGGCGGCTCCTCTCCCCGGTCTCTCATCCCGCCCACCCGCCACGCATCCCGGATATTAAGGGCATAAAAACCCAGGCCGAAGAGGATCAGGATGATCGCGATGATCCCCTGGGCCAACAGCAGAATCGAATGGTCGAGGAAGGGTTCCGTGCCCAGGGTGACCATCCCCCACAGACCGATATTGAGAAAATCGAAAGAGACGATGAGGAAGGCGATCTCCGCAATCAGAAAGGAGAAGCCTTTCCACCACTGACGGTTGTACATCTGCCCCAGTCCCATCACCAGAACGGATAACCATGCCGCTCTCCGGCGATGGGACGCGGAGGGGCGCTCCGGTTTCGTCGTAAGTTTTGCGTCAGCTGTCACGATCTAAACCTCCTTTCCCGATGGAAGAAGCAGAGGGTGCGGAGCCCGCCTGCCACCCGCACCCGCCTGATCTCCGATCACTGTTTTTGTGTTTTGATCTGCTCTTCGATCTGCTTCACCGCATCATCCAGGGCTTGCTCGGGATTTTGTTTCCCCTTGGCCACAAAGGTGATCGCATTGGCGATGGGATCCCAGACCTGCCC
>JABXHG010000682.1 GCA_013393545.1 Alteromonadaceae bacterium | reverse complement strand
GTGCAAAAGGTGAAGATGCTCAGGCGACCCAAGAATTACGCGTTCAAATGAATCAAGCAACAGCACAACTCCGGACAACTCAAGCGGAATTGGCCGCAACGAACCGACAGATCCAATCGAACACAGGCCGTTGGAACGAACTCGGCAACCGGATCGGCGAAGTTGGAGATCGTATGCATGACGTTGGCGGTCGGATGCAAGCTGCGGGATCTGAAATCGCGATGTCATTCGGCGTAGCGACAGCAGCTATAGGCGGAGGGCTTGCGGTTTCAACGAAAAAAGCGATGGACTTCGAGCAGCAGATGTCGAACGTAAAGGCGGTCATGAATCCGGTAGAAGCCAACCAATACAGCGCCGCTCTTACGGAATTAGCCATTAAACTCGGTGCTGATACGAAATACAGTGCGCTTGAAGCTGCGCAAGGTATGGAGGAACTTGTAAAGGCAGGTGTATCGACAAAAGATATACTAAACGGTGCACTTAAAGGCGCATTATCGCTTGCAACTGCCGGTGAGTTAGAACTTGCGGATGCAGCGGAAATTGCATCGACTGCCCTGAACGCGTTTAAAGACGATAACATCAGCGTTGCACAGGCGGCGGATATTCTCGCAGGGGCCGCGAACTCTTCTGCAACTACGGTCGGAGAGATGCGGTACGGTCTTCAAATGACATCAGCAGTAGCGGCTGGAATGGGTCTTTCTTTTAAAGACACGGCTACTACATTGGCTCTTTTCGCTCAGAATGGACTGAAAGGGTCCGACGCAGGTACTTCAATGAAAACGATGTTAAGTCGTTTAGTACCTATGACAAAGGCTCAGTACGAGACAATGCACGATCTTGGTCTAGTCACTCTCGATACGTCTGAAGCTTTTAAACGTATGACTGACAAAGGTTTCAAACCAGCGAGTAAAAATATCGGTGATATTTACGACGCACTAAACAAGTATGTCGAAAAGACGACTGGAGCGAAGCAAGGTACCGAAAAGTTCGAGAAGGCCTTTGACAAAGCCACTCGGAGTCTTGGTATCATGGACAATAAATTTTTCGATGCTAACGGAAATATTCGAAGTATGACAGAAAT
>JABXHG010000681.1 GCA_013393545.1 Alteromonadaceae bacterium | reverse complement strand
GGCTGTTGTTCTGGTGCTATTCGCCTTGGGCTCTTCCGTGCTTGATGGCCCTGTCAGCCAGGGCATCATCCACGGCCTAAAGGTGACGGCAGTGGCTATCATCGCTCATGCCGTATGGGGCATGGCCCGCAGTCTCTGTCCCGATCCTGGGCGCGCCGGTATTGCGTTGGCCGCGGTGTTCACTGTGGTGCTGGTTAGCGGCCCGCTGGGCCAGGTAGCCGCCATCGTGATCGGTGCTATGGCCGGCATAGTGCTGTGTCGGGCCTACGTCGCAGTAGACGTTCACGACTTGCCACTGCCTGTTTCGGCTCGTGTTGGCCACCTGGTGGGGCTGACCTTCGTTGCTCTGTTATTCGGCCTGCCGTTGCTGGCCTGGATCAGCCCCACCGCAATCCTGGCGGTCATGAATGCCTTCTATCGCGCCGGCGCTCTAGTGTTCGGCGGCGGGCATGTGGTGCTGCCTCTTCTACACAACGGCGTTGTGGAGAACGGGTGGATTACTGAGCAGGACTTCCTTGCTGGTTACGGTATCGCGCAAGCAGTACCGGGACCCCTGTTCACCTTCGCGGCATTTCTGGGCACCATAACCACCGTCGGACCAAACGGAATTCTTGGTGCAACCATCGTGCTCCTTGCCATCTTCCTTCCCGGATTCTTACTCCTTATCGGCGTGCTGCCGTTTTGGAATTCACTGCGCCAACACGCTTGGGCCCAAGCAGCAATGCGCGGCGCCAACGCCGCCGTCGTCGGCGTGCTCGGCGCCGCGCTCTACACACCCGTATTCACATCAGCAATCACAGGACCAGCGACATTCACCTTGGCACTAGCCTGCTTCGTCCTTCTAACCACCTGGAAACGCCCACCCTGGACTGTCGTCTTGGTCGGGGCGCTCGGTGGGCTTCTACTAGCACTGATTTGAAGCATTTCCGGCGCTCCCCTTCGCATGGGTCGAGCGTCTCTTCTTTTCACGCACTGACGTGATAGATGCAGGACATCCATCAAGCAGTAGCATCCAATGAAGTGGTCATTTGGGGCTGCCAGATTGGTTTAGTTCGCGTTAAATTCCCGTTAAGGAAAATCACTGTCCCGGCAGCCATCGGGGTACCTCAAATTGGAAAGAGACACCACAATGTACAGCCCTGAAATCAGCGTCAAGACTTATCAGATCGTTTCCGTAGTGTTTGCAGCAC
>JABXHG010000680.1 GCA_013393545.1 Alteromonadaceae bacterium | reverse complement strand
TGCACGATGACCTGCTTGGCCGTTGGCGCGGCAATACGGACAAACTCGGCGTTTTCAATCTGGTGTTCAACGACGTCACCCAACGCCAGCGGCGGATCGCGCTGCTCGGCAATCGTCTGCTTGATTTCATAGTCGGGGGTTTCAAACTCATCGTCCTCCACCACCGTCCAGAAACGGAAGGTGTCGTATTCCCCGGTGCTACGATCAATGCGCACCCGCACGCTGGCTTCTTCACGGTCAAAGCGCTTGCGCGAGGCACTGGCCAGCGCCGCTTCTACCGCTTCAAAAATTACATCGCGGGGGACGCCTTTTTCATTCGAGATCGCGTCAACGACCATTAAAATTTCTTTACTCATGCGTTTGCCTCGCCAAAACCTGTCCTTATGTGCTCAAGCCGGCCAAGCGCCGGTTGCGTCCGCCCGGTCAGTTCTTGAACTGGGGCACGATGTTCGCCTGATCAATGCTTTCGATGGGAAAGCAATACTCCTCACCGTCAAGCTGCAGCAGCACCTCGTCGCCTTCGATGCCAGCCAGCAGACCGCTGAATTTACGCCGCCCGTCAAACGGCGTGCGCAGCTTGAGTGCGACCTGATGGCCCTGGAAACGGCTGAAGTGATCGAGGGTATAAAGGGGGCGCGCCATGCCCGGCGAGGAAACCTCCAGGCGGTACGCCTCGGCTATCGGGTCTTCCACGTCCAGAACGGCGCTGACCTGACGGCTGATATCGGCGCAGTCATCCACGCTGACACCGCTTTCACGCTCGATATAAATGACCAGGCGTGAATGCTTGCCCTGGGAAAGATAGTCGATGCCCCATAGCTCAAAGCCCATGGCGGCAGCAACAGGTTCAATCAGCGCGTGAAGCGCGGCGTGTTTCGTGGCCACAGACAAAGCTCCTATAGCCGTTGCATCAGGCACCTGGCCAGGAGTCATGAGAAAAAGCCAGGCGGCTGATAGGCGTTAACCGGAAATGTGCCTCCGGCAACCCGGTAGACATCCGCTAGTGAGAACGTTCCTGGTGATAATTCTTGACTGGCCTTGCCCGCATGAAAGGGTCATGCACGCAGCGTCAGTCCCCGACTTTTGCTATTGCAAT
>JABXHG010000679.1 GCA_013393545.1 Alteromonadaceae bacterium | reverse complement strand
AGGCCCTGTTGACTTCTTAGCGGATATGAAGCGACGTTAAGGTTAACTAACGGTAATAAATAGTTAACAATTTAAAGCTACATTAATAATATCAAGGTTACAAAGTGAACTAATGTTCTGTAACCTGTGTCGAAAATATCACATTCTTTTTAAAAAACGAAAACGGGGCAATAACTTAATGGCGACACAGCATTGGCTACAGCAGAGTAAAGAATTCGTTTTACGATTTGCAGTTTCCAGCCCTTTTCCTGCCAGTTGGTTTTACGATGTCCCCCAGTCTACAGAAATTGATGATATAACCAGTCCTCCAGAGCATATCGAAATAGTCAGTCATTGCTGGAACTACTCGCATTTGTTCGTGTACCAGTTGAAGTCCTTGGTTGATCACGCACCGAAAGATTTTAAAGTGACCCTGACCGGTTTTTACTGCCCGGAAGACAAAGAGACAGTTGCTCTAATTGAAGAATATGCCAGTAAGAAAATTGATAATATTGAGTGGAACTTCGTTGCGCTTGAGAAGAACGACTTAATGCGACGCGCTATTGGCCGGAATAAAGCAGCGAAAGAAACCAAAGCTGACTGGATATGGTTTACCGACTGCGACTTAATGTTTGGTGAAAATACCTTTCCTAGCTTGAAAGAGGCGCTCACTAAAGAATCGTGTATTCTGGTGTTCCCTGAAAAAGTTGCACGCACGGCTTTGTTAAGCAAAGAGCATGACGTTCTGTGTAACGGCAAAGAAATTTCGACCGATGAATGCCTGAAAAAAGCCGGTTATAACTACCACACCTTCAGCAAAGCAACGGGCCCCGTACAAATTACTCATGGTGATACCGCCCGCCGCTATGGTTACTGTGAGCAGACAAGTTGCTACCAGGCACCGAAAGACCATTGGGCGAAAGCATACGAAGATAGAGCGTTTCGCTGGTTACTGGGCACGCATGGAAAGCCGCTGGATGTTGAAGATGTATCCATTATCCGACACGTTGAAAAAGGCCGTTACAGAAAAGACTCGGCCTTTTCCGAAATGCGCAAGGCCAACCGGCAGGCCAAGGATAAGTTACTGACCAAATAAGCGCGTCGATAAGTTGCTCTATAACTAGTAAGATAATTCCC
>JABXHG010000068.1 GCA_013393545.1 Alteromonadaceae bacterium | reverse complement strand
CTCGTGATACGTTCAGGTCGTCCCTCAGGGCTGCCAACACGTCGCCGTCCGGTTCTATTTCAGACCAGTCTGGGAGGGTCTCACCTTCGATTCGTGCAAGGCTTGTGTACCAGCGGGTCAGGGTTGCACGTTGACAATCATGTCTTGACCAGTGCGTTTCACAGCTTTAGAGTTGATATTACGCCGGGTGTTCACAATTTCTATTTCATAAGGCTCATACAGTTCATGCGCAAGCGGATGATTAGAATTTGTCAAGACAACATGACAGCCAATCCTTTGCAGGCGAGCGACCTCCTCGGCCAGCTCTCGGTGGTCTTCTTCATAGAATTGTTCCTTAGTATACCGCTTAAAGTCAGCATATTCTGATACTGGCAAATAAGGTGGATCAAGAAAAATAAAATCACCACGCTTTGCAGTTTTTGCGAGGACATCTTTGTAATCGCCACATATAATTTCTACATTTTTCAACGCCTTTGACGCGGCCCGTAAAACTTCTGGCTGGCAAAATCCAGGGTTTTTATATCGGCCATAAGGAACATTAAATTTACCTTTCTTATTGACGCGATAAAGTCCATTAAAACAAGTTCGGTTAAGATAGATAGTACGAGCTGCTGCATATTCCTTCTCTAAACCTTCAACACATAAAGCCCGAACTTTATAAAAAGTACTTTCATCATTATTGAATAATTTAAGATGTTCTATGACCTTCTCAACATTATCGGCAATGCATTTATAGACATTGATAAGATCCGGGTTTGAATCGGCGATGACACCGGCGCGTGGCTGCATTGCAAAGAACATAGCGCCACCACCGATAAAAGGCTCAATATACTGGCCATAGCTATCTGGTGCCTTAGCCATTAACTCATCAAGAAGCTGTTTTTTACCACCTGCCCATTTGAGAAACGGCTTCGCCGAAATTGTTTTAGTTACAGATTGTGTTGCTACACATTTCATTGGTGTTGATTCCTAAAATTTTGGATCAAATTTGATCCAAATTGCCATGCTTGTCAATAGGTGCTCACGCATCTGGATACTTTTCTTAACTTCGAAGGGCTTAGGGAAGAAAACGCTCAGTAGAGATGCTTTCATAGCTAAAGGGCGTTATCGACCTTATTTTGAATGGGGTTGTCGCTGCCCAAGGCGGTGGTGAAAGAGGCGCTCGTGCACCTCACAAGCTTGGTCCACCGTTCCTGCTACCTGGCCCGCTAAGATCCTCGCGGGCGTGCTCTATATGTTGTGACATTTCTTTATCAGACGGCTGTTGTTCTCTTTGCTGCTGCTCACGCTGCGCTGCAGGGGATAGCTCACCGTGAACGCCGATACCGCGCTCAATCATGGCCTCTTCAAACGCTTCTGCGTAACGCTCGTCGTCATGTGTCACAGCCTGTCGGATCAACGCGGCGCGCTCATGCCGGTTGGGGTTGCTCAACACTTCGTCAATCGCGGCTTGTGCGCGCTTTTCAAGCTCGTGCCACGTTTCCCGCTGCGGCTGTTGCGCCGTTTTTGCTTCCGGCGTCGGCGCAGGGGGCTGAAAGCGCTGCTTACGGATCGTAGAACGCTCTGACCCTGGCTGGATAGAAGCCGCTTTTTCACGCAGCTGGCGATATTCGCGGCTTAACGAGGCGTACTGGGCTTCGGCCGCCTGAGTATGCCTTTCGGCTTTCGCGTGGCGCTCCTGCGCGCTATCGAGCCGCTGGGTCGCCTCACGCCGCCGCCGTTTCTTGAACCATCCCCGAATCTGTTCCAGCTCGGCCGTGGCGATGCTCACTGCCTGCGCGGCGTCCCTCTCGGCCGACTTCGCGCTATCGCGCTCTTCAGCCGCCGTTTCCATTTTCCCTTGTATATCCGAAAGCCGCTTGCCTACGACGGTGGGGAACTTGCGCGCAGGCATTGGCTCCTGCTTTTTGTCATTCGACTGTGAATCAAGGCGATCGGCCCTGGGCGCCGACGCCGTTGCCTCGTCGTGCGCAGCTTGACGGTTGAGACGCTGACGGTGCTCATGAGCAAACTGCTCTGCGATTTGCTCATGCTGTTGGAAATCGGCG
>JABXHG010000678.1 GCA_013393545.1 Alteromonadaceae bacterium | reverse complement strand
ATTCTCATCGTAAAAAAGAACGTGCATGATACGTCCCTCCTCTACCATAACGGTATTGATTCATTAAACGACACCCTCGTTACCTTTGTTTCATCGTTCGCCAACATACCGTCGTATTTCAAGTCGCCGTCAGTCGTTAAAGAAAAACGAGCCGTTCCGTAAGAACCTATCGTAGGTACAACGAGATCGACTGTCTGCGTCGGCTTATTCGTAAATTTTGCGACTGACGTGCCGACGGATGGTAATATTCCGAAAGAGCCACGCAACCAAAGAACGTTGTTGCTGACCGAGAATTTAAACGGATACACCGAATCCTGTGTCGCTCCATTTATGAGCGTAACGGTATTCCAAGTCGGGGATAAGTCGGCATCAGTTATAAATCTCTGCCAACCTTTGAATGACCCGTCAGTGTGGACTGTTCCGAACCACCTTTTAGGATTGTTCGTCGCAGTTACCACGATCGTTTTGCGTGTATTATTAGTTGAAACATCGTAATGAAACCATTCGACCGCATTCGGGTCTGGAGAGTTTATGATTTTGCTGCTGACACCATAATAAAGACCAGACGGTAAAGTTAACAGGTCAGTGCCATCAGCAATTAGTTTTCTGCTTCCGTTGTCTTCGGTCAACTTAAATAACTGGCCGCCATTCCATTTGTCTTTTTCTGTTTGATAACGCGAATAAAACGAATCAAAATCGGATTTCGCTAACTGCTTTATGTTATCAACTTTATCCAATCCGACTTGGGATTTCGTGACCTTATGCGGATTGTCCGTTTTAGCTGCGTGTTGATCCGTGTAGGCCTCCGCCTTCTCCTGCGCGGCATTCGCCTTCTCCTGCGCGCCGTCCTTCGTTTCGATGTTTTCAAATTCATCAAACTTCGCTTTAATCTCTTCGAGAGTTTGGCTAATTTCGTCCACAGTTTTGTTTATGCCAGCCCGTAAGGATTCAAAATCATCAATGTAATATTCTGCGACCGGTACGATATTCTGATCTTCTAATGTTTTCGCAATAGAGAAAGTGAAAAATATCGTCGCAAGCGCCTGACCGTTTGTATAATACAATTTGACTTCGGCCTTTACCTGGCCGTAGTGCTTCAATTCTTCATCAGAC
>JABXHG010000677.1 GCA_013393545.1 Alteromonadaceae bacterium | reverse complement strand
GGGGATTAGCTCTTGCGAGGCGGATTTTAGGTTTTCCAATCGTGAAATCCAAGTTCGGTTCGCAACCTATTATTGAGCCGACGAAATTGTTGGTAGGAACCTGTGCCAACGGCAGAAGAACAAATCCTCTACGGGACTTGGCATCAAAAGGAGACTTGAGTGGTGAAAGAAGCACAACGCGCGGAACTGCATAAAACGATCTGGCGGATCGCTAATGATCTACGCGGCAGTGTTGATGGCTGGGATTTTAAGAGCTATGTCTTAGGTCTGCTCTTTTATCGATTCATCTCGGAGAATCTCACCGATTACTTAAACCGCCTCGAGCATGAGGCCGGCACAGCGGAGTTCAATTATGCGGAACTTAGCGATGAAGATGCTGAGTTTGGACGCGAGTGGACAGTTTCCGATAAAGGATTCTTTATCCTGCCCTCCGAGCTTTTTGTGAATGTCCGCGCTAAGGCTAAATCGGATGAGAACCTTAATGAGACACTCGAGGCAGTCTTTAAAAACATTGAAGGTTCCGCAGTCGGAACCCCCAGTGAAGATGACCTCAAAGGGCTGTTCGACGACCTCGATGTCAACAGTACTCGCCTGGGAAGTTCAGTCGCGAAGCGAAATGCAACGCTAGTTAAGCTTTTGGAAGCAATCGGCGATCTTCCACTAGGTGACTGGTCGGATAACTCCATTGACGTGTTCGGCGACGCATACGAATACTTGATGGGCATGTACGCCTCTTCAGCAGGTAAATCCGGTGGCGAGTACTACACGCCGCAGGAAGTCTCGGAACTCCTCGCACGGATAACAGTCGTAGGCAAGACTTCCGTAAATAAGGTCTACGACCCCGCCGTTGGTTCTGGCTCACTTCTCTTGAAGTTTGAAAAGGTTCTCGGCAAAGGTGGAGTCCGTGGTGGCTACTTTGGTCAGGAGATTAACCTAACCACCTTTAACTTGGCGCGCATCAACATGTTTCTGCACAACGTGAACTATGCGGACTTCAATATTGCTCTCGGTGATACCTTGACCGAACCCAAGCACTGGGATGATGAGCCATTTGAAGCTATCGTCTCCAACCCCCCATACTCAATTAAATGGGAAGGCGACGCCAACCCGGTGCTGATTAACGACCCGCGCTATTCACCAGCGGGAGTGCTGGCACCAAAGTCTAAAGCGGATTTAGCATTTACGAGGCACACTCTGTCCTGTCTCGCAGTCAACGGCACCGCGGCAATCGTTTCATTCCCGGGGGTGTTGTATCGCGGCGGAG
>JABXHG010000676.1 GCA_013393545.1 Alteromonadaceae bacterium | reverse complement strand
GAAAACATGAGTAACGTTAACATGGCCGAGGCGTTGGATAGCCTGTCCTTTCCAATGCTGATCAGTATCATATTGGCAGGGTCGACTTTGGTGTCCACCCGTGTGCTGTATCAGAATCGCGATCTCCTGAATCGGTTTGCCCGGGAGCTTGGTAAAAATGAACACTCCCGACGAGCCCTGCATCTCACTGATACTCTGTTCGACAAGAACGGAGTATCGACCTCGCTGAGCGGTAAACTGAAGGAAATCAAGCGCACGAACCTCCCGGTTGATTATCTGATCTGCCACCCTCAAGCAGTGTCTGAGCCGCATCTGCATGTCGTGCAGCCTATTGCCGATATTGACCTGCGCCCCTTTGGTGAGCAAACTCTTCAGGTTCCGGATGTGATGGAAATTGCTCGAATTTTCTATGAAGGCGGCTACGATCGAATTGTCTGTTCCACCGAAGGGCCGATGGCACTTGTTGCCCTGTTCCTGCAACAGATGTTCAATGTGCCCAGCTACTTTTTCATGCACACGGACTGGGTCGACTTCATTGCTCACACCACCAGCCTGAATCAATACGAACGAGATCGGATTCGCCGCCTGATGCGTGCGCTTTATAGCCGTTTCGACGGCATCTTTGTGCTTAATCGTGAACACAAGGAGTGGTTGACCGGCTATGAAATGCAGATGCCGGCAGAAAAAGTGTTCCTCACGGCCCATCACACTTCCCCGAGAGACCTTACAGTTCAACCAGTGCACAAGTCGGACTTGATTCCCGGCGCCAATGATAAAACGCCTGTGCTGTTTATTGCGTGTCGGCTGAGCCATGAAAAAGGCCTCTTTGATCTGCCTGAAATCATGAGAAAAGCGCGCCTGTCGGTTCCAGATCTTGAGATCGTGATTGCCGGGTCGGGACCGGCCACTGAAGAGCTACAAAGAGCAATGCCCGATGCGACCTTTGTGGGCTGGCAAACCCGAGAGCATCTGTCGTCGCTTTATTTAGGCTTGGATCTGTTTGTATTTCCCTCACGTTTCGATACGTTCGGCAATGTTGTGCTTGAGGCTTTGACCCATGGTATGCCTGCAGCG
>JABXHG010000675.1 GCA_013393545.1 Alteromonadaceae bacterium | reverse complement strand
CTATGGGGCGGCGACAACTTCGCCAGCACGGCGGCTTTACGTTCTTCGGAATAACGAGGCACTATCAACACCTGAACCGCCCAACTGGTTAAAAATTAAGTAGTGCCAACTATCCTGCCAGAGGGGGAGGGAGCGGCGGAACATCTCGAATTGAGCGGCAAAAGGGTCTCTTTGCGTGGCAATGTACTTAGTTGCCTGCGGGTAAATCATGACATGGCGTTCGTCACCTGGAGTAGGATCATTCCTTCTTATGCGGTAGATCGAGCCGTTTCCGTCAAGGTGCCAATCAATTGAACCGTGGAGTTTTGAGACCAGTGCATCGTATCGGTCTATGATTTCGGGCTCCTTAGAGCCGAAGCGATAATCTCTGTAGGCAACCGCCCCACCTGAAAATCCATCCCAGTATCGAAATCGTTCCCAAGCTAACCCATCCTCAATGAGAGTGTCATAGTTGGTTGTAAATAACCTGACGGCAGGTCGGCGCCCCTCCACACCAGCTCTTCGTGTATTCAGTAGTGCCGATACGAATTTTCTGTGTGGAGCTACGTCAACAATAGACTTGCCTTGATCGCCAATCTCCCATTGTTCGTCGGTGTTTTTCTGCTTGCAGCCAAACAGGATGGTCTCGGTAATGTGTTTTAGAATGCTTTTGTGGGCACCTTGAAGTTCTGAAAGCCCATATTCTTTACCGCAGATTGTTGCCTTCTTCGACTTCTTCCGTTCAGCTAGAGCGAAGTGATCACCAAGGTGGCTGAGCAAATGCTCGATGTGAGCGTCATCAGCTATATCGCTTCGTAGGTCGTGTATCAATGGCTCAAAATCGGAGCCCTTGACGCGTTCTAGAACAATCTCCGTAAGTGCGCCCATCAAAGGTAGGTTGGCTTCATAGCTAGCGCCGGCCCCCAGCAACCAAGTTTGATTTCGACGACTCAGAAACGCGTCAAGTTGTTCAAGCCAAGCATTGTCTTCGGCAAGTTCCATGCAGCAGTCCTATCCTTCTAATCTATGCGCGGGTGGTGTAAATCACCTTACCTTCTGCTATGAGAAATGTTTAGCCCAGATCCCAAATATGCGGTGAGCCCGGCTACTTTGAACGAAAAAAACTTCAAACCTATATCACCTCTGTGAACCGAGGCCCCAACGGTGCCTTCCCTCCCATGCACAGAGGTATTAGCCATGAACGAGCGATGTCCCAAGTGCCCGTCCGAACGGATTGCTAAGAACGACCAAGGCAAGACACCCGCTGGTGTC
>JABXHG010000674.1 GCA_013393545.1 Alteromonadaceae bacterium | reverse complement strand
CCAGCTCTTTGGTCAGGTTAACGTTTGAGTTTTCCAGTGCTGACGCTTCAATACCACCGAATGTTCCGGTATTGGCTTCACCGGCTAAAGGTTCACCGGAGTCAATACTTTCACGCCATTTTGTACCACCAATTTGGGTCAAGCCTTGCTCATTAGCAAAACGGACAATCGCAACCTGTCCTAAGTATTGGACATCACCATTAGAATAGGTTGCGGCAATTAAGCCCGATTTATCAATATCCACGTTGGTCAGACGACCTACCGTGCTACCATCTTGATCCAGGTTGGTTACTTCAAAATCAGAAGCAAACTGTGTGGGACTTGTTGTTCCGCTCAAATCCTGGAAGTTGAACTGAACCGTTTGGGCGTCTGCACCATTATCCAGGTAGGGGTCGCCATCAGCGTTATTACCAGATAAGTCAATAGAACCCGGATCAAATGTTATTTGTCCTGCTGGCACGTCCGGCTCACCACTTCCTAAAAAGTTTATTTCCAAACCTGAATAGCCGTTAACAGAGTTCCTTGCCGCTGGTGTCGATGTCGCGGTACCGGTCGGACTTAAATCAATTTCGTCGCCGTCAAAGGTCGCATAAACATCCCATTGGTTGTTGCCACGCTTTACATAATAAGTTGACAAAGTATGAGATTCACCTAGTGAATCATAGATAGTCGCAGAGGTTGAGCTGTGATAAGTACTTGGTGTTTCCGGATCAAAGGGATTAGCCGTTCCATCAATTGGAGAACGACGAGCATCTACGTTAAAAGCAGTAAAGATGTTATCTGTGCTTTGTGGTGCACCAGCAACGTCCGGAATACGGATAGGCTGAGTCGTTGCCAATGCAGTAGAGGAATTTGTACCGCTATTGCGATCAACCTGATAGCCCTGCAAGTAATTACCCTGATTATCGACAATAAATTTATCTTCGTTAAGTTTAAAGGCGCCTGAACGAGTGTAAGTCATGTCACGAGAACCTAGTCCATCAGTAGTCGCAAAAAAGCCGTTTCCACTAATAGCCATATCCAGCGAGTTCTCAGTAAAGTCCAGAGTCCCCTGACTAAACTGCTGAGCAACCGAAGATGTCAAAACACCGTCACCCACCTTAGTGTTACCCGCATTAAAAATGCTGGTAGCATAAACGTCGGCAAATTCTGCCCGCGACTGTTTAAAGCCGGTCGTTTTTACGTTCGATATATTATTTGCGGTCACATCTAAGTCTTTTTGTGA
>JABXHG010000673.1 GCA_013393545.1 Alteromonadaceae bacterium | reverse complement strand
TTGTTGTACAGGCTCTTTTTTGCAACGCCTGCATCTGTCGTAATGGAGTCAATCCCGGTGGCATTGATGCCGTTGTTGTAGAAACGGTTTTCTGCTGCGTGCAAGAGCTTTTCACGTGCTGTTGGCATAACTTCCCTCCTGAGTAGGTAGCCCAGTCTACCTACCTATTTGCTCGGGTCAAGGAAAGCGAAAGGCACGCTGATCCTTGTCGGATCGAGCGTGCCTTCGTTTATGCGGGCTGTTCTGGTGCTGTGTCTAGAACTCTTTGCTTCGAGTGGAGCTGGGCTAGCTTTGCTCGGCGGTGTTGGCGGAGATGAGGTCGCCGAGTTCAACCAGGGCGGTGTTGGCAACGCCTTGTGGGGCGGACACGGCGATGTCGGTGGCGCGGCCCAGTGCGTACCAGGTGCCGGCGGTGGTGCCTTCACCCAAGGTGGTGTCCTGGAACCACGGGATGTCGTTGATCTGTTGTAGTTGCTCACCGGGTTCGTAACCGGCGGGAGGGGCGACACCGCAACGTATGACGATTGGCTCGAAGCCAGGGGCGGACCAGGCGGCGGTGTTGTCTTCCGCAACTTCCATGCGTTGGTAGTCTTCGCCGAGGGTGTCGGGGAGGACATCGGCAAGCGGTGCACATACCTCGTCTGTGCTGTTGGCATCGCTTGCGCTGGCGCTGTCGGCGGCGGGAAGCTGTGACAGCGGGGCGGGGCGCGGCTCTTGTGCGCGGGCCTCGAGCGCGTTGAGGGAATCAGACAGGCCTTTTGGTTGCTCATCGCCGTGGGTGGTCACAGCAACCGCCGGGGAGTAGTCCACGTTGTACCACGTGGTCAGGGTAGATCCTTCGGTCATGTCACGGACCTCAAGCCAGTTGGAGCCGTCGATTTCAACTGGTTCGGAGTAGTCGGTGTACTGCAGGGGCATAGACACCCCGCAGCGCAGCACCGTGGCCATGGAAGAAATAGCGGCCCAGGCGGCCACCCCATCGGGTGCCGGCTCAACAAGCTCTGAACGCTTTTCACCCATAAACCGCTCCGGCAGATTGCTCACCAGCTGCTCACACAGCGGGGAGGAAGACTCCGGCGAATCAATCGCAGACACCGAAACCGGCTGGCGGGCGACATTATCAAAGAAGTACTTCGTACCAAACAGCACGCCAACCACCAGCACAATAGAGAGCCCAAGTGATATCAAAACAGCCGTGCGATTA
>JABXHG010000672.1 GCA_013393545.1 Alteromonadaceae bacterium | reverse complement strand
CGATCCCAAAAATGGTGTGCTCCTTGCGTTGAAGACATTAGCTACCACCTACCGGGATTTGCATAAACAGGGCACGCAGCTGGAAGAACACATCAGCATCCTGGTTGAGTTAATCAATCCGCATGTGACCTCGATATTTGGATGTGGTGCCGTGGTGGCGGCTGATCTGATCGTCAGTGTGGGGGACAATCCAGGTCGGATTCATTCCCAAGCAGCTTTGGCTCACTTGTGCAAGGTCGCACCGATTCCGGCGAGTTCGGGAAGGACTCATCGGCACCGTCTCAACCGGGGTGGGGCTCGGCGGGCGAACTCTGCGCTGCATCGAATCGCGTTGGTGCGGATGCATCATGACCAGCGCACTAGGGATTATGTAGCCAAGCGTACGAAGGAAGGGCTGTCGAAAAGGGAGATCTTGCGGTGTCTGAATCGCGCGATTGTCAGGGAAGTTTACCGGGTGCTCTGCCTTGGGCAGTCCGTTACTCCAACAAGCCAAGTAGGGGCCGATGAGCTTAAAGCCCGACGGGTCGAAAGGCAGCTTTCGCAGGCCCAAGTTGCCGACAAGCTCGGGTGCGCACCGGCAAGGATCAGTGACATCGAAACTGGTAAGCGTCCTTTGCCAGAGTTACGGTTGGCATATGAAGAACTTCTCAAATCAGCTTGACACAACATAGGAGCATCACTCTCCGCGTGCAGCACTTTTCTGGACCAGCGGAGACCGTGCAGGTCGACGAAGATAATCAGCTGCTTAAAGAACTAATGAAGCAGCCCGGTGAGGGGCGAGTTCTGGTGGTTGATGGCGGCGGGAAAATCACGTGCGCACTCATGGGCGGCAACATGGCCAAGATGTTTAAGGATAGCGGTTGGGCAGGCGTGGTTATCGTCGGTTCGATTCTTGACCGCTCTGAGCTGGCTTATCTTTCGCTTTTTTTTCTGGCTCTTGTCTCCAACCCGCCGCTTATTAATACCTATCTTCCGTTCTCGTTCTTGTTTAAACTATCTTTTTCGTTCTTGCCGTTTTTTCCTTGCTCCATTTTTTCTTCCTCTCCTGATTTAGTTTGTATCTCTCTAGTAACATTACTCTTCCGTGTCTTTTTTGATGACCTTCTTCCGTTTTCTTTTT
>JABXHG010000671.1 GCA_013393545.1 Alteromonadaceae bacterium | reverse complement strand
AAACAAAATTCGCATTGGCTGTTTTTTACCGGATGTGTCTTTTTTCCACTCGTAGAAACTATCCGCTGGCACCAGACAGCGTTTGCGACGGAAGGAGTGGCGAAAAGCTGGCTTTTCCGACAAACTTTCGCTGCGAGCATTGATCAGGCGGCTTCCGATGGAAACATCCTTAGCCCAATACGGGATCAATCCCCAGCGCATCGACACCAGTCTCCGAGTGTTTTCCCGGTAAACCACAATCGGCACCGACTGTGTCGGTGCGATATTGTAGCGAGGGACCGAGTCCCGCGACGTAATCTCTTCCACTTGAAAATGCTCTTTGATTTCACCCAGTCCCACCGTTAAGGTAAACCGTCCGCACATGGCCCTCTCCCCCTGCTTTTGGTTTCTAAGCCTCTCTGCCTCCTATTTCACCAGATCCTCTGTTTTTCCTTTTTCACAGTTTGGTGTGAGGGACGATGGTATCGTCACAGCGAACATCCACCAGGGAAACCTCGCGGGAGGCCAGGGCCGCTCTTAGGGCGGGTTCCAGCTCTTTCGTCTGTTCCACCCGATATCCCTCGGCTCCGAATGCTTCCGCCATCTGGACAAAATCCGGACTGTTCACCTCACCTCCCAGCGTCTTAAGCCCCCCTTTGATCATTCGGTTTCGCTCCATAGCATAGACCCCATTATTTATCAGAATGATGGAGATCGGAAGTTTATATGCCACCGCCGTGATCAGATCGGCCCATGTCGTTCCGAATCCACCGTCTCCCGCCAGTACCACCACCTGACGCTCCGGTTCAGCCAGCTTGGCGGCCATAGCTGCTGGCAATCCGAAGCCGAGGGTACGCCAGCGCCCCGAGATCAGGATCTCCTGCTTTTTCGCCTGGAAAACCCGGTTGAACCAGAGCAGGTGATCCCCCACGTCCAGAGCCATGATGGCATCGGCTTCCACCACCTGATGGAGGGCAGCCACCACCCGTTGCGGGGCGATCGGTTCCGTATCCAATTTAGCCTCCCTTTCCAGCTGTGATTTCCAATTCCCCTTCAGTTCCTGAACCCG
>JABXHG010000670.1 GCA_013393545.1 Alteromonadaceae bacterium | reverse complement strand
TCGATAACCTTGCAACTCTAGCTGCCGACGGATATCTGGACGATCAGGCACTAGACGTGCGGATTGTCTCCATGGAATATGGACCGCAAAGCAGTGTCTATGGGACTATCGTAAGCTCAAACTTAGGACTGGCTTTGTCTGTGCTTAAAGATACAGAGTCGGGATTAGCCATTAGAACCGCGGTCCGTGCTTCAGCGAAAAACACTGGTGAGGCGGTAAAAGAGCTGGGTATCTTCTCCGGACAGCTAAACCAGGCTGTAGGAGGCGAATACAACTTCGATGCAGCTTTGGCTGATGGTGTGTATGCCGAATTGGAACCACAGTTCTCTCGGTGGCTCGCATCGCTTGATCCTGAATCCATCGATAAGCAATGCAGGGAATGGGAGCAAACTGTTCGCTCAACAATTCTTGACGCTGCTGTTGCCCTGATCCGTGGATTCGGTCCGAATGCCTACACTGGCCGTGAAATTAAGCAAGAGGAAAGCGATAAGGGACGCTTGGTCTCCGTAGGGTCCCTACAATTTAGCCTTTTCAAGAAGCTAGATAAAGCCCTTCCTCTTACCAAGAAATCACGTCCTCGTGATCAGAACCAAGAGCTAACAAGTGAGGTGTCTATATCGTGACAAGCCCTATTCAAGAATCTGCGGAGAGCGAAAAGCTTTCGATGCTCCGGAGTGTTTCGTTGACAGTCTCAAGACTGCAAGATGACTACCTATCGACGACCAATTATTCTGCGCAAGCAAGTGCGCGTAGAGCGCTAGCGAATCTGCGAAAGGCAGGTTCGACGAAGCTGGATAACAATCCGATGGCGCTCGCATCCGTTCTATCGGTGCTCTACTCACCGCTAAGTGAGGATGAGATCGGAAAAAGTGACTGGCTCACGCCTTCGGAGAAGGCACTATATTACTCCCTAGTGTCGTTTGCCCAGCATATGCAAGGAGCAACGACAAAGGCACATGAACCAGGCACTGGATTCGCTCGAGCTTGTGGCGGCTTTGACGCAATAAGTGCTTCGAATTAAATCAAACCACGGTGCGATGCGATGTTGCTCAGCCGTGACGAGAACTCACTGGCTGTTCATCTGAGATCTCTCATCAGCTTGCTGCGAAATGCAGGATTGTCATTCGACTACGCACGGTTTGCTCAAGACCTCCGCGTGTTGGTTCGTTCAACTAAAAACACCGCTGACGAACTTGCCCGAGAGCGTGTTCAACTGCGATGGTCGCGGGACTTTGCATCTGGAACCTACTACGACCGCTCATCCATAATGGTTGAATAAACCTCAACCGCTTTTCATTTCCCTAACTCACAAGAATTGGAGATTTCCCATGTCCCTAGTAATTGATATCCAC
>JABXHG010000669.1 GCA_013393545.1 Alteromonadaceae bacterium | reverse complement strand
CGGTAGTTGATTCACAAAATCATGGTGAGCTGAACGGGGAGAGGCCCCCGTTTTTTTGTTGTCTAGTGCCCCTTCAGGCAACTTTGATCTTGTTTTTCAAGGCGGAGGCAGGATGGTGGAGCGGCTCCGATCTCTTGCAAAGAGCGCAAAGACGAATCAAATCCCACCATCCTTACCTTTCTGTGATTTTCCACACAATGTTCGCTGAGGAGGCATTAGATCCGTCCGTCTGAAAGTCCACACAGAATATTAGATGTTTTAAATGGGATCGAATATTTCCTATGTTTCAGATAGAATGGAGAAAAGTATACCTGTCTTCATCCTTTTGTATTTGAGGCAAAAATATTGGAGGAGGTAGTCGCAAGTGGAAGTGGCTATGCATGTTACCTTCCTGGAAGCATACTCTCGTTTGCCACAAACCGAGCGAAAAAAAACCACGGAGATGATCCGAAAGCTCCGGACAAACTCCCGAACATCCAGTCTCAATGTGGAACGATACCATGAGGCTGTGGATCCACATGTCTATTCAATCCGGGCCAGTCAGTCTTACCGTACGATCGGGCTGTGGCCGGACAAGGAAAAACCCTACTCCTTCTCTGGGTAGATCATCATGATGAAGCTTATCGCTGGGCAAAGCAGAAACGGTTTACTGTCAATCTGCAAAACAACACCCTACGCATGTGGTCCATGGCGGAGGAAGGAGGGATGACTGGTTTTCCTTTGGATTCCCCATCTACTCAATACGGTCTCTTCTCTATATATACGGACCGCCAGCTATTAGATGTCGGGGTGCCGAAGCAGTTACTCCCTTTCATCCGGGAAATCCGGGAACCCGGTGAGCTGAACCACCCGAAGGAAGAGATTCCGGAAGAGACCCTGGAAGCTTTGAAACTGTTGGCCGAAGGAGAACCCTTCGATGCGGTGTACCAGTTTGTCCTGGAATGGCGTGTGGAACAGAATCAGACGGAACCGGAGGAGAATGAGGCGGAAGCTTTGGAGCGGGTCATTCACAGCCCCGCCTCAAGTCCCAGTATTGTGGGTATCGCCTCAGATGAACAGCTGAATGAAATTTTGGACAAGCCCATGGCGAAGTGGCTCACTTTTCTCCATCCCAGC
>JABXHG010000067.1 GCA_013393545.1 Alteromonadaceae bacterium | reverse complement strand
TGCTGGTGTCATTTGCCCTACAACCAATCTCATCACCTGCATACCGCTCATACCCAGAGCTCTGATACCCCCGATCACAATCACCCCTCACCTTGCCAGACTCATCTTGGACTTGGCCTTTTCTGTAGTGCGCACCGGCCGTTTGTGCAGCAGTAGATAAACGCCCATTGCTGTCAGAATCACCCATCCAACTGACCGGATAAGCCCCTCAAACCGGAATGGGTTCCGGATATTGAGCTTCTGAGTACCGTATTCAAACGCCATGCATCACTTCCTTAGCAAGTTTCCCGAAAATCCTGAAAACGGAAGTCTAACGCAAACTGGCGGCCAAGGAAGCAATTCCAACTATTTAAAACAGTTACGCAATGTTTGGGGTGTGCCTGTCCATGAAAAAACTGACCAAGGTGTAACCAATTTGTCTTGAAAGTGTCACCCAGGTGTCACATCGCTCGCCGACACTGTCCTTTCGGCAACATCCGTTTTTTGATTATCGAAAGAGCAAGAGAGACATAATATGGCCAAGCACAATCTTGATTCCAACTATCTTGATCCTGATTACGAACCGGTGGTTAACCACAGCAACAACACGGCGTTTCGTGAGGTGCTGGCAGCCAGAATGCAGCGTCGCACCCTGATGAAAGGGGGTGTTGGTGCGGCTCTTGCCAGTATCATGGGTATTGGCCTGGCCGGTTGTGGAAACGACGACAACGCAGCAGAAAACCCGGGCACACCGCCAGGCTCGGGTAATGGCAAGGCAACCGCTCTGGGGTTCGCGGCGATCCCCGTCTCCACCGCTAATCACGTTGTGGTTCCCGAAGGCTATACCGCCAGAGCCTTTTTGCCCTGGGGCACACCGATTACCGGCACTTACCCCGAATTCCGCTCTGACGCATCTAACTCGGGTGAGGATCAGGAGCAGCAGGTAGGCATGCACCACGACGGCATGCATTTCTTCCCGATTGACTTCAAAACCGGTGGCAACCGCTCTGATGAAGGCTTGCTGGTTATGAACCACGAATACATCAACCAGGCGGCCCTGCACCCGGATGGCCCGACTTATAATGCCAATGGCATGCGACCTGCTGATGAAGTGCGCAAGGAAGTTGCAGCCCACGGCGTGTCTGTTGTTCACATAAAGCGAGACAGCGAAGACAACTGGGATGTGGTCTTCGGAAGCCCGTTCAATCGCCGAATCACCGGTAATACCGAGATGGATATTCGCGGGCCTGTCCAGGGCTATCGCAAATTATCAACGCGCTTCAGCCAAAACGGCAACCGTACCCGGGGCACGCTGAACAATTGCTCAATGGGGCCCACACCCTGGGGAACCTACCTTGCAGCAGAAGAAAACTGGCACGGTTACTTCGCCAATAGCGCCCGGAAACAACCCCGGGAGCAGGTCCGTCATGGTGTAGGCAGTGCCACCCGATACGACTGGGAACTAGCCGACGGTGGCGACGATCAGTACGCTCGCTTCAATGTCACGCCTATTGCAAAAAGCGCGGCCGACGACTATCGCAACGAGGCAAACACCTTTGGTTATATGGTGGAGATAGATCCCTTTACACCAGAGAGCAAACCTCAGAAGCGAACGGCGCTCGGCCGCTTTGGTCATGAGGGAGTAATCTTTGCACCGGCGGTAGAGGGCAAGCCAGTTGTCTGTTACTCGGGAGACGATTCCCGGTTTGAGTATATCTACAAGTTTGTCTCATCGCGGCCTTACTATGCCGCCACCGCCAACGGCTATTTGCTGGATGAAGGAACCCTGTATGTTGCCCGTTTCAACGATGATGGCTCCGGTGACTGGCTGCCCTTAACGCTGGATGACCCTGCCTTTGTGGCCAAAGTTGAGGCGGCTCAGGGTTCCCGGATAGGCAATGTAAAATTCGAGGGTTTTGAAAACCAGGCGGATGTGCTTCTGAACACGCGCCTGGCAGCTGACATTGCCGGTGCCACACCCATGGACCGCCCCGAGTGGGGAGCAGTGGACCCCAATACCGGAGAAGTCTACTTTACGCTGACCAATAATTCCCAGCGTACAGAGGAGCAGGTTAACGCGGCCAATCCAAGGGCCAATAATCGCACGGGGCACATTATCCGCTGGCGCGAAGAAGGTGATAATCACGCCTCGGTAAACTTTCAGTGGGATATCTTTGTGTTCGCCGGAGAGCAAGGCACAACAACGGTCGAAGACGGCGAGGTAGTCGTGTCGCTCACTGACGACAATATCTTCAACAGCCCCGACGGCTTGTGGTTTGACTACAATGGCCGCCTCTGGATTCAGACAGACGGGTCTGATGCTCCCCCTTACCAGAAC
>JABXHG010000668.1 GCA_013393545.1 Alteromonadaceae bacterium | reverse complement strand
AAAAGGGGAAAAGACAGGGCCAAGGCTGTTGAGGGCGTGGTTGCCTAAAACAACAAGAAAAGGCTTCCTGCCGCAAAGGCCATTGCGTCGTTTGCAAACTCCGGGCTGGGCGCACTCTTGGGCCCGGGAAAAGCTTTGGATAAAAATGAGGACCCACGATTGAGGCCAGAGTTTTTCGATAACCCGAAAAGGGCCCGCAAAGTTGCGATTAACTTTGCCCAGCAAGCATCAAAGCTTCAGGAAATCGCTGCCAACGGTGCAGATAAAGCCGCTATCTCTGCGCAGTTCAGTTAGGTAGGTAAGTCCTGCAAGGCGTGTCACTACGACTTCCGCGCCGAGTAAGCCTCACAGGCACCCTCGCCCGTCCCCGCTTACCACCCCAGAGCGGGTGGGGGCGGTGGAGGCGGTGCCAGTAACCCGCCGTTTGCTACCCATACAGCAACCCCGGCGACCGCCAAACCAACAACCAGCGACAGCAGACCTCCGCCTGACCTGTCCTTGCCCTGCACTCCCATAACGTTTTTGCGGCCACTGATCATGGGCATAACAAGATTGTCTGTTTTGACCAGCTGGTAGAAAAGTACGCTGGCGATATTCAGGCCGATCAAGCCATAAGTATACCACTCAGTCATCTTGTGCCAGGACGTAATCGTATCGTTCCAGGAAGATGAAACAGCACGGTAAAGGGGCCCATCAAACGCTATCGCATCTGTAGCAAACAACCCGCTGACTCCCTGAAAGCTCAGCATACCCAGCATGGCCACCACGGACAGAGCTCCCACTGGGTCATGCCCCAGCCCCCGCCACTCACCTTTCAGGTAGGCTGGAAGGGCCGACGGGCCCGGAATGAACTGAACAAACCGCGCATAGGTTGAACCAACAACCCCCCATGCCAATCGGAAACTGAGTAAACCAACAATCGTCAGACCCAGGCGTTCGTGCCACACCATCCAGGTGCCACCAAGCTTTACCGATACCAGCGCGCCAGTCACTGCAAGCACCAGTAACCAGTGAAAAAGC
>JABXHG010000667.1 GCA_013393545.1 Alteromonadaceae bacterium | reverse complement strand
CATTGAAGTGTCCCGATGTTAAGCTACCATCATGCCCCGTATTTAATAGCGTAAGATAGGACCATGCTTCATCCCCTTTTAACTCTGTGAGAAAGATATGATCTGGCTTCATCCTCATACATGATTCAATCAACTTTTTAGAGGTGACGCCGCCTTTCACATCACTATACAGAAGACGAACGTGTTTTGGATGTTTCGGCATATCCATTTCTAGGCTGTCTTCGATAGTGATATACCGCCGATCATCGGGATAAAGATCGACCACCGTTTTCATAAAAGTTGTTTTTCCCGAACCAGTGCCACCGCCCATAAGCAAGTTCAACTTATTATCGACTGCCAAACGGCAAACCTTTTCTATATCGCCATCATTGATAGCGGATACGATTTCTTTTTGATACGGCTCTATATCGTCCGGCACCGGGTCGGTTTTTTGTGCCATATCAAACCGTCCAGTTTTACGATAATCGGAAAGTGTGAATCGCTTTTTTGACGGCTTACGGATAGTCAGAGAGCAATTGAATGGGGCACACGCAGGGGGCAGTACGATCCACCCCCTTTCGCCGTTTGGGAGGGTCACAGAGGCGATAGGGTTTTGCCGGTCAATCTGACCGCCCCCGTTATAAGTAACGAGGGCATTAGCCAGTTGCATGAACGTTTCATGATTTAAAGCAGGCACATCATGTGCCTGCCAAACGCCATCTATTTCAGTCCAAACCTCGCCAGGGCGATTAATTGCCACCTCCGTGACACCATCTAAGCTTAGCAGGTCGGTAATCCCCAGCGCTGAAAGAAGATTGCGCGACGATGTTGAATCATCAATCATGCTCACGGGCGACGCTCCACATTATAAACGTTGGAGAAATCGACATCACGCGCGACTCGAATACTCATCCGCGTGCCTTGTTCAACATAGCCAGTTGGCTTAATGTCAATTGAGTTCTCTAATGCCAACTCGGCCATATTGCCAGCATTGTCCGTTGAGCTATCGAAAGTAACCTCACTATCACCACCACTTTCTTCGAGCCGACTCGCTAATGCAGAAAGTGAGTCGTCAACAAACGACAGCATAATGGCACCGCCGAAGCGTTCCCAGAAATGGTTATCCACCCACG
>JABXHG010000666.1 GCA_013393545.1 Alteromonadaceae bacterium | reverse complement strand
TTCCCCCGAGCTGCTATGTGATCGAGGTGAGCGAAGAAGCCGTCGTGAACGGCCCGCTGATGGAAGGTGACCTGCTGGTTGTCGATGAGCAGAAGCCCGCCGGGCACGTGGATCTGGTGGTGGTAGACCTGGAAGGTGAGCAGCGGCTCTTCAAGAGCCATCGCATCGGCGGGCGGATGCGGCTGATGCCCTCCGGCGGGCTCAGGGAGTCAATTTAGGCCCGGCAGTCGGAGCTGCGAGGTGTGGTGGTGAGTTAGGCCAGGCGTTATGGGTAATGGAGTAAGAAGAGAAGGCCTTGTGCCAGTAGTGTGTGGAGATATACGCTCCGTCGGGTTGGTGGAGCGTATATCCATCGCTGATGGTCAGCACAGCTCCCAGGTGTGTGGGTCTGCCCAGATATATACCGGATCAAATCCGCGATAATAAGTATTCATCGTTAAGGAGTAGGCCTGCAAGATATGAACGTGGATCATGCCATCCCGCATGTTGTCCACCTGCCCTTTGTATCTGACGTTTTGATCTTCGTTGACTTGGCAGATGAAAGTGCCGATATTGTTCAGCATGATGTCGGCTTCACGCTGGCGTTGGCGAACTGCATCTTCGCGCACTTGGTGGGCCATTGCCTTCAATTTCGCTTGCTCTTCCTGCTCACGAAGCTCCTCTTTTACAATATCGCTGGGAGATTTGTAGTCATGGGTTTCCGCTAGCTCTATCCACTTGGGATCGCCTTCGAAACGAGGTTCCATCGCAAAGATACCGACCTCTGGAAAGGATCCGGCGCAGCCGGCTTCCGTTCCTGTGGCGCTTGGGCTACCCGCGCGAGCGAAGAATAGAGGCTGATCAGTTTCGCCATTGGCGCACCAGCTACCTACCATGGTACCCCCGATCTGATGACACTTCTGCCGTGCTATCTGGTTGAAGTCCTTTGTCCGGAAGTCATCTCTGAGACAGTAACCTTCTCTAAAGAAACGGGCATGCTCA
>JABXHG010000665.1 GCA_013393545.1 Alteromonadaceae bacterium | reverse complement strand
TCCAATGTGAACGATAAACATAACTCTCCCCACCACTCAATCATCTCAACCCGCTCCTCCCAATACTCAACCGTGTGCGAATAAGCGCCCTTCACCTTATGCTGTTCGACGTGTGCTAATTGACGTTCAATAGCATCAGAGCGAAACTTCTGGTCACTCTCATGCAGGGTTGAAGATGCCATGGTTCTAAAGCCATGTCGCACCGCCTTCTCTTTCAAACGGCCATCGGGGTAATGAGCATTGTCCCGGTACTTGACGTAAGTTTTAGCCACTTTGCCATCTTTCGTGTCCTTAGCCTTAGGAAAGTAGCCCATCTTAAACATTGCCTGGCGCATTGTGTTATCAGACATTGGTTCATCAGGCTTAGTTTCAGACGGGAACAACAGCTCATACTGTCCTGATATGCGTTTGATGCGTTTAATGACATCTAGCGCTTGTTCCGATAATGGAACGTCATGAGGCCTCTTCATCTTCATCCGCTCAGCCGGAATAGACCAAACCTTACTCTTAAGATCAAACTCTTCCCAGCGCGCACCTCTAAGCTCTCCCGAACGAACAAATGTTAATATCAAGAGCTCAATAGCTAGTGCCGTCAATTCCCTACCCGTCTCTTTATAACGGGATAGATCATTCAGGAAATACGGTAGGTTCTTTATATCTAATGCTTCTCTGTGAACAACGGGCTTCGAAATGACTTTAACTGGGCGCAGTAAGCGAATATCAACATCGTCCTCTAGGGAGTATTGATCGACAACGTATTCAAACAAACGCTGCGTATCGTCCGCTATGCGTTTAGCAGTCTCGTGATGACCCTTTGCCTCAACGCTCTCAATTAAGCGCCTGAAATCCTCTTTACGAACGCTTGTAATAGGTTTATCTCCAAGCTTCTTGAGAATGCCTTTCTCTAACCGACCCCAAACACGAGCTTTATGCTCCTCTGACCAAGTACGAGCTGTTGCTTGAGATTGATACTCCAACCATTTCGCCGCATAAAAATATAAACTATTATCATTCGCATTTGATTGTTTTACCT
>JABXHG010000664.1 GCA_013393545.1 Alteromonadaceae bacterium | reverse complement strand
GTGGCATCTCGCCAGACGCGGCGACTTCTATCACTGCTGACCATGGCTGAGCATCCTCTGGTTTACTGAATTTAGCTTGATTATGTATATACAATACAAGCTAGCTGACTTACGCAGCGCATGCCAATGCCGGATACTGGTTTTAGTAAAAAAAGTGGATAAGACAGCGCATTATTTTTATTATATTGTTGAATGTTAACGGTTTTTTCGAATTTTAGAGAACTAAAAGTATTCGTAAATAGACTAAAGTCTAACTTTATGGATGACGCAAAAGGGTCAGAGATAGTGCTATTTTGTGTATATACAAATGCGATGAAATGCCTGTTTCTTGCACCTATACCTGACCTTATCCTGCTCACTGCGGAGCCACCCATGTCGCCCTCTGACACCTCACAGCCACAGCGCTACTCGCGCGTTACCCTGATCAAACTGCTGCTGCCCAGCCTGCTGGGCATCTTCATCTTCTTCGTGCCGATAACCCTCAACGGGCACACCACCATTGCACTGGATCATATGGTCACCGGTGCGCGTTCGCTGCTTGACGAGGGTAGCGGCCTGTATGCCATGGCCATGATTATCGCCGGCGGGTTTTACCCGTTGCTCAGCGGCACTTGGCGTGAAAGCCTGACCAGCGGCGTATTCACCGTACTCAAACTGCTCGGCATCCCGGTCGCCGGGATGGCGCTGACAGGCTGGGGACCGGACTTTCTGCATACCCCGGACATGTTGCCGTTTCTGTTTGACAAGCTGGTCATACCGGTAGGGCTGATCGTACCGATCGGCGCTGTCTTTCTCGCGCTGCTGGTGGCATTTCTTCTACCTCAGTCCCTATGGCTGTACGGGAAATTGACAGGATTCGGAGTCACTCATGAGACCAAATACTACTACCCTTCCGCCGAAGAGGTGAGGGAGAAGCTTCAACAGTTGACTGTGAAGTTAACACGGAGTCAGGAGGTCCCTCTGGACCAGTTGGAGGGGGAGGAAGAGCGTCTCAATGAACTGATATCGGATTCGTCCTTATCCTATGCCCTAACAGACGGAGAGGGACGAGTACTCATGGGTGCCGGAAATCTATCGGAGCACAGGATGGATCTTCATCGGTTTTTGAGACAGGTGGAGACTCAGGATGAAGAACCTGGGGACCGACCGGAGTCG
>JABXHG010000663.1 GCA_013393545.1 Alteromonadaceae bacterium | reverse complement strand
CAAATTTTCCCCTATGGTCTGCTTTGCAGCTCGCATAGGGGAAAATTCATTGAGAAGCCATTGAAAGTTTCTCTCTCTCTGTACATTGGGCAACACGTTGGATATTCCCTCATCCTGAACTGGGCTGCGAGGATTTCCATTATTTGTACGAGCATTGGGGAATCATGAGTACAGAACAGGCCAATATCGGCGGAATGTCAGAACTGTATGCAGAAAAACTGCAAGAGCTGGAAAAGCGAGCTCGGACGGTTCTCACTGAGCATCAGGCTGGAGACAGTGCTCTTGTGCCTGCGGTCCTGAATGTTGCTGACCTTGGTGAAACGGAGTTTCCACGAAAGGTAGTTGAGGGAATTCGGGACTCGGACCTACCTAAGAGTGAGCGTCATGAGCTAATGACGTACTTGTTGGGATGCTGGTACCGAGACAACATTGGGGGAACATGGACCTATGTTCCCATGCTTGTAGAGCAGCCTGCGCTTTACTTGGGATTTGGTATCGGAATAGCAAACGCATCTGGCACCGTGCTGGCTAATGTAGCGGAGACTGCGCGCGGGATTCTTGAAGGAGCAGACATGGACTTTGAGGAAGCTCGTTTCAATGCAGACGTCAAAGTCGCGAAAAGCAGCACCGATGAAGCTCGGGGAGCATCCGAAAGATAAATTGCGCTGGAACACACTTGGTTTAGCGCTACAGAAATGCGGCTCCGCAGAGGAATTCAATACCTGCGGGACCGCATTCTTTGTGTCTTGAAAAGAGACACAAGCGAGCCGATGAAAGGCGCGAGCAGGATGAAAATCAGCCAGAGTAAGGTACGGGCGCGGTTGTTTCGCTGGAAGTAAAGATCGATTGCCGACCAGGCAGTGAGTACGACAAGAACAACAGCAAGTGTGCCAAATGCAATGTCAGTGGCGGTGAGGATCAGAGGATTCATTCCGTGCTCATTTCATTGCTGGTCCGGTCATTGGAACTTGAGGTTTGAGGTTGGATGACAACTTTCCACAGATAAAGGGCAAGGACAATGCCGAGTGAGATGAGGACGGCGCCGGAGACCCGGCCGGCCCAGACGGTGGGCCAGGGGAGAAAACTCGTGCCGGGGATGCTGTTGATGACAAATGGTTCCGCGATAAGACCAGGCGGAACGATCAGAAGCAGCCAGGGGAATTTGTGGGAAAGGCCCCCGATAAGTCCGAAGGTGGGACCGGAAATGAAAGAGCCATACATCCACAAGGCGTTGCTGCTAAAGATCTGATCATCGAAGACGCCGACGAGCAAACCAAATGCGTAATGAATAGCCAGCATGGCGAAGATGATGACGGTACC
>JABXHG010000662.1 GCA_013393545.1 Alteromonadaceae bacterium | reverse complement strand
GGATTGGTAAATCACCGTAGAGTGATTGACGCTTTAGTATGAGAAAGGAGGGATGACGTTGGCTAATCCGATTAATGCTGCGCTTAATGCGGTCGAGTATATACGTAGTAAGTACGGCAGTACGTCCGGCAGTACGTCCGTATCTACTAAGCCTTATACCGGCTATGTAACGCCTATCACGTTTACTACAGCGAAGCGAGAGAATTACGTTAAGGTAAAGCTTCCGGGATACAGTACGGAAGAAGAACGGGAGGCAACGAAAAGCGTCATATCCGGACTAATGAACGATGGAGCTAACGAGTTTATCTTTGCGGTAAATGACGATGGAGGATTAGAAGTACGCTATAAACGGAAGGAAACGGAGGGATAGCGTTGGAGGTCAAACCTAAACCGAACTTACTAACGATAGAACTAACGGATGAACAATCGATACCGCGCTTTGTATATAAGGGCGAAGAGATTACCGGCCGTATTGCGGTAGACTTCGAGTGGCGGACTAAAAACGATAAACAGATCGGTGGTACTTATTTCCGTATCAAGCACGCCAATACATGTACTAAGCTTCCGGTAACAGAGACAAAGGAATTGTGCGTAGGAGAGAAGGCCTGTGAATAGAGAACGTAAGCAGCGCTATAGATACCTACGAGAGCAACGAAGAGAACGCGACTATGAGCTTGGACTTATACAACTGGCTGGCCGTCCGTTCTGTAAGCCTAGATTAATACGACTGGGTCCAGCGTTAACCTTAACGCGATTCATGGCGGGTGCAAGGCGATGAGTAACTACTATGACAAACATAAGCGCGATCCCGAAGCACGAGCGTTCTATAAGTCTACAGCCTGGGCTAAGTGCCGGGCCTTAGTACTCAAGCGCGACCATCACCTGTGCCAAGACTGCCTCGCTAATAAAACGATCACTAAAGCCGAGACCGTGCACCATATAAAGGAGCTGAGAGACTGCCCTGAATTAGCTTTAGATGCATCAAATTTGATCAGTCTCTGCAATTCCTGCCACAATAAACGCCATCCAGAGAAGGGACAGAAAAGCGCCAAAACAGAGAAGAAACAGAGAAAAATTAGGGTCATAAAGACAGAGGCTAACCCTGAACTATAGCCCCCTCCCCTCAGGACTAAAAAACAAAAACACAAGGGACCGGCGGGCCCCCTTCGCTTGTTGCGCGACCAGAAATTTTACATTAAAGGGGGGTCTCCCCGAATGAAAGGAGTGTTTTAATGGCGGTACCGACAGCGAAAAAAAT
>JABXHG010000661.1 GCA_013393545.1 Alteromonadaceae bacterium | reverse complement strand
GCGGCGCCTTTGTCGGGCTGAACTTTTAAGGTATAGGTGTTGTGGTATTATCTGCCTATCTATTTCATGGTTTTAAGGCAGTGCTATGATCCGTTTATATAATATTCAAAATGGTCGCATTAAAGAAGCTGAAGTTGATGGACAACAAATTGAGTCTTATTTGGGGGACGTTGACTGGCTTGATATACAAGAACCTGATGAGTTTGAACGCAGTTGGTTGAATCAACTTTTGGAAACAGATCTGCCTGAGTCCACAGACGTGGAAGAAATTGAAGCATCAGCGCGTTGTTTTGTGGACAAAGCAGGTATTCATGTTCACTCGCTATTTTTAGTGCAGCAAGAAGGGCGTTACCGAACCGTTTCGGTGGCTTTCATTTTACAGTCAGACCGGCTGGTCACAATTAGGGAAAACGACTTAGCAGATTTTCGTTTATTGCGTATGCGCGCAAGGCGTGGGCAAGTTGAAGTTGAGAGTGCACCGGATTTACTGGTGACATTACTCGAGCAGAAAGTGGAAAATCATGCGGACACCATTGAAGATATCCACCGACAGCTTGAAGATGTCAGCCGTATTGTGCTAGAGCAGGAAGATGCGGAGTTGAATGAGGCAATTGACCGGCTGGCGCGTTTAGAGGACAGCAATGGAAAAATCCGTTTATGTTTAATGGATACGCAGAGAAACTTGTCATTTTTGTTGCGGTATTTACGCAACAATCAGAGTCAGGCGGATAACTTGCGTGAGATTATGCGCGACGTTGAAACTCTGATGAGTCATACCGCGTTTTTGTTTGATAAAATTAACTTTCTGATGGACTCTACTCAGGGGTTTATCAATATTCAGCAAAACCAAATTATTAAGATATTTTCGATTGCCGCCGTTGTATTCTTACCGCCCACATTGGTGGCCAGTATTTATGGTATGAACTTTGAGTACATGCCAGAACTGGATTGGATGTTAGGCTACCCTTGGGCACTTGGGCTAATGGTTGCATCGGGCATTGCTCCATATTGGTATTTCAAACGCAAAGGCTGGTTGTAAACCGGCCTTTTATTGAGTAACTCTGGCATTACGCAATTTCTTATGATTTTCTATTAGACGTTGGTGTCTGTCCAGACCTTCCAGTTGCATATTGGTTGGCGTTAGACCGTGAAAGCGTGAAGTACCGTTAACAGAGCCTATAACCGCTTCAATAGTCTCTTCGCCGTACATACGGCCTAAGTTGTAGCGGGAGTCTTCCAGTTCCATCTCTTCGTCTAGCGTAATCTCCAGCACGGCCCCCATGGCACGGTAGAACAGTGTGCGTTCAACGGGGTTGTCGTTGAATTGCAGG
>JABXHG010000660.1 GCA_013393545.1 Alteromonadaceae bacterium | reverse complement strand
GGGGGTAGTATGTCCGGAGGACCGTCACTGATCAAATATTAAGCGATGAAGCCCTGAGCTGAACCGGTATGGCGATAGGCCGGCCAGTCGGCAAGACTTGTTGGCTGCCTATGAGAAATCCGGGCTAAGCGGGCCTACCATTTGTGGACGGTGACTTTGTTCAGAAGCTCGCTGTTTTCTGACTGCGGCTCTTCGGAAAGCTCATTGCCTCCCCAGCCAGGCGTCATTAAATGCTCATGTTGCACTTTGCCCCTAAGCTGAGAAAGAACTGACAGCAGTTTTTCTAGCCCATTATCGTCACAATGAACATCTAACTCATCACCATCTTTGGAGATTTCAAAGCTTAACAAAAAGCTATCAGTTGTCATTGAGCTTGTCTCCCAGCGGATATTTTTTCTTCGGTAATATAGAACCGTTTGTGCGGTTTACATCCACGTGTGGATACTCAGTGCCTTTTTTGTATTTACCGCCAGGGTCAATATGGTATGAGCGGCCTGTTTTAGGGTTAACATAGCCGCCTTTCCCACCCACAGGATTTGGCCCCCTAGGCTGGAATCCTTTGTCTTTGAACATCTTGTCAATCTGATCAGGCGTCTTTCCTTTGAACGCATTCTTACCAAGTCCCCCTTTTGCAATAGCCGCCTTGGCCAGTCTCGCACTTTTAACGAAGGCTCCCGCAACCGCGCCAATTGGTACAAGCGATTCGACATCCTGATATAGAGAACGAGCAAATCCTGCTCCGTCGCCATTATACCCATCGGCCAAAGCGCCAAGGACTCTGGCCCCGTTAAATCCGTTTCCTCTCAGCGCGTTATAGGATTCGACAGCCAAGCCGCCCAGAAATGTAACCGCATTGCGCCCATCACGGTCCACAAAAGCATAGGGATTGTTACTGGCGTAGGCGTACCTGTTAAAACTGTGAATGTTGGATTCTTGCCACTTCACCGGGTCTATCCCGGTAAACCGCCCGATTGAGGACCCGTACCAACGTGCCTTGTGGTCAGCCAGGCCGGTCTCTTCATCCAGCCAGTTGCCGGTGTAGCCACGCTCGTCGGTATTGACCGTGAGCTTGA
>JABXHG010000659.1 GCA_013393545.1 Alteromonadaceae bacterium | reverse complement strand
TTTAACGCCACTGGCAGCCGGTTAGCGGTTGCATCAAACGGAAAAGGCGGTGATGGCACTGGACACTTTGCAATTATTGGTATTGAAGGCGGCGTTCACACTGAATTGTTTCGAACGAGCCTTGGCGCCGGAAGCTATGTTTCTGCCGTGGAAATGTCGAAAGATGGCAAGTTCAGCGCTGTTTCTACGAACGGTTCAGGGTTCCCCACACAAATATACATTCAGTCTCAGTCTTCTTACGTCGAGGAAACTGTTCTGGGTATTGAGTCCAGTTTTATGTGGCTATCGGAGGACGAGCGTTTTTTATTCGCTGCGAACAGTCAAAGCTTCGCAGTATTTGAGCCCGCATACCCCTTCGACATCAATACAGAGTTTTATGTGCCGGATGTCGCGTCGTTAACACCGGAGGCGGTGGGTACCTGGGTGCCAGATGTTGCGGGTAAACCATACGTGAGGGCCAAATAATGGTAATGACGTTCCAATTCGATGAACGCCGAGTTTTCACTGGCGCTACGAAGGAGATCCCCGATAGTGAAGGTGTTCCCCTCGGCTGGACTCGCCGAGAACCACCGCCCCTAGCAAATGGCGAGTGGGCTGTTTTTTCTGGCCAAAGCGGGTGGCAAATCGTCAACGTAGAACCCGATTTTCCTGAAACACCGGTTCCTAAATCATTGACCAGACGACAATTCACAAAACAATTGATCGTGGAGGGGCTTGATGATGATGTCGAATCGTTTATCGGCGCTATTTCAGACCCGGTACAACGCAAATTAACCCGAGCCTGGTATCGAGACAGTCAGGTGTTCGAGCGATACAGACCAGAACTGATCGAAGTTGCAGAAGCGTTGGGCAAGACCTCAAACGATATGGACAATTTCTTCAGAAAAGCGGTGACCAGATGATCAAAATACACTTCTGTCATTCCAAAGGCATTGTCGGTGCAGCAATACGCGCCATCACGTTCAGTGAATTTAACCACGTCGCCATCGAACTGGATGGCGTAATTTACCACTCAACATTC
>JABXHG010000066.1 GCA_013393545.1 Alteromonadaceae bacterium | reverse complement strand
GTCAGCAAGCGTGGCAGGACACGCGGGATGGCGATACCTACCTGAACAAGAGCGACGAGGCCATCGACCGGGATTACCAGCAGGCACTTGACGCTATCAACGAGAAAAAACAGGCCTGTAGCGACCCGCTCTCCGAGGATCATGCCACCTGGTTGCAATCCGCCAGCTTGGCCAGGGTTTTCCAGACCGATTATCTGACGAGCCGCCTCGACTCGGGTATCGAGTACGTCGATCACTTTATTGAGTGCATCGAGGAAGCCGCCGATCGTGCAGAATGCGCGGCCGTGTTGCAGCAGTGGGCCTGTGCCGGCGACGTCACAGACCCGACCAATATGCTGTTACGCAGCCTGGGCCATAACCAGGAAAGTCACCTGGCCGCCATTCAGGACACGCCGTCGCTGATCACCCTGCAGAATGCCGCCAGCGTCCTGGATGGCTACCGGCGGGCCTGGGAAGCCAGTCGAGAAGCCGTCTTGCAGTCGCATCAGGCGGAAAGCGCCGCACGCAATGCCTTTTCGCGCCTGATGCATCAGAGCGGTGCACCGGTGGCCCGGCTGTTGTCGAAAGGGCTGGATCAGGCGGTCATGCACGTTTACATGGCGGCCGCCATGTTCTCGACGGACCGTATCTTGATACAACGAGGTGTCAGGGGAACGCCCGCCCAGCACATTGCCATGATGGCCAAGCAAAGCCGGGAATTGATCCCGGCCAACAAGCGTCCCAGCCAGCGGCAGATGGAAAAGGTCATTAGGCAATGGCTCAAGAAGGACGGCGCCGCCCTGGACATTAAGGTGCCGCATTTCTTCTACCTGGATCGAGAGATGCTCGCGGCGGTGGCGAACGGGCACGGTGGGGGCGGTGCCACCACGACAAGACTGCTCCGTACGGACGGCGACATTCTATTGACGGCCCGCAACATGCGCGAATCGGTCCTACCGAATTTCCGCCGCGTGATCGACAGCGATGTCAGGATGAGTAGTGTCGGGCTGTTCTTCACGGCGATCTCGACCTACTACGCCCAGAATGCGCTGGAACATGCCCGCCCCTTCAAGAGCACGGAAATGCGCTGGCGGTATTATTCCTGTATTAGCTCATTGGTGGGAGGTATCAGTGAGCTGGCCTCTAAGGCTTTCAAAGGGCTGGAACGGGTTGGGTATTTACGCACCAGGCCCCTGGTCGTCATCGGGCTCGATGTGGCGGGGCGTCTTTTCGGTGCCGCCGGCGCGTGGATTATGGCCGGTCTGGATGGTATTAATGCGTCCAAAGAGTATAAGAAAGGGAATTGGGGGCTTTCATTTTTATACGGATTATCTTCCTTTTTCGGCATTTTGCTAGGTATTGCACTCATAATGCTGTCACTGAGCTGGGTTGCGATCCTTTTTGTTATTAGTCTCATCTTGTCTGTGCTATTGTCTTGGTTTGCTGCCGAGTATACACAGGAATGGTTGAGCCATAGTTTTTATGGTACGGCTGATAGGTTTGAGAGCGTAAAAGCTTCCAAGAAAGAACTAGCTAACGTGTTGGGGTAATGTCTTGAATATTGAAAAGTATCTTAGATTAACAGGCTTTCTGAGAAAAGGAAGTTATCCTGATGTAAAAATTCCTTCGCCTGGAGAGGGGGAGGATATCAAAGCGGCGCCCAGCACCCTGTTCCATTTCGATGATCATTGTCTTGTATTGGGGGACGCCGGCTTTCGAGAAAGGGGTATGCTACTTGGGGGAGGGTTTCTGGTAGTTGTTCTTGCTATTATTCCTTGTTTTATAGTCAGCTATTTCCTTATTAAAGACCAGGCTTATTGGATGGTGATTGGTTTTTTCTTGGCAATAGTGCTGGGGGGGCATCCTTTTTTTTTGGCGGCATGGTTCGAGTTGACGCGATCTTCCGTTTATCCGGTGGTGTTCAACCGCAAGACCGGCAAGGTGTATTTTTTCAGTGACCAGGACGGTCGCCCCCGGCAAATGCCCTGGCAGGAATGTTCCTATGCTGTCGCTTACAAGGGGCGCTCCATTGTGGCCTGCCAGTATGAATTGCGAGGATTTATTATGTCCGGTTATAGTGTCGAGGACAGCTTCTCCTTTGGTGATACGGTTTATGAGTTCAGGGAGGCGTCAAAGAACGAAGTGTTTATTTGTTCTATTACATTCAGTCCTTTATGAAACATGACGAGGAAATCGAGAAGCCTGAACGGCTCATGTCCTGGCGGCCGTCGCTGGCCGAGTCCGCGCAACATACGATCCCCCGGCTCGTCACTAACAATACCACGGTGAATGTCTTGTCCACTGTGTTTTATCGCTCTATGTGTGTTTTTTTTTCCTGGCAAATATTGGGGCATTATCTCATTTGCCGATATGGCAAGGTGC
>JABXHG010000658.1 GCA_013393545.1 Alteromonadaceae bacterium | reverse complement strand
AGCAGCAACTGAAGACGAAGTTGATGCATATATGACCGAGTTGTTCGCTCAAAAAATTCTTGAAATTGAGTATGAAGACGTGCTGCCCGAGGCAACAGGTAACTGGTTAGAGTTAAGAAATGCGTTAATCGAAGAATTGAATGGCTACCCGCAATTCAGAAAAGCAGTTAGCAAATATCGAGAAAGGTGGATTAGTTCATTTTCCGCAAAATACCGTACCGCTTGCCGAAAACGAGGTAGTCCAGTGGCGCTAGCGCAAGATTTATATGACCAAGTAACCAGTGAAACACCATTCGGCATTGAAGGTTACTCAAATCCAGATCCTGTTTTTAGAAATGGCTTGATCCACGATGCCATGGACGATGACAAACAAAATTTGAAGTGGAAGATAGAGCCATGAGCAGTATTGTCGACGCCCTATATGAATTAAAGTATAACCCATTTGAGTATGGGCCATATCTGGCCTCGTTTTACACACATATGGATGATTCTGAAAATAGCGTTTTACTAGCTCAGTTGGTAATCCCGCTGTGTAGTCACCCTATTTATAGTCATAAGCTCTTTAACTCGAACAAGCGAAGCTCGATTTGGACAGTTTTTGACGACCGTGCAAAACTCTATGATCTTCAAGAGCGAATTGACGAGTTTCAAGCCTTAACAGAGCAATGTATACAATATTGCTTAATCAATGACTGGCTATCGGTTAATGAGCAGCAGCTATCCCTTGCTGAAGGTGATGGGGCTGGTTCTGGTTTTGCCCATCAAAAAAGTGCAGAAAAATTAGGTCGATTATTCAGCGGTCACTCGGTGGTCGAGATATATGCGTTTTTAGGAGTGAAACCGCGATGAAAACACTTATACATGAAATTGGTGTGATTGATAGAAAAGGGAATAAGCACCCTGTTAATTTTAAAGCTGGACTTAATGTTGTTACCGGTAAGTCATCAACAGGTAAAAGTGCCTTAATTGAAATTTTTGATTATTGCTTTGGCAGTGGTGAAAACACTATCCCTA
>JABXHG010000657.1 GCA_013393545.1 Alteromonadaceae bacterium | reverse complement strand
AAGCGAATACCTGTCATCAAGTACAGACCGGTCAGACTCATGTAGGCCAAGCCGAAGATCAAAGCTGAAAACACGGCAAGATAGATTTGACTTGGGCTGGCGGCTAATAGAGTTAAACTGGTTGTTAGCATCATCAGCATTAGTGCATGCGTGATAGCCGGGTTATTTCTATCGGCCAAATCACTAATAATAGCGCCCCCCAAACCTGCAATACCTAAGGCCAACCATAACCAACCGCTTTGTTGAGATGATAATGAGCCCAAATTAGTGACTAAATCCGGCCCAAACGTCCAATAAGCTGAAGCGATAAAGCCCATGGCGAAAGCAAATAAAGATAGCTTTAATAAACGCCACCATTGTCTAGCTTTGATTTTCGGTGGTGGCGCTGCATTTGATGGGGTTAGCCTGGAAACCGAAGGAATTAAATACCAGGCAAGAAGAACCCCAATAACGGCTATTACCGTGAATGATAAATAGGCGTAGCGCCACGCCCCAACTAAAAATAATACAGCTGGAACAGAGAGCGCGACACCAATGCTTGTACCCGCATTCATTACTGAACTGACCCGTCCATGGATGGAGCGGTCGACCAAAGCCTGCATGGCTGAAGTTAAAGCGGGCATCATTAAACCAGTGCATATACCGCAAGCAAATACCCCTAAACCGAGACTTATGGGGCCAGTGGCCTGACTTACTGTAGCCAGACCGAGAACACTAAACAAAGCCGATAACACCGTCGTGTTACGGGCACCAAAATATTTGGTAACTAAAGGAGCCACCAAACTGATAAAAACGAAACTTATAAGGGGAAGTGCAGCGATAACACCTATTGTATTCGCGCTGATCTCTAGGTCAGCACGTATTTGCGGGACAAACAAACCGAAGGCGAAACGAGCTAAACCAAAGCTTATGGCAATAAGTGTGGCGCCTGTAAGCGCAAAGCGGATGCCTGAGACTTGTCCCATAAAAGCGTCTTAAACCGATGATTCATCCTATCAGTTTAAGACGCTTTTATTGGTTACTAAACCATTTGGTATGGTTACTGTCAATTCACATTAACTACTGCAGTTGCGTCCCGAAACGCTTTTAACCTAGCTTGCGTGT
>JABXHG010000656.1 GCA_013393545.1 Alteromonadaceae bacterium | reverse complement strand
GAGTACCCAAACCGCTGTCAGCATCACCCACTTCCAGGCTCCTTCTAATCCGTAATAAAAAACCGGTGTGTAGGAACCGGCGATCAGCAGATAGATCGCAATATGATCCAGTTTTTTCAGGATCATCTCTTTTTCCGGGGTGGTTCGCACCCAATGATATAGGGAACTGGCCCCATAGAGAAGGATGACACTGACCCCATAAATCGTCATGGTAACCAGAGCGGAAAGCTGTTCACGACTGAGAAGAATCAGGAACACCAGTCCGACAATCCCAGCCAGAAACGTGACAAAGTGCGTCCAGGTATTCACCGGTTCTCTCATCTTCCACCATTTCACAGGGCACACCCCTCTATCAAAGTTACTCTCGATTATACAACGAATGCCGGATCTTGTCCCCCTGCTCATTTAAGACCGATCTCCGTAGAATGCCGGCAAAGACCGCTCCAGGTACGTCCTGGCCGCTGTCTGCTCTTTCTCTGTGGGCAGCTCTTGTTTTCTCACTCCGGTCCAATCCCCGATCACTTCCAACAGTCCCTCCGCTGCCGCTGTTTCGGTCTCATTCGGGGAGGAGGAGACCAAAGAGGCGAGGGTGGCCACGGTATCCAGATACACCGGGCGGGTTCCCTCTGCCATCTCATAAAAAGCATTCAGGGCGGACACCGCCTGCTCCCGGTCGATCCGAGTGAGAAGAGTGGCATGAGCTAGAATATAACCTGGCCGCTGGGATCTCAGCCCTGCCGGACCGCCCTTCCAGATCTGGGAGGTGCCGACGATCTTTTTTCCCCGTACCACTACATTGTAACGGCCGTCACAAAATGAACCCGGCACTTCCCCGAAGTACGGTTCCAGACCGAATCTACTTTCCAACATCCGGATCAGAGGCGCCCCTAACAACCGATAGATATCGTCGATATTCCACTTCATCTCCTTCGGCCGGGGCAAAAAGAGGGACAGGTTCAACGTACCAGGGCCATGTGGAACGGCGGTACCTCCGCTCTGCCGGACATAGACCGGCCAGTCCACCTCTTTCATCATCTGGGCCGCTTTTACGGCCTGCAATGTCCGCAAATCCTTTTTGGCCACCACCAACGCCCGGGGCCCCTGCCAGATCCGAACTGTCGCCGGCACCTCCTCTTGAGCCACACTGGCTCCAATCGCCTCTTCCATGGCATAAGAAAGGGAGCCCTCCCCCTTCGGTTCATACAGAACCCTCCAGGGTGTGACTTCCCGAAACCGAGCTTCCGCTTGTCTCAACAGATCATCCATCATTCCCCTCCCTCCGTACCGATCCCAT
>JABXHG010000655.1 GCA_013393545.1 Alteromonadaceae bacterium | reverse complement strand
TCAGCCAAGCTCGAGAAATTCCTCATCTTTCCAATCATTTGTCCTTTCCCTCCGCAATAGCGATCAAGAACGCCTCAAGCTTTTCAGGTGTCGTTACGCATCTTTCCCGCTTGACCCACTTGCTCCCTTCATGAGAAACGACCAATAGGCCCGGATCTTCAATCAATCTGGCCCAATGAGCACAGAGAGCTTCAGGATCGTTTGGGGGAATTACATGTCCCGATCGAGTTGATTCAACAATCTCCGCAGCTTCGCCATCCACCACGGCTGTGATGTGAATACGATTTTCCATCAATTCGAAAGTTTTGGAAGGTATAGCCATGCGGAGAGAGTCCCAATCCGTTAGATGGACCAACGCAGTGTCAGACCACAAATAGTGCTCCGCCAATTCGTCGACTGGTAGTTTTCCAAGAAATTCTACGTCGACACCAGAATCACGTACATATCCCTGAAGTGATCGGCGTGAAGCACCGTCTCCAACCATTCGGAGGCTAACCTTAATCCCTCTCAATTGAGCTAATTTGAGAGAATCTACGACATTCTCCAACTTCTGAGCACGTCCAATTGTTCCAGCGTACAACACCCTTAGTTCATTCATAGGAGCCGAACTTGCAGAAACCGTTCGATCGCCAATATAACTCTGAGTTGGGAAAACGTTACGAAGAACCACCGATGGTTTCTGCTTTTCAGTGATAGTCGTTGAAAAAATCTTACTTGACAGCCACGACGAAGTAGTGAGAATCCCGGAAGCCGTCCTGAGGCTGTAATTCATGGCTGCTTCTATTGCCTTAAATAATATCGGACCGATACCCCGACTAAGCAAGTGCTCTCTCCACGACTTATTGCCTACCCCAACGTTCCATGAAGCCCAATCATTCAACAGGTCCGGCCAGGCATCGCGGAGATCAATCGCGTAAGGTATGCGTAATATCTTTCCGCACAATAGCGCAGCACCGGTGGTTGGAACAGCAGGTACGGTACCGATCACCAGATCAGGATGCAAGCGCATAAGCTCTCGTCGCTTAAATCCAACGGCTAGGACACTTGATAAGGCAATGGAGCCTTGGTTGATTGCACGCAATGTTATTGACCTGCCTGCAGGAAGAAATCCTGTCCTTAGGATTCTCTCTCCGTGAACCCCAGTCTCCCATTTACCTTTCAGCAAATTCTC
>JABXHG010000654.1 GCA_013393545.1 Alteromonadaceae bacterium | reverse complement strand
GATTAAAATTTCCCACCTGTTGAGGTAGCTTGAATGCAAGAAATGACTCGAGAATTCTCCTGATAACATTCGGAAACAACAATTGTGCGTCCAGCCGATTATCCATAGAATCATCTTTGTCTAATCGACGTTTTACTTCTTCAACAGCAATAAAAGCATGGTGATAACTGGAACGGATCTTCTTTTGCACCTTTTTGTTTGGCGGCCACGGACTCAACCTAGGTTCGCGTTTAGCAACTCCCTTTACCGTGATAACTCGGGATTTGATTTCATAGAATTTATGAGTTGGAGCATGCCTGCCCGCGCCCTCCATCTGAATATTCCACTGTCGGAATAGCTCAAAATTATGAGTCATTAGTATAATTTGGTCGATATGACTTTTGGTCACCACTTCCGACCAAAGATATGTCGAGATCCCCATAAAGACATCACTATCCATGCTTGAAACTGGATCGTCGATAATAACAATGGGTTTTCCTCGGTTGAACCTTGCGACCGATTCCATGAAATGAATGAGCATGATCACCGATCGCTCACCAGTGCTCAACCCGATGGCTGGCTTTCCATGCCTCAATACACGATACCGTCCATTTACCGCCTCGAATTCCAGTTCATTGCGGCCCAATAGACGAGCGACCTCCACGGTAAGGACTTGTGCTGTGGGCGTCGGGTCGCCCTCCACATTTTCAATGCTTACAATTTGATCGTTCGTGGCTCGAATCTTTTCACCTAGCCGGGCAAGCTCTGTCTCCGCAGCTTTTATTTTCTCCTTCTGTTCTTCTATCGCTGTCTCGGCAGACTTCAGAAAATGAAGCTCTACCGACTCCGCTGCCATCTTCACTCGCTGTTCATGTTCGGCGACGCGACTATTATGCTCCTTACACACAGCAACCAAGGCGCTGAAGTCGACGTGCGGGGGATCAGGAATTTCCGATTCAACAACCGCAAGGACATTCTGAGCTTTATCTTTAGCCTTTTTTCTCGAGACCTCAGCCCATTTGCTCAACTTTTCCAAGCTAGTGGAAACATTGGTTTTCGCGGCTATATAGCTAGGGCGGAGGTCCTCAAATAGGAGTCCTTGGTCGGGAAGGCTGCGCTGTGCATTATCCGCCGCATTAGCTGCATTCGAAAGCTCCTGGGCCAAAGCCTCTAGCTTACTTTTTAAATGTGATACGGCATCAGAAAAGTGTCGGTTTATAGCAGAC
>JABXHG010000653.1 GCA_013393545.1 Alteromonadaceae bacterium | reverse complement strand
AACAGGAAAAACTGAGCTCCACGGATCTGAAGAATATTAAAAAATCCATTCAACGATTGAAAGATCAGGATCAAGAATTGGGAATTTCCAGCGTATTGACCCATTTTGACGAAAAGGCCCTGAAAGAACAGTTCGTTTCCAAAGATGGTACCACGATTCTCTCCGTTCTTTCCGTGGATCGGGGGCAGCGTTCGGTTCCGGAAGTGAGAGACAGTCTGGAAAAAGCTCTGGGAAACCCTGATGTCAAATATGAATTGACCGGGGCGGATCTGATCAATGAGGACTTCGCCCGCACCACATTGGACGGGGTCCGCAAAACAGAACAGATCACCGTGATTTTTATTATTCTAGTGTTGTTGCTCGTATTTCGTTCCCCATTGGCTCCCTTGGTCTCCCTAATTTCTGTCGGGGCTTCCTATCTGGCGTCACTGGCAGTGGTGGCCCATCTGGTAGATCAGCTTGATTTCCCCTTTACCAATTTTACACAGATCTTTTTGGTGCTCGTCCTATTTGGTATCGGCACGGACTACAATATCCTGCTCTTTTCCCGGTTCAAGGAAGAGATGGCCCGGCGCAAGTCTGTCTCTCTCTCCATTGTAGAAACATACCGGACGGCTGGAAAAACTGTAGTTTACAGTGCTTTGGCCGTTATGATCGGATTTGCCAGCCTCGGGTTGGCCCAATTTTCCATCTATCAGGCAGGGGTGGCTGTAGCTATCGGGGTTCTGTTTTTGTTGTTGTCCCTGTTCACGATTATTCCTTTCTTCATGTCGATTCTAGGAAAAACCATGTTCTGGCCTGCTCGAAAGATGGAGGGACATACGGAAAATCGGTTGTGGACGTTTTTGTCATCCACCTCCTATCGACGCCCCTTAGTCTCTTTGTTGGTCGTCGTGATCTTGACCGTGCCGGTCCTGTTCCTCTATGAGGGAAATCTCTCCTACAACAATCTGGAGGAGATGGATAGTGAATCTCCATCTGTCCGTGGCTTCAATATGATCTC
>JABXHG010000652.1 GCA_013393545.1 Alteromonadaceae bacterium | reverse complement strand
TGACTTGTTAAAAAAATTGAAGGAGATCGAAAGGAGGACCGGGAGAGACTGATCTCGAAAAAATTTCAGGCAATTGACGCTTATCGTCAGGAAACAACTTTACCAGTTAAAATGATGTGTTCAATTATGTCAGTTTCCCGTTCAGGTTATTATAAATGGTTGAAACGTCAGCCCTCTGCCCGAGAAATGGAAAATAACTGGTTAAAAAAGTTGGTGGAAAAATTATTTCACGAACACCAAGATGTTTGGGGTTACCGGCGCATAACAATGGCTTTAAATCATCTTTTACAGCCACGCCAGCCGCTAGGACGCAAAAAAGTTCGCCGTTTAATGCATGAATTAGGCCTCCATTCGATCATTCGGCGCCAACGACGATCGACAACACGCGCCGGGTATTTTAATTTTGAAGAAAACCTGTTAAACCGCGATTTTAGCGCTTTAGGTCCTAACCAAAAATGTGTCACAGATATTACCTATCTGACCTATGACAATGGACAAAAAGCCTACTTGAGCGCAATTAAAGACTTGTATGACGTCACGATCATCAGTTATACGCTGGGCCGTAAAAATGATTTATCATTAGTCATTGATACGCTTCGTCCGGCTAAACAAAGCCAGCCTTTAGCTAAGCCACTCTTACACAGTGACCGCGGCTCACAATATACTTCCAAAGCCTATCTGCGTTACACCACTGAATTAGGTTATACCCGCAGCATGTCGCGTGTGGGTAAATGTATTGATAATGCACCCATGGAAAGCTTTTGGGGTCATTTTAAGGAAGAGTGGTACGACCTCCAAGCTTATGCCAGTTTTGGTGATTTAAAAAGATCGATTGATGAATTTATTTACTTTTATAACCATGAAAGGTACCAAGAACGACTAAACGGCTTGAGTCCTTTAGAATTCAGGACGCAAGCCGCTTAAGCGATCTTCAATTAATAAGTTACTTAGCTAGTTTAAATAACTTGAAAATCTTTATTTATTTTCTTGTCTACTTGACGGGCGCAGTTCAGCTTTTGCCAGTGACGTCTTTGAACTCTATCACCAACGTGGAGCCATGGAGGATCTGATCAAAGAAGTTAAAAGTGGCTTTGCCTTTGATAAAA
>JABXHG010000651.1 GCA_013393545.1 Alteromonadaceae bacterium | reverse complement strand
AGGTCCTCACTATATAAAATGACGGTCTCACTATATAAAGTGACGCCTTCACTATAGAAAATGACGGTCTCACTGTATACAGTGAGGCTTAATAGTCTTTGAGCGACAGTGAGGTCCCCATGAAACAATCTGAACTAGATTCCCACCTTGCCCGCCTCCGTACCCTCGGCAGAGATGACGCTTTGATAGAAGTAAAGGCATGGGCGCATAAGAGTGAATCAAAAAGTTTCTGGGAAACGGTAAGCGCTTTCGCTAACAGTAATGGCGGAATCATCGTACTGGGTTTAGAAGAACCATCGTTCACTCCAGCTCCAGGATTCAATGCCAAGGACGTTGAGGACCGTATCCGCAGCGGTCTAAATACCAGCGACCAGCACGCAATTCGCGTGGAACCAGTCCCAGACTATTCCGTCGAGCTGTTAAAAGTGGACACACAACTATGCGTCGTAGTCACCATTTCTCCGTTAACTGTTAATGGCCCATGCTTCGTAAAATCAAAGGGAATATCGAACGGAAGCTTTAAAAGAGTTGGCGACGCGGATCAACGACTTAGCGCCCTTGAAGTCTACGAACTCCAACACCGATTCGACAAGCACGCTTCCGACAGAGAACATGTCCCAGGTACTGATATCAATGACCTAGATACCTCACTCACTAAAGCCATGGAGTCTCGGCTGAAGCGCCAACAATCTCGGCTGGATTTTGATGAAACCAACAAGTGGCTCAAGCAGAAATCCGTAGTTACTCAAGACGGCGAACTCACCCTTGCCGGACTAATGGCACTAGGAGAATATCCTCAACAGTTCTTTCCTCAATTATTTATTGATGTGGCAGTCCACCCTGGAAAAGGAAAAGCACCAGCAGGAGAAAACACTCGTTTCGTGGACCGAGTCCTTTGTGAAAGCAACGTGGCCACCCAAGTCTTAGATGCATCTCAGCATTACGCCGAAACCTTCGAACAAGAAGAGTGATTGAAGGAAGCCTCGGAAAAGATGTCCTAGAAATACCCGAGACAGTATTACGCGAGGCATTAGCTAATGCGGTGATGCACCGTGACTACTCCACACCATTCCGAGACCAAAATATCAGTGTCGATATCTTTTTAGACCGCGGGGAACTCAGCAGCCCCGGTGGATTGACTGGCGGCAACACCACCTAGAACCTCGGTGACGGACTACAATCCC
>JABXHG010000650.1 GCA_013393545.1 Alteromonadaceae bacterium | reverse complement strand
TGTTCTATCTGCCTTTATGAACAGCAGCGCGGAAGGGCCATTTCAATTCTCACTCCCCGTTTACTCCCCAGGGGGTTTTCACCCAGTGGTTAAATAGAACTCATGAATACACGCGTTATCTCCACCAACATTGCCATTCCCCGCGATAACGCGGCTCGCACCTACAGTCACACCGGGATTGATAAACGGCCCACCGAATCAATTTCTGTATCCGCTCCTGGCCCCAACTATGGCGATGGCTCGGGCGTACAAGGTGACTTTGTGGGCGATAGCCAACACCACGGTGGAATGGACAAGGCCGTCTATGCGTTCGCACGAGAAGAGCTTAATTTCTGGCAGGACCAACTCGGAAAAGAACTCACCAACGGATCGTTTGGTGAGAACCTCACTACACACGGAATTGATCTGAGCAATCTGGTCATCAACCAGCGCATTCGGATTGGTAGCGCGGTCTTGGAAGTATCCGTCCCCCGCACCCCATGCGCGACATTTGCGGCCTGGCTGGATGAGAAAGGCTGGGTGAAGTTGTTCACAAATAGGGGTAATTGCGGATCTTATTTTCGTATTGTCAACCCAGGAACAATTGCGCCTAACGATGAGATCTTTATCGACAAAGCCCCCGCACACGGCGTCACAATGGCCGAAGCTTTCGCCGTGAAGATGGGAAGCAAAGCCAAGTTAGAAAAAGTCGTTAATGCTCACTGTTTGCCGGGACACCACCATGAGCAGCTAGCAAACCGCTTGAATCGCATGAATGGGCGCTCCAAGTAATCAAACAGTATTAAACACCTGTTTTACAGAGTTTAAAAGTTTATACAAAACCTCAATTGAATTCAATTTATTCTGCATAATATACCTTTCCATCCCGAACATTTCGGGATGGATTTTCTCGTTTTCCAGACCCCGTTTTGTCCTACTATTTGCCGCGCACACTTAGGTTTTCTGAACTAAAATAACGGGTAGCAAATACCAGCAAATACACTGGTTATCCTGCGGTTATAAGTCTCTACGTCTTTTTCAATATGCGCATTTCTGTTGTCAATGTGCAACGGTTATGCGCCGTGGATTTTCTGCCAATTATCCACGCCAACCGTCCTGCCTTGAAATGGATAAAACGATGAATAATCTAGTTCGCAAGGCCGCGGTCGCAGCTGTCGCTATGACGCTTGCTATGAACATCAACGCCGCCACCGGAAATGCTCTGCCAGCATTTAGCTCCCATAGTCCTGCCGCTGCTGCAACCACTCAGGTTGGTGCCTGGTTGCCTAATATCAACGTGGCTCCGCAAGTTAAAAAAG
>JABXHG010000649.1 GCA_013393545.1 Alteromonadaceae bacterium | reverse complement strand
CCAGCAGCAGCGGATCTTCCCAGTTAAAACCTGATGAATTTGACATATCTGACCTCCAACATTTGAGTTTTTCTTATGCCCGTATCGGAAACTAAACTTTGACCACGATACTGGCGTCATTCGTTTTATTTAGACCTGCCTGCCAATTGTGGCGAACCGGTCGTCATGACTACAAATCAAGGGGTTCCTAATTAATGGATAAATACGGCAGCCAGATAACCATGTCCGGGAACATCACCATCAATACAATCAACAGGATTGAACAGAGAATGTAGGGAATGGACGCCAGATAGATCTGCCTCATGGTGGTGTCCTCCGGCGCAACCCCTTTCATTACAAACAAGTTCAGGCCCAGGGGCGGCGTGGAAAAGCCAACCTCAAGAGCAACCAGCGTAACAATGGAAAACCAAATCAGGTCAAAGCCCAACGTTTCTGCCAGCGGGAAGAAAAAAGGCACCGTTATCATCATGATCGAGATGGCTTCCATGAACATGCCCAGCACCAGTAATACCAGCAGCATGGCGGCGAGCATGAACAGGGGCGAAAGGTCAAAACTCACAGCCCACTGAATCAACCCGCTCGACGCCCCTGAAAAGGCAAGCAATTGACTGAATGTTGCCGAACCAAAAACAATAAGGTACGCCATCAACGTTACTTTCAAAGCACCCACAACAGAAAGCTTGAACGCCTCCAGCGATAGCGCTTTGAACACCGCAGCCAATACAATAACCCCAAGAGCTCCGAACGCGGCAGACTCTGAAGGCGTTGCAAAACCCGTCAGCATCATAACGACGATCATTACGATCACGCTGAGCATTGGCGCAATATCACGACTGAAAATCTTGATTTTCTCAGGCAACGACACTGACTCGACGTCGTAGGCAGGGGCGGCATGTGGATCAAGCTTGGTTTTGATCCAGATGGTTACCATGAACAGTGTCGCCAAAACCAGCCCAGGAACGATGCCGCCAATCAACACATCACCGATGTCGATTTTAGCCAGCGTTGCCAGCAGAACGGCGATCGCAGATGGAGGAA
>JABXHG010000065.1 GCA_013393545.1 Alteromonadaceae bacterium | reverse complement strand
GCGGGCTTTCCGGCCGCGTGCTGCACACTCCTGGCCATACGCCAGCGTGTTTGACCTACGTGATCGGCGATGCCGCCTTTGTCGGCGATACCCTGTTCATGCCCGACTACGGCACCGCCCGCTGCGACTTCCCCGGCGGCGATGCACAAACCCTGTACCGCTCCATTCACAAGGTGCTGGCGCTGCCCGGCGAGACGCGGCTGTTCCTCTGCCACGACTACAAGGCCCCCGGCCGCGACACCTATGAACACCAAACCAGCGTGGCCGAACAGCGCGCCCACAACGTGCATGTACATGAAGGCGTAAGCGAGGCCGAGTTTGTCAAAATGCGCACCGAGCGCGACGCCACTCTGGGCATGCCCCGGCTGCTACTGCCCTCGGTGCAGGTCAATATGCGCGCCGGCGAGCTGCCCCCGGCAGAAGATAACGGCCAAACGTACCTGAAAGTACCGCTCAACCGCTTCTAACCGCAGGCTGCACGCTGCGGGTGTGCCTGCATTGTCCACACATCGGGCACCAGCTCTGGGCGACTCTTGCACCCAACCGGTCTTGTAGGAGGCCGGTTTATCCGGGCGAAGCAGGCCGCAGGCCTGCCTAAAGCCGAATTTGCCGCCAGCATTACAAACAATTACACAATTTTCTCCGCAAACGCCTAAAGCTTTCCCGCCCCGCGCCGTTAACTATTACAACGGCACACAACGTGGCCGAAATGCCGGCCTACAAGGCCAGGGTAACCGCAAGGAGAATCACCATGTCCGTGATCAACACCAACATCACTTCCATGATCGGCCAGCAGAACCTGCAGAGCTCGCAGTCCAATCTGACTACGAGCATGGAGCGTCTCTCCTCCGGCCTGCGCATCAACAGCGCCAAGGATGATGCCGCCGGTCAGGCCATCGCCAACCGCTTCCAGGCCCAGACCACCGGCCTGAGTCAGGCTCAGCGTAACGCCAACGACGGTATTTCCGTTGCACAAACCGCCGAAGGCGCGCTCAACAAGATCAACGACAACGTCCAGCGCATCCGTGAGCTGACCGTTCAAGCCGCTAACGACACCAACAGCCAGGAAGACCTGAACTCCATTCAGGACGAAATCGGCCAGCGCCTGAACGAGATCGACCGGATCTCCGAGCAAACCGACTTCAACGGCACCAAAGTGTTGGACGAAGGCGTAAATGGGCTGGATATCCAGGTCGGCGCCAACGATGGTGAAACCATCACCATCAACCTCGAAGCCATCAACGCTGAAAAGCTGGGTATTGACGATTTCAACGTTAATGGCCTGACAGGCACCCCCAGCGCAGCGGGTCTCTCAGCAGGCAGCGCGGGCACGACCCTGAAAATTGGCGACCTCAAGTTTGATGTTGTTGCAGCCAGTGGCGCTACCAAGGGCGAAATGGAGATCGTTTCCGGTACAGCCATTAGTGCCTCCTTCGGCTCCAGCTTTCCTGAAGGTATGTCATCAGCCCTTACTTCTGCCAAGATCCTTGCAGCTGATAACGGCGACCTCTACGCCAAGGGCAGCGTCGACGGTAAGGACGTATACTACGCGGTTGATGCTGAAGCGACAGCGGCTACTGCATCTAACGGCTATGCCAAGGTAGAGTTCTCCATCAAAGGCGGTGAAGATGCCAGGGCCATTCCTGCAGAAGCAACAACCAGCCCGCTGAAAACACTGGACAGCGCGCTGAGCAAGATCGACAACCTGCGCTCTGACCTCGGTGCGATTCAGAACCGCTTTGAATCCGCGATCACCAACCTGAGCACCAACGAGACCAACCTGACCGCCGCTCAGTCGCGCATCGAAGACGCCGACTACGCCAAGGAAGTGGCCAACATGACCAAGAACCAGATCCTCCAGCAGGCGGGCACCTCGGTTCTGGCCCAGGCCAACCAGCTGCCGCAGAACGTTCTCTCTCTGCTGGGCTAAGCTGAGTCTCTTACCACCGCCCTGCGGGGCGGTTTTGAGAGTGGCATTAGACTTATACGGGCCCCGAGGGGCCCGTTTTTTTGGAGGATACAGGTGGGAATCTTAAGCGAAAAATTCTCAGTAAAAAACTTTGAGATTTTAGATGTAGGTAGTAATTACATAGAATATAGATTCTGCATAGGTCAGTCGGATCGTTCTACCAAAATTTCGACAAGATTTTTGTGTCCTAAGTGCCTGATCTAAAGTCTTCGTGTATAATCCATATCAGGATCTCTGACACGGACGGAACCATGGCAAGGCGCTTCGTTGCCCCTCTCACTGAATCTGAACAACAGACGCTGACCTCCGCCTA
>JABXHG010000648.1 GCA_013393545.1 Alteromonadaceae bacterium | reverse complement strand
AGCTTTAATACAACAAACAAAGCGGTTGACCAAGTTATCGATACGTCTACAGGAAAAATAAAAGACTCCGCAATTGACTCAACGGGTCTCACAACGAAATCCGAGTTTCAGTCGCACGTAGATAACAAGATAATGCACATAACAGCGGAGGAAAGAGCTGCTTGGAACGCGGCTTCGAATTCAATCGGAGATTTAACTTTTATCACATGGAGCACGCCGACTCTTAAAAATGGTTGGATTCAGTATACGTCGAATACCGGCAGCTATCCGATTCAGTACGGAAAGGATGCGATAGGGACGGTCAATATCAGAGGAGCTGTTTCGTCAGGGGTAATCGGATCTTCAACTCCGGTCTTTACTTTGCCCGCTGGTTATAGACCACCGTTTCATCACCTTTTTATCGGTGTTTCATCTCCGGCAACAGACGGTACTCCTCAGTATTTTCGCGGGATTATAAAGACGAACGGGGATGTTTGCGTTGAGAATGTCTCAAACAAAGATACACCAAATCAGTTTATCGGTATCTATACGCAATTTAAAGCGATTTAAAAATAGCGGAGGTGATAACGCTTGGGAAAGTTTTATTATAAAAAAGCCACAACAAGCGGATTTGATCGCCAATATATAAAAGACCAAAACCAAAACCTAGATGACATAGGTAGGGATATTCGTGAAATTGACACAAAAATAATTGACCATAAAAAAGCAAAAAACGCCCATACATCGGATCAAATCAGCCACGGAGTTTTTTCTTTGCGAACTTATATAGACGGTCTGTACAACCGATTGCGCAACTTAATTTTAAACGCTGACGGAACCAACGTTAAAGAAGTAGTCGATGCGCGGGTCAGTGCTGATGGCGAAGTATTTCCGTTGCTTAAAGAGCGGTTAGATACGGAATACGTTAAACTTTTACAGAAAATCAAACGGACAGTAAACGTTGATGATTTCGGAGCAGATCCGACCGGCGTCAACGACAGTACAGAAGCGTTCCAAAAAACGCCCCGAAACGGTAAAATCCCGGTGGTTCTTTCCGCCCGAACTTCACTCCTAAAAAGCGTCAAACTTCCCTCCTGGGCGGATATGTTCGGCCAGGGAATCCGAGTTACTTCGCTAAAAACTCACAACGATACGCCCGCCCACGCAATGGTCGTAACCCACCCCGAGCACACCAACGCGACACAAAAAAAAATAGCAGA
>JABXHG010000647.1 GCA_013393545.1 Alteromonadaceae bacterium | reverse complement strand
CTCCTCAGAACGAGCGCGAGGCTGCCATCAGGGATTTGAGAGAGGGAAAGCTAAAGACTATCTTCTCCGTCGACCTTTTCAATGAGGGCGTTGATATCCCTGAGGTCAATACCCTGCTGCTTCTTCGGCCATCACAATCCCCGGTGCTGTTTATCCAACAGCTTGGCCGTGGCCTGCGCCTATCCAACGGCAAAGACTCGTGCGTTGTGCTGGACTTTATTGGCCAGCAACACCAGCAATTTGATTTCACCGAACGCTACCAAGCGTTGACCAAGAAGCGCGGAAGCAACCTGGTCAAAGAGATTGAGCAAGGTTTTAGCTCGATGCCGGCGGGCTCGAACATCAGCCTGGACCGAGTCACTCAAGACCAAGTGCTCAAGAATATTCGTAGTGCCTCCGCCAACTCTCTGAAGAAGATTAAGGCACTCGTCGCCGAAATCGGTACAACAAATCTGACCGAGTTCTTGAATGAGGCCGGGATTTCTATCACCGATATTTATCGGTATCGCAATTCAAATCAATACTCATGGACGAGGTTCTTGCGCGAAGCAAACCTTATCGGCGGCCAAACAGATGAAACCGAGCAATTCCTGCTCAAAAGAATTCGCTCTACGCTGCACATCAATGACAACATTCGTGCGCAGATGTACTCCAAGCTGCTCGACCCGTCCGGTCCAGATCCAGAACAATTGAACGGCGAAGAGAAGGTTTATGCCCGAATGCTGGTGTTGTCGTTCTGGGCTGGGCAAGCAAAAGCAAAAGTGCCCGAAGATTTCGCAAGTGCTCTGCGCCTGTTGCGCAGTTACCCTGCAATTCGCTCGGAGCTTCAGCAGATTATGGAGTACTCCATCAATCTGTCTCGAGTTATTCCTGAACCATCAGGAGTCGGGGTTTTACAGTCCCATGCGGAATACTCACTTGCTGAGCTCATCGGTGCACTAGAAAACAAGCCTCTTGAGAAAATGATTTCTCTGCCGCGTGAAGGCGTTCGTTATATTGAGCCGCTTAAAACTGACCTTTTCCTAGTCACGTTTAAAAAGCGCGAAGGAATCAGCGCATCAACGGACTATCGCGATTACCCAATAGCTCCGGACTTGTTGCACTGGGAATCGCAAAATCAAACTTCCTTTGCCAGCAATGTTGGACAGCGCTACATCCACCACAAAGAAAAGGGCACCAATATCGCGATTGCCACTAGGTTCCACCCCGAAAGCGAAG
>JABXHG010000646.1 GCA_013393545.1 Alteromonadaceae bacterium | reverse complement strand
GTTACGCCTAATCCGCTCGACCTCAGTGCAACGAAACGGTTTGGATCGTTAGGATCTCGCGCGATAATTCCCATGCCTTCCGGATATTCAAGTTGCGTTAACGAGTTATTAAGCGCCTCGGTTGCGCGCTGCACCGCTTCGTCATACACGTTGTAGCGAAGCTTTCCGGAATTCTCATCGTATATCTTGTCGAGCAACTGTTTCGAATACGAAATAACGGACTTTGCGAACGTTTTTAACGTCGAAGCAAGCGTAATTTTCGGTGCTTTGTTTGATTCCGGGTATTCTTCGATTTCCATAACGCGAAGATTCAGACTCACGTTCAATGGTTCATAAATAGTCGGCACAGTATCGCCTAGACTTGGTTTCGCCACCGCATAGCCGGCGTTTTTCAATTCAACGAAATCTATTTCGATAGTAATTTCCGGCTTATCTTGGAGCTTCGCTTTTAAATAACGCTCTAAAGTCGATTTCTTCGTAATTGTCTCGTTCGTATAAATAGGAGCATGGCGGATTCCGTAAATTCCGGCAAGGGGCGATGTGTATTCCGCCGTTACCATAGGCTTACCGTTATTGTCCTTTTTGCCTTCACCGCGAATGTACGTCGATAAATTCGAACTGTCGACCGTTTTCTTGAACGTTTTGACGTTGTGGTTATATCGGAATTGAAAATCGGGTGAGCTTCCGATCTGTTTCCTAATACGTACATCTCGCCCAACAATTTCGTACTCAGCTTCGAACCTATCAAGAGCGTGTGTGAATAATGAAATGCAGTTGTCGTTTCCGAAATTCTCGAACTCTGCCGTGTCGAATGAATCGATAACGCTAAACGTCCAACCCGTGTCGCGAAAGATAAAATCGAGAATAACATTGATTGATTTAACGCCATCCTTTAGCGTGTCGTATCGAAATTCGTCAATGAGATCGAAGAAAACATGCGGAGCCGTTACGGTTTTAACCGGTGTGACTCCGACTAGTTGATCCACGCACTGCTTAATTCGATAGTCAATTCCGTTGTATGTTATGACGGATTCCTCTTCGACAAGATCGAAAGCATGTGCGTTATGATCTGTTTTCGGCAATAAAAAAGACAGTGAAATATCGCCGTTCA
>JABXHG010000645.1 GCA_013393545.1 Alteromonadaceae bacterium | reverse complement strand
CTGTGCGCAACAATCTTCAACGTCCACGTCCCTCGCGGTTGGCGCCCAAACACCGCCGGGCGCTATTTCTCGTGCCCGTCCAACTCTAGTTCAACATCCATGCAGGCGCCGGTCTGCTAGATCTGAAACCAATTCGCGCATTTCCCAACCAAGGCTTCCAATGCGGCGTTAAAATCGCCGGAGGGAATTAATTAGCGCCACACAGCGAACGAAGCAATCTTTGCGACGGTTCTGCGCAGCAGCGATCCAGTCGATGACCACACATAAGGATGACAAATCACAAATGTTTGACAGTTTTCTATGGGATGACTTCTGTAAATGCCAGGGTGTCACATCTATCAAAGAAGACATCGCCCCAGTCTCTTCTGGCATTCTCGCTAAGCTCATGACAAAGAATACGTCAGCAGAAGCTACTTTCGACTGCATTTTTTATTCAAATGGCACCTGGGATGAGCAAGGAGCTTTTCATTCATTTGCACGTTTCCACGTGGATGCATATCCTGCTCAATCGGGATTTCAAGTTTACCGCGACGGTACCAAAATTGAACATTTTGGCCCCTTGATCAAAACAACGGTCTGATTCCCACAAGCAGAAGCAAACCCGGTATGACGAGGCCGCATATCTTGCTTGAATTTGAAGGATTGCCAGGTTTTGGGGAAGCCCCTTCTCTGGTGAGTACTCTAGCGTTGAGAGTGTGCAGTATCCGCACTCATTTTCCCTTGCTGATTCGCGCTACATCCGAGTTATTTCATACTATGAAGAAGAATTGCATGCCCACCAACTCTGGCACGAAATTGTCATCGACACAGAGTCTTCAATAGCAGTTCTCTACGCCCGCCATGTGCAAGGTGGCATCGATAATGTGTGGACAATGCTTCATTTCGAAGAAAGGGATCCCCGGCGAAAACCCGAAGCTAAAAGCGTGGAATACTGCTGGCCCTTTTAAAACCTGCGGTATTAAAGAGAATGATTACCCGCCGTGCCGCAAGCCTAGAGCCTCAGCGTTTAATGAAACAAAATCTCGGTTTAGCCAAATCTTCTGTCTACTCTGTGTGTCCAAGTCGTTGTAGTAGTTGAGAAATTCATCGACGGCATTTGCCCTCATTTCCGAGTATTCTCCTTCACTCATCCATGTGATTCTGCCAAGAGTGGAGAAATCTACTTTAAAGATCGGATA
>JABXHG010000644.1 GCA_013393545.1 Alteromonadaceae bacterium | reverse complement strand
GGGCGGGATGGCGCGCGGTGCCATGGTGAACGGCTTGCCTTCCGGGTTCCCGGGGGGGATCGCGGCGGCACTCTGCAGTGGCTCCGAGGCCTGTGGGATGCGTGGGCTGGCCGAGGCCCAGGATTCGGATGCCGCGAGGATACCGCTGTCGTCTCCGGCGAACATGGCCGTGAGCGCCTTCAATGGTGTCGCCGCCTCGACTGCAGCGACAGGCGGCACGTAGGCAAGGTCGAGCACCGGGATTTCCGGACGCGGGGGCATCCCGAACTGGACCTCCTTCTCCGGGGCGTCGGTAAAGTTCAGCATCCCGGTGAAGGCATCCACGGACAGGTACTCCTGCTCCGTCAGTGCACGGATCAACGGCGCTAACGAATCATGCAGCCACTGGACGTTCGTAGTCGCAGCATTCGTGGCAACGAGCAGCGATCCTGGATGGCCCCCGAGATAGGACGCATACTGCGCCGCCACCGCACCGAGGGCCGGGGATGTCGTGAACGATGCCGAAACGGCCCCCATGTTTCCACCAACACGCAGACTGCTCCCTGCCTCGATAACTTTTCGAACGACAATAGACAGGCTATCAGCATCAAACTTCAAACTCATCATTCCCCCCAGTTAAATTAACGCCAACCTGAAGAGCTCGCATTGAATTAATGCAACCCCCTTCATCGCCAGCCATGGACGATGTCGCCACCGCGGAGTATCCATGGAAAGCCTTATCAAGTATAGCAACGCACCCCAACGAAGAAAACAGATCGGACGGGACTGCAGTCAGAAAGCCGTCCCTGTAATCACTTGGAGAAATTTGAAATCCTTTATAAACGGAACGGTCATTCACAAATCCAAACTCGAATCCAAAAGAAGAGAATACACCCTCACTATCTGACAAAAAGCCACAAAGTGTGAGCCCCGTACCCACCTCAGTGTCCACAATCACCTCCACCCCCAACTCCCCCATCCTCCGGAGCACCTCCGGATGACACGGGTCGGGCATGTCCTCCCACTGCGGCA
>JABXHG010000643.1 GCA_013393545.1 Alteromonadaceae bacterium | reverse complement strand
GGGAGTATGTGCTGAATGGAGCAATACACGATGCGCTTGCCGGTATTCGTCGGGCTCGCCGGGGCGGAGCTTGTCGTCGTACTTGCGGATTCTTACCGCCAGAGGCCGGACACGACCCAGGCGATAACGCCAACAAAGGCACCAACACCGACGACGGTGCAAATCAAGGGCCAGTACAGCTCCCACCAGCCCAGTGGGCCATTATCGCGCCAAGTCAGTACATAAGGATCATTCGCCTCCGGTTGGCTTTCCCGTTCTACATCCTCCGGCCATTGCGGGATTTTGCTGGTGCTCATCGCGAGCATTCGACCAACGGCATTGAGACCAAGCACAGGGGAACCAATGAACTGTAACCATGGCCAGTGTCCAGTCCAGGCGTAATTCTGCACAATGCTCCAACGCCATCCCTCCTTGCAATTATCCAACGGCAATAAATAGCCGGTATTTTCCTTGAGGTGGCGCCGGGTTTTCTCAACGCCATCTTCGGCTTCCATATAGGGTTGCAGAAAGGCCCAGAATTTATCGATCGACTGCGCATTACCCAGGATTGATGGATATCCAAGCGAAAAGGACTCGCGCACAGTTTCGCCATCGGCATCCAGCACATGGGCGCGCAGATCGTAGGTAGTGCCGGCTAGAGGGCTTTTTGATTCGCCCAAGGTCAGGAACAGTGAGTCCCATGGTACGGTCAGCACTGTTCCATTCTGACGGAAGAAATGAACCTGGCGAGTTCTTCGATTCAGGCGCATGGGGTAGTGAGTGTAGCGACCACACTCGGTGCGAATCAGCCACCAGCCTCCCAATACTAGCAACAGAAAAAGGGGGGTTAAAACACTAACTCCTATCCAGTCGACCGCTTCGATAGGTGCAGTCCGATTGGAAAAAAAAAGTGCGCTATAGATGCCAACTAACGCGCCCATGGAAACCAGAACGACACAGCTACCAAACCAAGCATTGAAACCTTTGATTGGATACCAGCGGTCCACCAAATCTATATAGTTGCGGTTGAATGTAATCACCGACAGAAAAGCCATCGGGCAAGCAT
>JABXHG010000642.1 GCA_013393545.1 Alteromonadaceae bacterium | reverse complement strand
CGGTGGCCCTTGTCACTCTTCTTTCACTCGGCTTTCACTCGGAGTAAAAGTTTTTTCAATTCTTCTTTGGGGAAGTCAGAATATCGGACGACAAACCATGTCGGCTGGTTCCCCAGCTCTTCATCATCGAACCCGGCTGTCACCTCTATCCCTTCCTCTCCGAAGTAGATATCTGCCATAAATCCTTCCGAAACCCATTTCTCAATGTCTTCCTCATTGGCTTCATTTTGCGGATCGTCGGCGAACTGTTCCAGTTGCGTCAAGATCCCCTCATGCAAAGTTTCCGCATTCTGTTTCAGCTGACGGCTCTCGACGCGAACATACTCTCCTACTACCTTTTCGATTGCCTGATCCATCTTATTTCACCTCCTTTACGATTGCTAGTTCAACCTCCAACTGGTGAAGGAGATCCCTCTTTGCGTTTTCGAATGTTCCTCTCGCGTCCTCTTCTATCCAAGGCTGTTGCGATGCCAGCAACGGTGCATGGCTGACGTCACTGTATGGCTTCATGAATGGTTTCCCATCCTTTGAAATGGTCATGTGCACCTCATGGATGCGCGGGTTCATTCTTTTTTTCGCTTCTTCGTAATCTGCTTTTGCTTGTTCAAAACTATATTTCTTGAGGTTTTTGATGGTTTCTTTCACTTTTAGTTCCTCCTTGAATTTCATAATCTGATCTTTCTCCCAAGCCGGACGGCCACCAACTTCAGTGATCGGAGACGGCATCCGTTTTTCGCCCTTGTAAACTGATACCCTTCGAATGTCCCACCCCAAAATTTCGGCTACCTCTTTCGAACCAATCAACTTTCCCCCGCTCTGCTCTTCTTCCTCTTCCTCCTCCACAGATTCGACAAACTCTTGAATCGCTTCAAACATGAGATCCGCTTTTTCGTCCAAGGTGGAGTCATACTGTTCATTCCACCATTCTTTGTCGATGATTATATCTGCTTCTCCATTGTCCACTGGCGCAGCCGTGCCACCGGTGGTGCTTCCAGGGCTGAAGTCGATCCGGCCCTGGTAGTAGTAGATGCAGGGTTGGGCTGATTCTTGAATTTCCAGAGTCCTCTCAAACCATTCGGCGAAGTTCTGAACCATCTCTTTTGTCACCATTGCTACCCGCTCCTTTTCTTTAGTAGCCGGGATAGGCTCCCGGC
>JABXHG010000641.1 GCA_013393545.1 Alteromonadaceae bacterium | reverse complement strand
CGTAGTTGGATTTTACACCGTTCAGGCGACCGTAGATAAAAAAGAGGTTAGCGAAGACGGCGTGAGGGAGCTACGAATTCCTACTCGCGAAAAGGTAAAAACCACCTCTCGCCTGTTAGATATCGCGACGAATTTGATCGGATTTGATTCGGTATCTAAAGAGGGAATAGCCGGAATTGGAATCGAGAAAGGCCGGAATGGTGGCGAAGATTTCATGCTCGAGCTCGTTGCGCTATTCGACTACGGTGTTTTGCGAGAATTTCCGAAAGGCGAATCTGCCGCAGAGCAGTTCGAGTTTTAGGGGGGTGTCTTCTTGAAAAAGATACCTCTTAGTAATAATAAGGTCGCTATAGTTGATGATAGTGATTATGAGTTGGTGAATCAGTACAAATGGCATTATAACCAAAATGGATACGCTGTTAGGAACCAACGGGTCGGAGTAAATAAGTACACAGCTGTTTATATGCATCGGTTCATTTGTGGCCTTGTACCTGGAGATGGGAAGATCGTGGATCATAAAAATGGAAACGGTCTAGATAACCGAAGAGGGAATTTAAGGGTGTGTACTAAGACTCAAAACCAACAAAATCAGAAGCCAAGACACACTAGAGTAAGCAAATACAAAGGTGTCGGGTTCTATAAAAGAGACCAAAAATGGAGAGCTAGGATTGTTGTTGATAAAACAGATATAGAACTCGGGAAGTTTGATACTGAAATTGAAGCGGCGAAAGCATACAATGAGGCAGCAAAAAAGTATCACGGAGAGTTTGCCTGGGTAAATAAAATTGAAATGGATGATGTTGGATAACATTGTCAACATTTACCGCGGTTCTTTCGACAAAATACGATGGAATTTTTCAAAACCAGGGCGTAATATATAGAACAATCCGGCCTAATTAGGACGAAAGGAGTGATACGAAAGTGCCGATTTTAACGTTAAATGGCCGTCAGGTCGACGTCGACATACGTTATGAGCTCGAACAGTTCGATTGGACGCGGCCGACCTGGACGGATGAGCGCTTGCTGGCCGCAAGCCCTTTCCGTTATGACCGAACGCCGAGCTTTTACGTTTATCTCGAAGACACGGCGACCGCAAAGGCCGGCTATTGGGGCGATAGCGGCTATTATGACGCAGAGTATGCGCGGGGTGGCTTCGTTAAGCTGCTCGCCTTCTTGCGCGAAGAAACCGAGGAAGAAACGGTCGAATACCTGATCGATGCGTATGCGCCGGAATCAGAGGACGGTAAATTAACGCTCAGGCTTCCGAAGCTGAAGCTAGCCAAGAATCGCGAACCGTTGAGC
>JABXHG010000640.1 GCA_013393545.1 Alteromonadaceae bacterium | reverse complement strand
CCCCGACGCGCCGATGAAGGACTCCGGCGTGGAGTGGCTGGGCGACGTGCCGGCGCATTGGGAGATATTCCGACTAAAGCAACTTGTCAAAGTGCAAGGTGGTGCTACACCTACAAAGGAGCGTTTAGATTTTTGGGATGGCCAAATTCCTTGGGTATCTCCAAAAGATATGAAAAAAGACAGGGTTAGTGACTCTGCTGATCACATAACTAAGAAGGCTCTATCAGAGGCAGGGCTTTCGATGGTAAGTCCGGGAGTAGTGCTTGTCGTTGTGAGGGGTATGATTCTCGCTCATTCAATACCTGTAGCCATTACTGAGGTGCCCTTGACAATAAATCAAGATATGAAGGCGCTCACACCCTGTGGTCAATTATCCTCCGAGTATATGTTGCTGCTGCTTGCAGGAATAAAGGATGCGATCTTTAGTTATATTGACTCATCTGCCCATGGCACTAAAAAGCTTGAGTGGGAGCGATTTGAGAACATTCAGTTGCCGCTGCCTACATTGACAGAGCAAAGGCTAATTTGCCATAAGGTGAACGAAGAAGTGGAAGAGCTTCATCAACTCACCAGTGCTGCTATATCGGCAATGAAACTACTCCAAGAACGCCGCTCGGCACTAATATCTGCCGCCGTTACCGGCAAGATCGACGTGCGCGGCTGGCAGCCACCAGCGGGCTCATCGGCCACCAGTGAACGCACGCAAACGGAGTTGGTATGACGCAAGGACGCAGCATCCGCCTCTTCTTGGTGGACGGCACGCCCAACGGCCTGCTGACTGCCGAGATCATGAACTGGACCGGGCATGTGCTCACCGGACCCCGCAGCAAGCTCAGCGAGTTGGCCCAGCGCCCGGAGTGTGGCCGCACCGGGATCTACTTCCTGGTCGGACCCGACCCCGAGAACAGCCTGCGCCCGCTGGTCTACATCGGCGAGAGCGATGACGTCGGCACCCGCCTCCAGCAGCATAACCGGCCGGAGGAGAAGGGCGGCAAGGACTTCTGGGAGAAGGTCTGCCTGGGCACCAGCA
>JABXHG010000639.1 GCA_013393545.1 Alteromonadaceae bacterium | reverse complement strand
GATCTGGCATTTGCTTCGTACAGCCCGTTGGCGTTATCAGAGAATTCTCGTGGCGGATTGTTTCCCGCTAACCAAGCCTCGGCCTCTCTTATAGCCGCTTCGGCTGCCTGAAAAGCCAGTTCCCGGTCCTGTAAATTACCCGTCATCCGGTTCTGTAAAGTTGTGTTCTGCATTCCGGCTACACCGATTAAGCTCAATAGCAACAACATGATCAGTGAAACAATCAACACCGACCCGCTTTCGGAATAGCTTGTAACTTTGCATTCTTGAACCATCGACTTCACTCCAGCCGGTTTCTTATACCAATGGTGGTTGTAGCAACAAGGCGCACGCGCCGGTCCGTACCAGGATCTATTTCTGTTCCTGCCAGATTGAACGTTTGTGAAGAGTTTTCATCCAGAACCTTATCGCCGGAGCGCATGAGTAAGGCTACTCGAACGCTAACCACATCTCTCCAATCAGTCACTGAGTTTGCTGTTACATAACGTGCTACTGCTCGCTGATTTTGCGCTTTGAGACCGTACAACACTTGCATACTTTCAACACCGCTAACCAGTTCAATCGGCGTGCTAGAGGTCCCTGGATCAAGGTTTACTCGAAAGAGTGCTGGCTCATCGTTAACACCTTCGCCGATATAGAATCCAGTACTATGGTAGGTATAGACACGCGAGTGCCCGGTATGGGAGTGCAGGGCTAAACTGTTATCGTTCCCGGGCTTGCTGCCCCCTCCCCTAGTAAGGTCGTTACCATTGGCATTATTTCTTTTTTGAAACCGCTCAGCGCCACTGCAATCACCCATCACCACAACGACAATCCGACCCTTATCTATATCTGTGGAGCCGTTTGTTTTTACATTTTCGCCACTCACTCCGGCAACTTCTACCGTTTGCTCAGCGCTAACACTACCAACAACAAGAACATCGGTACCCGGAATCGCTTTGTTAGAAATAACGGCAGGCAAAGTATCATTACTGCCGTTGGTCCAGTTACCGCTTCCAGCGTTTAACTCAGTCATTGTGTACTTTTTGCCAAGTCCTGTGTTGGAGGCCTCCCAGCCGACAGCTGCACGATCAAAATCATATAACTCATCATTGTAATAAGAGCTATCTTTCTTCAAGTGATCGGTTGGCTCTCCCATCAAACACCCATAATACCCCGCCATACGAACATCCTGACTAATGCGCGTAATTGAAAACCGGAGATTTTCCTGCAGCAAACTGATGGCATCGGTTGTTCGGT
>JABXHG010000064.1 GCA_013393545.1 Alteromonadaceae bacterium | reverse complement strand
GACTGGCCGTTCGGAAATGAGGGTGATCACCCCCGGGACGCAACGGTGATCGTTACCCGTGATGATCAGGGCGTGATCGGCGCCTGAGTATCAGTTGTTATGCGCTGAAGAGACACCGTCAGTAAGCACCCCGAATCAGATCAATGCCCGGTGTAAGCACCTCCCGCCAGGCTTTATCCAGTTCGGGAGTGTATTCGGAGTCGTGCACACGCACCGTTTTCATGAGGGCTTCAAGCCAGAAATCGTACCATTCCGGTTTGATGTTGTAGTTTTCGCGGTTATGGCTTTCACCCAGAGCTCTGAGCTTGCGATCCGGCATGCCACGGGCGGTCAGGATCAGTTGCATAATGCCATTGCGCAGAAGATGGCGCTGGGCGGCCATGTCGGTGTTCACAAAACGGTTTTTGATTGCGTCGGAGCTCGACATGAAGTGATCATAAAAATCCACAAAAAACGTTTCGCTGCCACAGCACCGGCCATAGCTCTGAAAAACCAAATCGCTTTTAGTCATTTGCACTAACAATCCTTGGGAAGGCGGATAATCAAACAAAGGGGGCGGCTAGGATAGTACCTGCATTGATCTGTGTCAGTTTTATTTTGTTAGCGTTTGATTCAGTCTGGAACAGCCTGATCACCCGCCTGCAATCGCCCTAAACGTCAGGTTGATCCGGGGCGACTGCACCTTCTTCATGGCCGGCAGACTGTGCTGCCAGAACGCCTGGGTAACGCCCTTCATGACCAGCAGGCTGCCATGTTCCAGCAACACCTTTACCTGCTCTTTGCTCTGTTTGTGCCGAAAGGCAAAGCGCCGGGGCGCGCCAAGACTTAACGACGCGATGGCACCGTGTTTTACAAGCTCGGCCTCGGCATCACTGTGCCAGCCCATGGTTTCTTCGCCGTGGTGATACAGGTTTGCAAGACAGGAGTTGTAGTGCTCGCCACTGTGTTGCTCAACCAGCGCTTTCAGTTCTTGCAAAACCGGCGTCCACGGCAACGCCTGCTTGGTGGCTCGGGAATAGGTATAGGAGAAAGGCCGGTCTCCGTACCAGGCCACCTTACGGCGAGTGACGACTGGCCGGCCGAACATCCGCAGTTCATCGTGGGCCCAAGCGACCTCTGCGAGCACACGCTCGAAGAAATGGTCTGCCTGATCGAGACCCACCACAGGGCCGTAATACCGGACATCGCCATCGTAAGGCAGGAGGTTTTCTGGTGTGTGTTCGTGGTTAAAGAGGTCCATGGTCAACCCGACGAACTCAGTCTGCCTGAAGCGCCCGCCGCCGCTGGGCGCGCAGCTGATCTATCTGGCGATTGGTTTCATCGATCTCCGATTGGTAACGCTTGCGAAGCACTTCCGCTTCCTGCGCCAGCGAACCTTCCCAGGTCGCCCCCGCCAGGTTGTTATTGGCACTGGCCTTCTGGCGCTGATACCGAATGAGCGCATTATCCAGATACATCTTCGCCCTCGCCTTCTGACGACGCAGGCTTTCAATATCTCTGTCTATACCGGCGACTTCCCGCTTCCGATCCCGGCTATCCAGAAACTTCTGGCCGCGCTCATTCACCATAGGACCACCGCCCATGCGCGCCGGGGCTTTTACATGAATGCGTTTGGCGTCACTGCCGCAGGGTTGATCGGAGAAAACGGTCTGGCCGTCTCTGTCGCATTGATAAACTGCGGTATGGCCGTAGATGGGGATGGAAAGTCCAATCAGAATCAGCGCTCGCTTGAGCATAGTTACCTCCTTTTTGCTTACCTTAGCGCAAAGTGGAGGGTGGGAGGGTCAAAGAATGTTAAAGATGAGTGAGGGTGTGCCTGTCCACGGCAAACTAAGGCATTTGGCTAGGGTGGCGTGGGTAATTGCCGTGAAGCCAGAAGCGCGGCAGCATTCCGGCTGGGACTTTTTTGTAATGGGATTCCAGATCACGCTCCATCGCCTGATGGTATGCTGACACTTCTTTAAGCCAGTAATAACATGGAACGCTGATTAATAGCCCTGCGAATACAGCTGTCACTGCCCTTATTCTTGGATGTTTGGTTACTACGGGCTCCCGATCAGGTGTTATCAATGCCCAGAATACCGAAAGCACCAGAAGGCCAATCAGCATTGAGCCGGGTGCCATAAACACTGCCGAGACTCCGGCATGCAGTAATGCTGCAGATACGGATGCGGTGAACGCAACCAAAGGCAGAGCAAGCATCGCATGTTCACCTGATCGGACCTGCTTCCTGCGTCTCCAAAAAAGCCCGATTGCCTGCCCTACCAAGACAAGTAATGCACTAATCAGAAGCCAGCCATACTCAGCAGCCCACATAAGATACATGTTATGGGGATGGCCATACTTAGGAGCTTTACGGTAATCCTCTGTCAGGATTTCGTGAGTAAGCCACGATTGCGGCCCCATGCCAAAAGGAAAATTTTCAAGGCTCATTTTCCAGGTTTCAACAATCTGTATAACCCGGATGGTGGAGTGAGTTTTAATTGAGCGAACGCTTACCC
>JABXHG010000638.1 GCA_013393545.1 Alteromonadaceae bacterium | reverse complement strand
CTTTCCGTCCCCCCCCCCCCTTCCCCCCCCCTTTTTTTTTTCTCCCTTTTTTCCCTTTCCCACCTTTCCCCCCCCCTCTCCTTTCTTCTCCCCTCACCCCGCCCTCCCCCCCCCCCCCCCCCCCTTTTTCTCTTCCCTCTTTCCCCCTCCCTTCCCCCCCCCCCCCCCCCCCCCTTCCCCCCCCCCCCCCCCCCCCCCCCCCCCCCCCCCCCCGCGCCCCCCCCCCCCCCCCCCCCTCCCCCCCCCCTCTCCCACCCAACCGCGTGTCACCCACCCGCAATCCGACGCAAAAACCACCGCCAGCACCCATCCGCCCCCCGCCCCCCGCTCCCCCCGCCCGCCCTCCCCCCCCCGCGTTCCCCTGTGCAAACAAACCCCGGGGGCCTCCTTGTTGGGTTCCTTTCGGGGGGACGGGAGGGGGGCGCGGGGGGGCGCCCCATCGGGGGCGGTTCCAGGGCGGTGGCGGGAAACCCCTGCGGGGGGGTCAGAAAAGAAAGGGCCACCTGGGTCGAAAACCGCCGGGCGTGGGGGGGCCCCGGGGGTTTGATTACCCAGGCAGAGGAACCGGGGGCGCGGCCCGGCGTTTTGCCGGTGAGGGCCGTATCGCCCGTACGCAAGGAGGGAGCCATGATACAAGCGATCCCGCCCAGGCCGGGAAACCCCGACCCCGGCAACCCCGGCCCGCAGCATCCGGGCATCCCCGACCCCGCCCCAGCGCCGCCCGAGGTGCCGAACGACCTGCCGCCCGAGGGCGTGCCCGGCGCGCCGAATGAGACGCCTCCCGACCTGCCGCCGGAAACACCGCCCGATCGCCCGCCGGAAACGCCGCCAGAACCGGGTTCCGTAGATCCCGGACGTTAACCGAGGTTCCGCAAGAGTGCCTTTGACGGGTCGCCGGTGACGCTGGCGCCGGTGGCTGACTGGTAGGCGCGGATCGCCGCGCGGGTGTCCGGCCCGATCACCCCGTCGGCGCCTTGGGTGTCGTAGCCCTGCGCCGTCAGCCGTTTCTGCAGCGCCTTGCGGTCGGCCTTGGTCAGCCCGTTCT
>JABXHG010000637.1 GCA_013393545.1 Alteromonadaceae bacterium | reverse complement strand
CAGGTGAACCAAATGTTTGTGATTAAACCTGACTTTGACCTGGGAGTGATGCGAGCTAACCAGACATTGAATGAATTGGTTTCGCGCGCAATCGTCGGACTTGATTCAGTAATTCGGGAGGTTGAGCCGGACGCCATCGTTGTCCAGGGGGATACGTCAACAGCCATCGCCGCTGCGCTTGCAGGCTTTCATCTAGGCGTAAAAATTGTCCACCTTGAGGCAGGCTTGCGGACCGGAGATATCAAGTCGCCATTTCCCGAAGAAGCAAATCGCAAAATGGTCACACAGTTGGCTTCCTTGCATTTGGCACCAACAAACGCCGCTCAGAAGAATCTTCAGATCGAGAATATTGCTAACGACGACATTGTGGTCACTGGCAACACTGTGATTGACGCTCTCCTAGACGCTGCGAGTTGGGATACCAAATTTGAGGATTCGGCATTGGCTGAGTCGATGTCCTCGAACCGAAGGATCGTTGCGGTAACCACCCACAGGCGTGAAAATCACCATGCAATGAAGGAAATTGGTAGTGCGGTCCATTCATTGGCATCACTCTATCCAGAAGTTGACTTTGTCTTGCCGCTTCATCTCAACCCGATGGTTCGCCAGGCAGTCTTGCCTGAAATAGAGACGAAGACGAATGTGATCATTACGGGGCCCCTTCCGTACGATCAATTCACAAAGTTGCAGAGTAGAGCCTCCTTCATTTTGACTGACTCGGGAGGTGTACAAGAAGAAGCGCCGTCTCTGGGGACACCAGTACTTCTAATGCGGGGAAATACTGAGCGTCCAGAAGCGATCGTCGCGGGCACAGTAAAGCTAGTGGGGACGAAGGAAAAACTTATTGTTGCCGAAGCACGATTATTGCTGGAGGACGAAGCTATATATGCTGAGATGGCTAATTCCGTAAACCCTTATGGTGATGGAAAAGCATCCATGCGAGCAGTGTCCGCAATCGCACAACTCCTTGGCGTTGGCAGTCGGATAGAGAGTTTTCGCATTGCATAACAAAACTGGGTTTGATTCCAGTGGGTAGGAATCGAGAAACGCAGCCTCAGTAACGATTGAGGGCGCAAAAGTGTTGGGAACTGAGCTATGAGTAGAAGCTCGAAATGGGTCCTTCTATATTTCGTTTCGAGGCTTCTAGGTTGGTCATTCATACGCAAATGGGCTCGTACATGTGATTTCTTTTAACGCCGATCCGAGATTTGAGAAAAGTGTAGGTGTCTGCGCATACCACAAAAAGTCGAGGGAAAACAACGCTCAGTTGGGG
>JABXHG010000636.1 GCA_013393545.1 Alteromonadaceae bacterium | reverse complement strand
GGCGAGGGAGCGCAGGATCAGATCCTGGGTGGCCCGGTATTCGGTGAAAAGAATCGTTTTCTCCTCGGTAGAACGGATCAATTCCACCGCTTTCTCCACCTTGGATTGTTGTTTGACGCTGCGGAGCAACTCCACTAGACGATATACATTCGGTGGCAGTTCCAGATCTGAACCCACCCCCTTTTTTAGGAGTTTGAATAGGGTGAGGAAAGCGGCGTCCCGGCTACTGCAAACTTCTCGTTGCAGGGTGATCAGGGAGAGCAGGCTTTTGATAGGCCCGTCCTGTTCCCGGTATTGCTCCCTCACAAAGTGGGTGATTCCTTCATATAGCTCCCGCTCGGCAGGGGAAAGGGTGATGGAGACGGTCTTCACATTTCGTCTGGTGAAGGCGATATGGCCGTCACTCCGTTTGTTTCGGATCATGAGCTGTTGAACCTCTTCCCGTAGCTTCTCCTCGTTCTTCGGCTTCCGCTTATCGGCCACATATTGAGTGCTGAAAGCCTGTTGTTGACCCAGATGCCCCGGTTTTAACAGGGTGACCAGATTATACAGTTCATACAGGTCATTTTGAACCGGAGTGGCAGTGAGAAGGAGTGCGTACTTCTTTCGGATTTCATTGACGAATTGCCAGTTTTTCGTACGTCGATTTTTCAGTTTGTGAGCTTCGTCAATGATCAACATATCATAGTGACGTCCTAACACCTTGGCGCGATGAGGATCCCGTTTGGCGGTATCAATCGAGGCGACCAGGATATCATATTTGTCCCACATCCACTCTTTTTTCTGGGCGGTGGCGGGAATCTGGAACTTCTGATTCAATTCCCGGGTCCATTGCAAGACCAAGGAGGAAGGGACGAGGATTAGGGCGTTCTTCACTACGCCTCGCACCAGGTACTCTTTTAGAATCAAGCCGGCCTCAATTGTTTTCCCTAGGCCGACTTCATCTGCCAGGATGGCACGTCCGCGCATTTCCCCCAATACGCGACGGGCGGTTTCCACCTGATGAGGCAGGGGAGTCACGCCTTGCAGGAGCCCCAGGCTCCGCAGAGAGTCAAAATCGGGAATCCGTTGAGCTTCCGCGGCTTCCAAAGCCAGCTGGAATCGTTTCCAAGTGGACCAACTGCTGTCTGTTTCCACCCTTTGCAAAAAATC
>JABXHG010000635.1 GCA_013393545.1 Alteromonadaceae bacterium | reverse complement strand
GCTTTTCTCAACCAAGGAGCGATTTATGAGAAAAGCTGTAATTGCATTGGCAATGCTGACCTTACCCGGCGTTGTTCTAGCTGAGTCCCCTAACTGGAACAAAGTTGATGCGTCTTATCTTGACACCGATATTGGCGTTGAGGGAGCTGGTGACCTTTCTTTTGATGGATTCAAAGTCGCGGGCTCCGTCGCTATAAACCCAGATCTAGTGATCTTAGATAACCTCTTTATGTTTGCAGATTTCGATTCGGTATCTAATGATGACAACGGTATCGACCTGGATATCGATTTTCTGTCTGCCGGTATCGGTTCATATAAGCACTTAACTAACACCACTGATTTATACTCGACAGTATCGTTTGAACGAGCAAAATTTTCAGGTTCTGGCCAGGGACTGTCGACATCGGCATCCGAGAATGCCTGGGGTGTTGGAGTCGGACTTCGCTCTATGATAGCTCCAAAAGTTGAGGTCGATGCTAAGGTGGACTATATCGCGTTTGACGAAGATACTTTTCGCTTTAGTGTATCTGCTTTCTATCACGCGACAGCAAACCTGTCGTTTGGTCTTGGCTATGAGACATACGGTGAAGTCCAGTACCTCGATGTTGATAGCCTAAGTGCTACCGTACGCTATTCATTTTAATAAACTTAACTATGCTTTCCCCCCTGCTGCTAACCCGTAGCAGGGCCAAATTAAACTCTGGATAAATTCCCTTCTATCGCCTATAAATAGTTGAGTGTACGCACACATTAACTCCCGTTACCATAAGCCACTCTTTCTAAAAACTATGGGGATTTTGATGAACTCAACTAAGAATACTCTGATAATAAGCATTTCTCTTATCATCAGCTTCGCGATCGTTAGCTTTATCGGCTCAAATGCCGTGCTTGAGCATAAATCGAT
>JABXHG010000634.1 GCA_013393545.1 Alteromonadaceae bacterium | reverse complement strand
ATCTATCACCTGCCAGCGCCGATAAAAAGCGGCATCTCCAGGAGAAACAGCAAAGGGAATATCCGCCCGTACCAGGGTATCGATGACTGCACGGGCTTGAGTGGAAGTCCGGTAAAGAACCGCCGTCTCCATCCCATCCTTCAAGATCCCCAGGATCTGACCGGCTTCATCCTCTTCATCCACCGGTTTCCACCAGCGGGGAGCTCCTCCCACTTTCCCTGTTCCTTCCACTTTCTTCGGTTGGCGGAGGCGATTGTGAGCAATCAGTTGCTGCCCGATCTGGATAATCGGCTCCGTCGACCGATGATTGGTAGTCAAAACGATCCGGGTGCAGTTTGGGAGCGTATGCGGTAGATTCAACATATATTCCGGATCGCTTCCCCGAAACCCGTAGATAGACTGATCATCATCCCCTACAGTGAAGAGCGTCCCCTCCTCCGAAAGCAGAAGACGGATCGCTTCCATCTGAACCCGGTTGATATCCTGAAATTCATCCACCAATATGTATAGAAATCGCCTTTGCAGCAAATGTTCCTTGCGTAACCCATCGTGAAACCGAAGCAGGATATCGTCGTAATCCCAAATGCCCCGTTGCTCCAATCCCTGTTGATACGCCTGAAACAGTTCGCGGAAAGCGATATTTTTTGCTTGTTTCAACTTCATGCGCTCAGGAAACATCAAATTCCCCTTGCAAAATCCGATCTGACTCAGGGTGTTGGAAACCGCTTCTTCGTCGGCAGGCCTGCCTGACTCGATCAACAACTCCCGGATCAATCCAGTCTGTTCCCGCTCCCCGGCTAGGCGAGGAATGGCTACACCGGCATTTCGTAGCAACCGGAGAAAAATAGAATGAAAAGTGCCGATGGTGATCCCAGACGAACCGCCAGACTGTTTCAACAAACGTCGCCTCATTGCCTGCGCCGCCGCTCGGGTAAAGGTGACTACCATCATCCGGTTTTCCGGCACTCCCTGGGAAAGCAGCCAAGCTGCCCGCCGGGTCAAGACCGTCGTCTTGCCACTGCCGGGACCGGCAAATACCACCGCCGATTTCCCCTCCAAAGTGACAGCTTCTCGCTGCCCCGCATTTAATCCTGACAAATCCACCGCTTCCACCGACTGCACAGCCCTCCTCC
>JABXHG010000633.1 GCA_013393545.1 Alteromonadaceae bacterium | reverse complement strand
GTCAGTACACCATCGATGTACTTGGCGGTCTGTTCGCTCGGGCGAATGCCGGGGATGAACGCAGCGGAGCGCTTGAGGGTATCCGCAAATGCCTTCGGAGGATACATCAACGCGGCGTAGAAGTAGCAGAAGAAGATAACTGCTGCCGCGAACAGGATGATATACAACGGTTGGCTCGGCGCCAGTGCCTGAGAGAGACCGCTCAGCCATTCCATGCCCTCACCCTGACCAAACCACTGACCCAGCGATGCCGGGAACAGCAGGATGGAAGAGGCAAAAATCGGCGGAATAACACCCGCCATATTTACCTTCAGGGGCAGGTGGCTGGACTGCTGAGCGAACACTCGGCGGCCCTGCTGACGCTTGGCATAGTTGATGGTCAAACGGCGCTGACCGCGCTCCATGAACACCACAAAACCAATCACCGCCACGGCGAGTACGCCGATACCGAGAACAACCAGCAAGCTCATCTCACCACTGCGAGCCTGCTCCAGGGTCTGGCCGATGGCGCCAGGCAAACCGGCAACAATACCGGCGAAGATCAACAGCGAAATACCGTTACCGATACCACGCTCGGTGATCTGCTCACCCAGCCACATCATGAACACCGCGCCCGAAACAAAAGAAACAACCGCCACAAAGTGGAAGCTGAAGCTGTCGTTGAAGGTAACGCCCTGTGAGGCCAGCCCCATGGAAATACCAAAGCCCTGAATCAGGGCCAGGAGAACCGTACCATACCGCGTGGACTGGCTAATCTTGCGACGACCAGACTCGCCTTCTTTCTTCAGCTGCTCAAGGTGCGGGCTGACCGCCGTCATGAGCTGCATGATGATGGAAGCCGATCTGTACGGCATGATACCGAGTGCGAAGATACTCATGCGCTCAATCGCACCACCCGAAAACATGTTTAACATACTCCGGATTGCGCCCTGGTTTTGCTCACACAGTCCCGCCCAACCGTCCGGGCTTATTCCCGGCACCGGAATCGCGCCCCCCACCCGGTCCCCCATCCATCCCCCGAAGCCCAACCATACCCCCCCAC
>JABXHG010000632.1 GCA_013393545.1 Alteromonadaceae bacterium | reverse complement strand
TGAAGGCGCCAGACCTGTTCGCAGCGCCAGAAGCAACTCAAGCGGAGGTATGGTAAGTATGACAGAAACAACAGACGCCGGCTAGCACAGGGAACGAGCGAGCTTGCGACATGGTGGGTCCGCGGGCAGGGATCGACCCAGCGACAAAAGGCTTAGGGGACCGTTGCTCTAGCAACTGGGCTACCGGGGAACATCGTCGTGTGACGAGGCGCGTATATTAAGTACCTTTACCCGCCTCGTCAACCCTTTGGCAAAAACTTTTTAGCCCAGGGCTTTCTGCAAACGCTCGATGGCTTTTTCCAGATTTTCCATGCTGGTGGCAAAGCTCAACCGCATGTGCCCCGGAGTGCCAAACGCAGAGCCTGGAACCAGCGCAACGCCGGCGTCGGTCAGCAGTTTTTCGGCAAATTCCACGTCGGTACTCACGCCCTCAGCGGCGTCGATGGCGCCCTGGAAGCTCGGGAACACGTAGAAGGTGCCGTCGCCGTGCGGGCATTCCACGCCCGGCAGTTTGTTCAGGGCATCCACCAGCCAGTCGTGGCGTTCCTTGAAGGCTTTGACCATCTCGCCCACGCACGCCTGGTCACCGTCCAGGGCGGCAGTTGCTGCGGCCTGGGAGATGGAGCAGGGGTTGGAAGTGCTCTGGGACTGGATCTTCTTCATGGCGCCGATGATTTTCGCCGGGCCTGCGGCATAGCCGATGCGCCAGCCGGTCATGGAGTAGGCCTTGGATACGCCATTCAGCACGAACGTGCGGTCATAAAGCTCTGGACAGGCGTTGACGATGTTGGCGAACGGCTTGCCGGTCCACAGGATCGGCTCGTACATGTCGTCGGTGGCGATCATGATGTCCGGGTGTTTTTTCAGCACTTCGCCAATGGCCTGCATTTCCTCAAGGGAATAGGCCATGCCGCTGGGGTTGGACGGGCTGTTGATCACGAACAGGCGGGTGCGCTCGGTAATGGCGTTTTCCAGCTGTTCCGGGGTGATCTTGAAGCGGGTGTCCACGGAGGTTTCGATGATCACGGGCTTGCCTTCGGCCACTTTTACCATGTCCGGGTAGGACACCCAATAGGGCGCCGGGATGATGGCTTCGTCGCCCGGGTTGAGTGTGGCCAGTGCCAGGTTGAAAAAGCTCTGCTTGCCACCACTGCTGACCAGTATCTGGCTGGCTTCGTATTCCAGGCCGTTGTCCCGTTTAAACTTCGAAATAATCGCTTTCTTCAGGGCCGGCGTGCCATCCACGGCGGTGTCCTTGGTCTGGCCGCTGTCGATGGCCTCATTGGCCGCCTGTTTGATTTTTTCGGGCGTTTCGAATTCGTGCCCGCCGGCACCCAGGCCAATGATTTCCTGTCCTGC
>JABXHG010000631.1 GCA_013393545.1 Alteromonadaceae bacterium | reverse complement strand
GCCCGGCATTTTCAAATGTCGGCCGCGAGATCGTATCCGCTTGCAAGGCTTCTTCTGGTTGTCCCTCGACTTCGCCGAAGATCAGCTGCGATTCATCACCTTCGCGGCGCACCGCAGCAACCACGCCATTCGCGGAGATATCAGCCGACTCGATATTTCCGCTGTCGCCCAGAGGGCCCTCGATTGGTTCAGCGGCGTTGCCAGAGACCTGCAAAATATTGCCGTCATTAAGCGCATACAACGGTGCAACGGAGTTCGATGCCACGCGCGGGTTGTATTCGGCAAAGTCATCGGTGGTCATGGATGCCAGGTCTTCCACCAACGGCGCACCATCAGCGGTCACGGAATATGGTTCTTGCACCCCTGCGTGTGAAAGCGTCCACACCAGTTCAGCTGCGAAGCGCAGGCGGTCATCGGCGGACATATTTTGCATGCCCGCGAAGTTGTAGACGCCGTCTTCGACGCCCACGAAGGTAGCTTCTTCCGGAACCACGGTGGTGGTCGCGGGTGCGATGCGTGCCGATGGCCCTTCCAGCAGCAACGTGATCAGCTGCGCGTCCAGCGAGGTTTGGCTGCCGAAGAGCCATCGCCTATCGGTGACAAGAACGCTGCCCGTCTGGCGGTAGAAATACACCGGCAGCGGCTGGTAATGATTGCGCAACTCGGTGCGTTCAAACACCACGCCATCAGGCAAGTCAGTAATACGCCATTCGCCGTCGACTTGCTCCATGCGGATAGTGGTTTCATAGCCAGAGTTTTCTGGAACATAGCTTCCACCCGATTCAATGGAACCGATGACGCTGCCGCGAACGGTAAACGCGCGTTGGTTAGAGCCTTGAGTATTTTGCGAAGTCAGCTCAATGAGATCCACGATGCGCATGGATTCTTCTGGGTTCCAGTTCTCCGCTGCTTCCGGAGACAGGAATGATCGCGCCGCGCTGTAGTCCGAGGAAGGAATAGCCGCCGCTGAATAGAACTCACGGACCAAAAGGTCAGCTTCTTGCCCAGGGGTTGGGCCCACGGCAGGATCGACTTCGGGCTCCGGTGAGAAAGAACGCAACACTTGCGGGTCGGAGGCACTCGGCAGCGTGGAGCACGCCGACAAAGACAAAGCTGTTACAGCGAGGGCCGCGATAAAGCGCTTCATGAGTTTGCCTCCTCATCCTCTTCACCAACCACAACCGGCGCATTCGGCACGATCAGCGGCAATGGCTCGTCCCCGAAAGGAGCACCAGGTGTGCGCGGAATGATCAGACGGAAGCGTGAGCCCACGCCCGGGATGCCAGTGGCGTCAAGGGTACCGCCGTGCAGCACCGCGTCCTCGCGAGCAATGGCCAAGCCCAGACCCGTGCCGCCGGAGTGGCGCTTACGGGAGGCATCTGCACGCCAGAAACGATTAAAGACGAGTTCTTCTTGGCCTTCTTTC
>JABXHG010000630.1 GCA_013393545.1 Alteromonadaceae bacterium | reverse complement strand
ACTCAGGAAGGGGCGAGAAGGCTGATCGCTCGCTTATCGGCAATCCAGAACGGTGGTGCATGCATGTAGCGGCAAGTGAAGGTGGCAGTCACGGACGCATCGATCAGCCGCAACTGCTGTATACCAGGTACCGGAAGCTGAGCATCGACCACTGCCATGGCGCCCTGCCCCATGGCGCAGGTACCTGCGGTGTGGTAAACCGTCTCGACATAATCACGTATCCATTGGCGCAACTGATCGTCGCTCTGAATCGCCGGCCCCGGGCTTTCCTCGCCGCCATGAAAAGTGGCCATAGCGGGCTGGGCAAGAATTTCCCGGCCCAGGCGGATGCCCCGCACCAGGGCCTCAAGCTCTCTCTTCTGGTCAAAGTAGTTGGCATGAATAAGCGGAGCAGCAAACGGGTCAGCACTGCGTAATCGTAACCGCCCGCGACTATCCGGGCGCAGGTGGCAAATATGCAGCACAAACCCGGAGCGCATGGACGTAAATAATCCACGACCGTGGGGTTGCATCCGTATGGCGGCAAACTGCAATTGCAGATCCGGAATAGGCTCGTCCGGGTGCGAACGCACAAAACCACCACAATCGGTGGGCGTGAACACAAAATTCTTCTGTCTGAACATCCGCATAAAGAACGCCAGGCTATTGCGGGTCGGGGCCACGGCCAGCGATGTGCCGGTTTTGTCACGGCAGCGGATGATGACATCCGGATGATCCTGGAGATTCTCACCAACCCCCGGCAAATCATGAACCAGCGGAATGCCATGGGCCTGTAGTTCTTCAGCCGGGCCTACGCCCGAAAGTTTGAGCAGGTGCGGTGAGTTGATAACGCCCGCACTGAGAATCACCTCTTTGTTGGCTTTCAGAACCTCGCGAGTCCCCTTCGGCCCATGGCGGGCGACCTCCACGCCCGTGGCAACCGAGCCCTCAAAGCAGATTCGGGTGACATGCACGCCCGTCAACACCGTAAGGTTGGGACGGTCCATGGCTTCGTCCAGAAACGCGTAGGCGCTGTTGGCGCGTTGCCCCGAAGGTGTCTGGGTTACCTGGAAAAAACCACAACCTTCCTGTTCAGCACCATTAAAGTCGTCACGGATAGCCTGGCCAGCTTCACCACAGGCGGCGACAAACGCCTCACTGACGGGAAAACGGTAGTTGGTATCCACAACGTCCATCGTGCCCTGATCACCATGCCAGTCATCAGCACCCCGTCCTTGCCGCTCTGAGTGGCGAAACCAGGGCAATACACTCTCGTAACCCCAGCCGGAACCGCTCAGCGATGCCCAGTGATCATAATCTTGTGGGTGGCCCCGGGTGTAAATCATGGCATTGATGGAGCTGGAACCGCCGAGTGCACGCCCCCGTGGCCAAAAAAGCGGGCGATTGCCGGTGAGTGCTTCCGCCTCAGTGTGATAACGCCAGTTGTATCCGCTG
>JABXHG010000629.1 GCA_013393545.1 Alteromonadaceae bacterium | reverse complement strand
TTCGTTCCCAATCTGTCCTTTGGACCAGATATCACCGCGGTGGTTGATGGCATCACGGATCAGGTCCTGGATGTACACCTCATGATTGAAGAGCCAGAAAAGTGGGTAGAGACCTACGCGAAGGCCGGCGCGGATTGCATTATCTTCCATGTGGAAGCCGTAGAAGATGAGCAGGCAGCGCTGGACTTGGCGCAAAAGATCCGTGACCTGGGCGTGCGCGCAGGTTTTTCCATCAAGCCGAACACTCCGATCGAGCCTTGGCTGGACAAGCTCTCACACTTTGACCTCGCACTGGTCATGAGCGTGGAGCCAGGCTTTGGCGGGCAGAAGTTCATGCCCGAAATGTTGGATAAGGTGCGCAAGCTGCGCGCAGCTATTGATGAACAGCAGTTGGAAACCATCATCGAGATTGATGGCGGAATCTCTGCTGAGACCATTCGCGAAAGTGCCGAAGCAGGCTGTGATGCCTTTGTGGCTGGTTCTGCCATTTTCAAAAAGGACGACAAGGCAGCTGAAGTAGACAACCTTCGCCAGCTGGCCACGCTTTAATCAGGAAGAATTAAGCAGTTATGGACACACGATCGGAAAAAGCGCCTTCGGCGATCATTGATGAGGCGCTACGCAAGGCCATGTCTGCAGGATGGGAAGTGCGCGGCACCACCAGTCCGAACCCGCCGGTAGGTGCAGTTATTGTCTCCACCTCCGGTGAAATTGTTGGCACTGGCGCTACTCAGCCGGTCGGCGGTGCGCACGCTGAAGTGCAGGCGCTAGCCGATGCCGCAGGGAACACTGAGGGCGCCACCGCGGTGGTGACCTTGGAGCCGTGTAATCACACCGGCCGCACTGGCCCGTGCACATCTGCTTTGATTGAAGCGGGAATCAAGGAAGTCTTTTACCTGCACAGTGACCCCAATCCGGATGCTGCCGGCGGTGCCGATGAGCTGCGTGAGGCGGGTATTTCCGTTTCTCAGCTCCATACCCCACAGGGCGAGCCTGATGCCTTGTTGCCGTGGCTGAAATCCGTACAACTTGGTCGCCCGCATGTGACCTTGAAGTTCGCGCAGACCATTGACGGTTTCACCGCGGCTTCTGATGGGACCAGCCAATGGATTACCGGAGATATGGCGCGCAACCACGTCCACGAGGACCGCGAACACCGCGATGCCATCATCGTCGGTACCGGTACCGCATTGACCGATAATCCCTCGCTGACCGCCCGCAACCCGGACGGAACTCAACGGGAAAATCAGCCGCGCCGCGTGGTCATCGGCAGGCGAAGCCTCGCCGACGTTGGTGAGAATGCCTCCAACCTCAACTCCTTGGGCTTTGAACAGTACGCCAACATCGATGAAGCCATGGAAGTACTTTTCGCCAGTGGGGCCCTCGATGTGCTGGTCGAAGGCGGCTCTGGACTTGCCTCCGGATTCATGAAT
>JABXHG010000063.1 GCA_013393545.1 Alteromonadaceae bacterium | reverse complement strand
GGCTGCGTGGTAATTCACCCTTATCGCCGACGGTAGGAGCGCTGATAGCGAAGACCACCACAATGGCTGTGACCACCACAATGGAAACCAGCGGTGCTGGAACAGCCTTGGTGAGTTTAGGAAAGAAGACCAAAATGACAAGGCCCAGAGCAAAGAGCGGGTAGACCGCCCACGGGACGTTGAAAAGCTCCGGGAGCTGCGCCATAAAGATGAGGATGGCCAAGGAATTTACAAAGCCCACCATGACGCTGCGGGGGATAAACCGCATGAGTTTCGCAACGCCACAGACCGCGAGCACAATCTGCAATATGCCGGCGAGCAGCACCGTTGCGATGAAATAGTCCATCCCGTACTCACGGACCACTGGCGCAACAACCAAGGCAACCGCACCTGTGGCGGCAGAAATCATGGCTGGCCGCCCACCCACCACGGCGATGGTGACAGCCATAATGAAGGAAGAAAACAGCCCGACCTTTGGATCCACGCCAGCAATGATGGAAAAGGAAATTGCCTCTGGAATAAGCGCAAGGGCAACCACCAAACCAGCGAGCGCTTCTTTGAGAAGAATCCGTGGCGTCTTCAGTGCGGTTAGCACCGATGGTTCTGGCCGGTAGCGGTTCGTATCGGAGGTGGGGGAAGTAACTTTCGTGGTCAAGCAAAGCTCCAAGGTAGGGCAGGCATGTTGCTGCAGGAATGTACACAAACACACGGCCTGCGAGTGTTCAGACCCCAAGGGATGTGGGATTAAGTTGCGGCAATAAAGTCAATGAGATTTTGCCATCTTAAGCTGCAATCTTTGCTGCAGTGACGGTGACTTACTCTAATGCAGCGCTACGATGAAGGCGAACCGTGCTGACTAGTAAAGATACTTAGCTAATTGCTACGCCGAGGACTACCAGAACAAAGCCAATGACCTGCAGACTTCCGCGGACAAGTTGGTATTTGTCCCACCGCCGGCGCATAGTGATGAACTCTTTAGTTGCGGTGGTTTCCGTAATACGTCCCGTCTGCGCATTAATGGGAACGTTGCCGAAGATGGTGACAATCAATGCGACCACCAAAGTGATAGCGGCGGAGATTGTGAAGTAGTTGGTGTGGTCAATCGCCAAAGCAATACCAAGGATGACACCTAAGGTCATGCCGATGGGCATGACGCGGCCAAAAGTTTTGAGAAGTCCTTTTTCAAACAGCAGCTGGTTATCGGGGTCGAGCTTGCGGATCACTGGGTGGACAAAGGCAAACGATGCAAATTCTGCAGGTCCGAAAAACCCGGTGACCAGGATGGTTAGAACAGCAATCCAGCTCATGGTGCCCACTTTCTACACACTTTACTTATGGATAGTGTGGCTATCCATACTATTTCGTGTACTACAGTAGTCCATACCAAGAAGGATTGTGAACTAATCAAAGAGCGCAGGGAGTGCATTTCATATGGCACAAGATAACGGGGGATTCCGCATGGCCGAGCTGTCTCGGCAGACAGGGGTCAGCGTTCCGACCATCAAGTACTACCTGCGCGAAGGGCTATTAGCGCCGGGTGAGGCGACCAGTGCTAACCAGGCCCTTTACAGTCATGAGCATGTTGAGCGCATTCGTTTGGTGCGCAGTTTGTCCAAGGTGGCCAAGCTGCCGCTGGCAACAATCGCTGCGGTTCTCCGGATTGTTGATGGCGGTGGCAATGTCATGGAAGCCATGGGCCGCACCCAGAATGCATTGGTAGGAGAAATCCCTGAAGGAAGCACTGACGATGAAGAATTCGAAGAGGTCAAAGAACTTCTGGATTCGGAGATCTCCAAGATGGGGTGGCATGTTCGCCGGGATTCCCGCGCCTACAGCATGGCATTGCGTGCGCTGCAGGAACTGTACGTGGAGAACCTGAGCCCACCAGTAAAACACCTGGCGGACTATGTTGCCGCAGCCGACAAGGTGGGCGAGGCGGATATTTCCACACTTGCCGATGCCAGCTCCGCGCCCGATATGGTTCGACGCATGGCCATGGGCACGACGTTGCGGGGTCCGCTTACCAATGCCCTCATTTGGCTCGCGCAACAACACCACGCCGGCAAAACCTATGGTGGCGGTCAGTAAAAGGTTACTAAATGGTAGTGCCTGTGGATAACTCTGCCTATTGCGTGACGTGTCGAAGTGATTCTCTACAGATTGTGAGCGTTGCTCTGGTGCAGAGGTGCGCATTCGGTTTGGCGTCGAAGTTGTGAAAAATGACAAAACATCACGGTCCAAGCCACGAAGGATGTAAGCGCCCTAAGAGACACGGCGGAACTCCCGCGTATGAGATGGCAGCCGATATTGGAGGCAAGGCCGATAAATCGGCAGTCAGTCGTTCCTGAATTAGGTTTTTGGGGATTTGTCGGGTGGTTGTTCTTCGAAGTCGGAATCCGGACCACATCAGCCATAGCAACAAGGCGACTTCGCCGATGAAGGTGAATTCGGACAAGCTCACGGCCTCAACCGTGAAAATCGTGGTCGCTGAATCGAAGAGATAGCCCGATCCCGCGATGAGTAGTAGCACGCCAATGATGGTGGGTAGTTCAGGGGAGCGGCACATGGCACTGCCCGCGCCGATCAAGTGCAGCCCGAATACGGCAAGGCCTTACTCCCAAATC
>JABXHG010000628.1 GCA_013393545.1 Alteromonadaceae bacterium | reverse complement strand
GGCCCGCAGAGCTTCTCGATGGACCATTTTCCGGCGTCTACCACGACTGGCACGGCAACACGCATACTGACTTAGAACGCATGTCCTGTGGCGACCCACCGGACCCGGCGGAAATCGTGTGGATGGCCACCCAGATTGCGCGCTGGGGCTTGGGAGGCGACACCCTGACCATGGATGATGCCACCATTATTAAGGCTGCACAGAGTGTTTTGGCGCCTGGTCTTTCAGTTTCCAGCGAGCGTTTGAGCATCAACGGCGTGGACTTTGATCCACTTACCCCTACCCGTGGCTATGACCACACGGACTCGGTGATCTTTCGGTGAATACTAAACCAAAACCACTACACGCCGTCCTTATCGGCGTAGTGATGTTCTTCCTCACCATCGGCGCGTGGCAATATGCCGCCAATGCCGGGTGGATTAGTGACATCGCGCCAACACCGGCGAATACCTTTAAGCGCGCGGTGGACCTTCTCTCCGACCCGTTCTACCATGACGGTCCCGCCAGTGTTGGTATTTTCTGGCACCTGGTGGCAAGTCTTAAGCGCGTGCTTTTGGGCTTCCTGCTGGCAGCGCTCATCGCGCTGCCGGTTGGTTTCATCCTGGGGCGCAGCACCACGCTGCGCTGGGCAGTGGATCCGGTGGTGCAGATCCTGCGCCCGGTATCCCCGCTGGCTTGGCTGCCTTTGGGCTTGGCGCTGTTGAAAGATGCGGAAAACACCGCGGTGTTTGTCATCTTGCTCTCGGCACTGTGGCCGATTCTGATCAACACCATTGATGCCGTGCGCAGCGTTAATCCGACGTATATCAACCTCGCGGATACAATCGGCACCAACTGGTGGTCGCGCATTGTTTATATCTGGCTGCCGGCTTCCTTGCCGGGCATTATCACCGGTCTGCGCCTGTCATTGTCCACCGCGTGGCTGGTTATTGTCGCGGCGGAGATGCTCATCGGCGGCCGTGGCGTGGGCTTTTTCGTGTGGAACGCCTGGAACCGCCTGGACATTGACGCCATTGTTGTCGCGATTTTCATCATCGGTATCGCGGGCCTGATTCTTGACCACCTCGTCGGCGCATTGCAGAAAGTAGTTCGCTATGACTAACTCTTTGAAAACCACCACCACGGATGCCTCGGTGGAGCTGGGTTCCATCACCAAGTCCTATGGCCCGACCACGATTATTGGTGATACCAGCATCACCATCAATGATGGCGAGTTCGTCGCGCTGCTGGGTCCTTCCGGTTGCGGTAAGTCCACCATTTTGAAGATGATTGCCGGCCTCGCTGAGCCTTCCACCGGCACGGTAAGCACTGGTCACAAGAAGGTTCAGGGGCCAGGGCCTGACCGCGGCAGGGTCTTCAAAGCCCCCGCGCTTTTGCCGTGGATGACCGCGCGCGGCAACATTGATTTCGGGTTGCGTTCCGAACGGCCGGGACTGAGAAAACCCGAGCGCGCTGAGATTA
>JABXHG010000627.1 GCA_013393545.1 Alteromonadaceae bacterium | reverse complement strand
TAGCCCGAATTTCTCACAGGGGATAAAAGAAAGCGGCTGAAAGTGCTATGGTTTCAAGAGCCTAACCAATCCACCAAGCACCAACAGCCGCTTCCAAAATGGTACCTGAAAAACTGACCTTCTCGCCACTCGTACGCCGCCAGATTGAAGCCGATTTCTCCGGTGGCCACATCACCTCCGATGCCGGATTACTGCTGCTCCGTGAAGTCGACAAGCAGCATCGACTGACTCGTCGCCTGGCCTCAGTACTGCAAGACCCAAGAACACCGGAAATGGTCCGCCACAAGCTGGACACCATGGTTCGCCAGCGGGTCTTCGGTGTGGCGGCCGGTTATGAAGACCTCAATGACCACGAAGCCCTGCGCTTTGATCAGGCACTTCAAACAGCGGTTGGCCAGGACAATGATCTGGCCGGCAAATCCACGCTATGTCGGATGGAGCAGCGGGCCGACCGGCAGGCTGTGGTGAAGGCCCACGAGGTGCTCTGGCACCACTTCATTGAGCAGCATGACGAGCCGCCGAAGGAAATTGTGTTGGACTTTGATGGCACCGATATTCCGGTCCACGGGGATCAGCCGGGCAAGTTCTTCAACGGTTACTACGATCACCATTGCTACTTTCCGCTGTACGTGTTCTGTGGTCGCCACCTGCTGGTCAGTTACCTGCGCACCAGCAACCGCAGCGACAGCCGGCACAGCTGGGCGATCCTGGCACTACTGGTGCGGTTTATCCGGCAGTACTGGCCAGATACCCGCATCGTGTTCCGTGGTGACAGTGGTTTTTATCGCCCCCGGATCCTGAGTTGGTGTGACCGGAACAACGTCGATTACATCGTGGGCATCAGCAAGAACAGCCGCCTGCTCAAGGAAGTGGACGTGCCCATGATGCTGGTGCGCAAAGCGCACCGGCAGCTGGATGAAAAGGTGGCACAGACCTTCCGCTTCCAGTACCAGGCCAAGTCCTGGAAATACCCTCGCTGGGTGGTGGCGCGTCTGGAAGAAGGCGAGCTGGGCTCCAATCCCCGGTTCATCATCAGCTCCCGTTACGATGACGGCTTCAAGCTCTACTACGAGCAGTACTGTGCCCGGGGTGACATGGAAAACCGGATCAAGGACCAGCAACTGAGCCTGTTTGCTGATCGCACCTCCAGCACCCACTGGTGGACCAACCAGTGGCGATTGATCCTGTCGGGCTTTGCTTACACCTTGTTCGAACGGCTGCGGAGCCACCTGAGGAAGACACCCTTCGAGCGCATGAGCGCCAGCACACTGAGACTCAAGCTGATCAAGGTGGGTGCGGTGATCATCCGCAATACCCGTCGAGTTCGGGTGCTGATGAGTGATGCCTACCCGTACAAAGATGAACTCTCAGATCTGGTGCGCCGACTGGTTCCGGGATAGAACCCTGGGCTCCCCCGGCCCGACGCAATGGGGGTAAGGGGGTAGTATGTCCGGAGGACCGTCACTGATCAAATATTAA
>JABXHG010000626.1 GCA_013393545.1 Alteromonadaceae bacterium | reverse complement strand
GGGAGGGAAAAAAAAAGGGAGGGAAGGGGGGGATGGCGAAAAAAAGCAAAGGGAGGCAAGAGGTGGAGGAGAAAAGGAAAGGAAGGAAGGGGGAAAAAAAACAGAAGGGGGAGGGAAAGGGGGAATGTGTTCCGCCAAAATGGCGGGAAACGGGCAGAAAATATGCAAATAAATGGCGAGTTGCGTCTGAATTTTTCGTTTTCTTCTGGCTCAAACGGATGCTGGTGAAAATCGAGGGTTATTCAGACCTTCCTTAGAGCGATATAATAGCATCTGACACCCATTCACCCAGTTAGTGCTTTCGGCTCATGCGTACCTTCACTCTCCAGCAATCCCGAACCGAAGTCTATACACCCAATGGCGGGCTGGCCCTGGTCGGTCATTGCCTGAACCGGCATACATCGCTTACCAAAACCGCCCGCACCGTCGCCAAGCGGCACGGCATTCCGAACATTGAACTGATCCGGACCTATCTTGGCCTGATCACGCTGGGCAAGAGTGACTTCGAGGCGGCCGAGCCGGTGCGAACGGACCCGTTCTTTAAATCCGCCCTGGGCATCAAACAGTCGCCATCCTCAGCCCGGTTGCGCCAGCGATTTGATGAAGATGCCCAGGGCCTGACGCCCGTGTTGGACGATGCCAGCGTCGAGTTTCTTCAGTCCGTCGACGCCCCGGTGTCCTCTCTGGCGATGGGCCACGTTGCGCTGGATATGGATGTCTTTCCCATGGACAACAGCCAGACCCGCAAAGAGGGTGTCAGCTACACCTACAAGGGTTATGACGGCTATGCGCCGATGGCCGCCTACCTGGGGCAGGAAGGCTGGTGCCTGGGTTGCGAGCTGCGCCCTGGCAGCCAGCACGCCAACAAGGGATTTCTCGACACCCTCAAACGGGTGTTACCCCGGGCTCGATCACTGACGGATAAGCCCATTTTGTTGCGCCTGGACAGCGCACACGATGCCCGTGCCAATCGCGACTTCCTGCGCGAGCAGGACCAGGTCGACTTCCTGATCAAGTGGAACCCTCGTAAAGAGGATCCGCTCGTCTGGGCGGACAAGGCCCAGGCCCAAAAAGCCTGGTCACTGGAGCGCGATGGCAAGATGGAAGCGGTTCTGTCAGAAACGATTCCGGACGAGCCCGGTCTGCGCCGCATCGTGAAGGTCACCGTTCGTACCAGCGATGCCGAGGGCCAGCTGTATCTCGAACCGGAAGTCAGCCTCGAAGGCTGGGTGACCTCGTTGCCGGCCGAAGTAGCCGACGAGCAACACATCATGGCGCTGTACAGCGATCACGCCACCAGTGAGCAGTTCCACAGTGAGTTCAAAACCGACCTGGATCTGGAGCGGCTACCGTCCGGTAAATTCGACACCAACAACCTGGTCATGGCCTTCGCAACGATGGGTTACAACGTGTTGCGCTGGATGGGCCTGCGACTGACTGGCCCGGATGCGCCGGTTCGCCATCCGGCCAAACGTCGCCGCCTGAGAACCGTGATGCAGGAAATCATGACCATGGCCTGCCGGCTGGT
>JABXHG010000625.1 GCA_013393545.1 Alteromonadaceae bacterium | reverse complement strand
GTGGAGCGAAAACGGGAAGTAGTGGGCGGAAACAGGATGGTGTTGAAATCCGGTGCAGACAAATTCAGAGCCAGCGCGATTCAGGGCATCATGAAACGCATAAAGGACAAGGGCATCGAAGTCATCGTATACGAGCACGAACTGAACGAAGACGATTTCTTCAACTCCCGCGTCATTCGCGACCTGGGTGCCTTCAAGCGGGAAGCGGATGTCATCATCGCCAACCGCCGCAGCGCCCATTTGGCGGATGTGGAAGAGAAAGTCTATACGCGCGACTTGTTCGGGAGTGATTGAGGCATACCATGTCCAAAATCAACAAAATCCTCGCCGCCTACACTGATCGCACCCCAAACCCGGACGAGCCTTCGGAAAAGGTCGCGTTTGGCACCTCCGGACACCGGGGCAGCTCCTTAAACGGTAGCTTCAACCGCTACCACATCCTGGCCATTACCCAGGCCGTGGTGGACTGGCGCCGGGAGCAGGGCATTGGCGGGCCCCTGTACGTGGGCAAAGACACCCACGCGCTCTCCGGCCCGGCGATGGACTCCGTGCTGGAAGTACTGTCGGGCAACGATGTGCCCATGCGAGTGGATTCAGCCGGCGGCTATACACCCACACCGTTGGTGTCCCACGCCATTATGCGCCACAACGCTGGCGGTGGAGAACAGGCAGACGGCCTGATTATTACCCCGTCCCATAACCCACCGGAAGACGGTGGCATAAAATACAATGGCCCGGATGGTGGCCCGGCGGGCACGGAGGCTACCGGCTGGATTGAAAACCGGGCGAACGAATTGCTGGCTGCGGGCCTTGCTGGCGTGCGCACTTCGCCCCGGCGAATTGCCGCAGTGGAAGCGGGCCGCTTCGACTATGTGGGCGAGTATGTAAAAGCCTTGAGTGAAGTAGTCGACATGCCCGCCATCGCCAAAAGCGGCCTGAAACTCGGCGTCGACCCCATGGGCGGCAGCGCACTGGCCGTATGGGAAGCGGTGGCCGAGCAGTACGGCCTGCAGCTGGAGCTGGTAAACCGCACCCTGGACCCGGCCTTCGCCTTCATGCCGCCAGACCACGACGGCAAAATACGCATGGATTGCTCCAGCCCCGCAGCCATGGCCAATTTGCTGAACATCAAAGACCGGTTCGATCTTGCCTTCGCCAACGACCCGGATGCCGACCGCCACGGCATTGTTGACGCCGCCGGGCTGATGAACCCGAACCACTACCTGGCCGTGTGCGTGGACTACCTGCTCAAACACCGTGAACACTGGCCGGAACGCCTGGCCATTGGCAAAACCCTGGTGTCCTCCTCCATGATTGACCGGGTGGTGGCCGCTAATCAGCGCGAACTCTACGAAGTGCCGGTGGGTTTTAAATGGTTTGTAGAAGGCCTGCACCAGGGCCGGCTAGCCTTTGGTGGCGAAGAAAGCGCCGGCGCCAGTTTTCTGACCTTTGCCGGCAAGCCCTGGAGTACCGACAAAGACGGTATTATCCTGTGCCTGCTGGCGGCAGAAATTACCGCCAAAACCGGCAAGCTGCCCAGCGAGTATTACCAGACACTCACCGAACAGCACGGTGCGCCCCATTACCAGCGCAAATACTTCGCTGCCACAGTAGACCAGAAGCAGCGCTTCAAGGCGTTAAAAGCCGATGATGTTCCTTTCACCGACCTGGCCGTCGACCCTGTTGTTGTCTTATTCACCGAATCCCCCGCCCATGTTTCCCCGATTCGCCCGCTTACGGTTACCACACCCACCCGCTCTT
>JABXHG010000624.1 GCA_013393545.1 Alteromonadaceae bacterium | reverse complement strand
GTCGGTGATCTGGCACAGCGCATGGCAGTAAAATCTGCCGATGTGATCAAGACCCTGATGGGAATGGGCGTTATGGCCACCATCAACCAGGCGCTGGACCAGGAAACCGCGATTCTGGTAACCGAAGAGCTGGGCCATAAACCGAAAGCCACCAGCGAAGACGCCTTCGAAGAAGAAGTGCTGAGCGAATTGACCGAACAGGCCGAAGGCAAAGTAAAGGTCAAGCGTGCGCCGGTAGTCAGCGTGATGGGTCACGTCGACCATGGTAAAACTTCGCTGCTGGACCACATTCGCCGCACCAAGGTGGCCTCTGGCGAATCCGGTGGGATTACCCAGCACATTGGTGCTTATCACGTGGAAACCGGCCACGGCATGGTGTCCTTCCTGGATACCCCGGGCCACGCTGCGTTTACCGCCATGCGTGCCCGTGGTGCTCAGTGCACTGACGTGGTTGTTCTGGTAGTCGCCGCAGACGACGGCGTTATGCCACAAACCAAGGAAGCGGTCGATCACGCCCGCTCCGCTGGCGTGCCGATCGTCGTTGCCATCAACAAGATGGATAAGGAAGAAGCCGACCCGGATCGCATCAAGACCGAACTGGCCGGTATGGAAGTCATTCCGGAAGACTGGGGCGGTGATGTCCAGTTCGTGCCGGTATCCGCCAAGAGCGGTGAAGGCATCGACGACCTGCTCGAAGCGCTGTTGCTGCAGGCCGAAATCCTGGAGCTGGAAGCGTCTCCGGATGCCAACGCCAAGGGCGTGGTCGTGGAATCCAGCCTGGAGCGTGGTCGTGGTTCCGTCGCCACCGTGCTGGTACAGAACGGTACCTTGCGCCAGGGCGACACGCTGGTGGCCGGTGCCTTCTACGGCAAGATCCGTGCGATGACCGACGAAGCCGGTAAGCAAGTCAAAGAAGCCGGCCCGTCCATTCCGGTCGAGATCCTGGGCCTGAACGGTACTCCGGATGCGGGCGACGAGTTCTTCGTGGTGGCCGACGAGAAGAAAGCCAAGGAACTGGCCGAATTCCGTCAGACCCGCGAGCGTGAACAGCGTTTGCAGCGTCAGCAGGCGGCCAAGCTTGAAAACATGTTCGAGAACATGGGTAAAGACGAGGTGAAAACCCTCAACGTCGTGCTCAAGACCGACGTGCGCGGTTCCCTGGAAGCGATTGTCAAATCCCTGCAAGACCTGGGTAACGACGAAGTGCAGGTGAAAATCGTCTACTCCGGTGTCGGCGGTATTGCCGAAACCGACGTCAGCCTGGCGATGGCTACCAACGCGGTAATCTTCGGCTTCAACGTGCGTGCCGATAACGCCGCCAAGAAGCTGGTTGAACAGGAAAACCTGGATCTGCGCTATTACAGCATCATCTATAACCTGATCGATGATGTTAAGTTTGCGCTGACTGGCATGCTGGCACCGGAATTCCGTGAAGATATCCTCGGCGTTGCCGATGTTCGCGATGTGTTCCGTTCACCGAAGTTCGGCCAGGTAGCCGGCTGCATGGTGACCGAGGGCAACGTGTACCGTAACAAGCCGATTCGCGTACTGCGCGATAACGTCGTTATCTTTGAAGGCGAGCTGGAATCCCTGCGCCGTTTCAAGGACGACGTGCAGGAAGTGCGTAATTGCATGGACTGTGGTATCGTCTTTAAGGGTTACTATGTGTAAGTCGTTGACCATATCGACGTCTTCGATCTCGTCCAGGTTTATCGTAATCTCGAATCCACGTGTTCCTTATGGCACGTGTCTCCTGTCTCCTTTTTC
>JABXHG010000623.1 GCA_013393545.1 Alteromonadaceae bacterium | reverse complement strand
GGGGGTCGGGTTGAATCATTGCAAACACCTAATGCTTGCTCCATGCTTCATCCCGTATACTCCCCCGACCTGAACCCAATGGTAGTGCTATGAGCACAGTGAGTGCAAACCTGACATACGACTACAAGGGGGTGCGGCAGTTCGCCATCAGGTCAGTGGTATGGGGTATTGTCGGCATGGCTCTGGGTGTGCTGATGGCGGCGCGGCTAGTTTTGCCATCCCTCAACCTCGACCTTCCCTTTACCCATTTCGGCCGTTTGCGGCCGTTGCATACCAACGCCGTTATTTTCGGCTTTGGTGGTAGCGCCCTGTTTGCTACCGCATACTACGTAGTCCAGCGGACCTGTCAGGCCCGTCTGTTCTCCGATGGTCTGGCAGCATTCACGTTCTGGGGCTGGCAAGCCATCATTGTGGCCGCCGCCATTACCCTGCCGATGGGCCTGACCTCAACCAAAGAATACGCCGAACTGGAATGGCCGATCGACATCGCCATTGCTATTGTGTGGGTTACCTACGCTCTGGTTTTCTTCGGTACCATTACCAAGCGAAGCACACCGCACATATACGTAGCAAACTGGTTCTACGGTGCTTTCATTATTACCGTTGCTGTACTGCATATCGGTAACAACCTCGCATTGCCAGCTACTGCGTTCAAATCGTACTCGGCTTATGCCGGTGTCACCGACGCCATGATTCAATGGTGGTACGGCCACAACGCTGTAGGCTTCTTCCTGACCGCAGGCTTCCTGGGTATGATGTACTACTTCGTACCCAAGCAGGCCAACCGCCCGGTTTACTCCTACCGTCTGTCTATCGTGCACTTTTGGGCACTGATCGCCACCTACGTATGGGCCGGCGGCCACCACCTGCACTACTCTGCCCTGCCCGACTGGGCACAGACTGCCGGTATGGTAATGTCCCTGATTCTGCTGGCTCCGTCCTGGGGCGGTATGATCAACGTCATGATGACCCTGTCCGGTGCCTGGCACAAACTGCGCACCGACCCGATCCTGCGCTTCTTGGTGGTTTCTCTGTCCTTCTATGGCATGTGCATCTTGGAAGGTCAGATGATGTCCATCAAGACCGTCAACGCACTGTCTCACAACACTGACTGGACCATCGGCCACGTGCATGCCGGTGCCCTCGGCTGGGTTGCCATGATCAGTATCGGCGCCATCTATCACCTGGTTCCGAAGCTGTGGGGCCTAAAGGAAATGTACAGCACCTCCCTGATCAACGTTCATTTCTGGCTGGCTACTGTCGGTACTGTACTGTACATCGCCGCCATGTGGGTGAACGGCATCATGCAGGGCCTGATGTGGCGCGCAGTGAATGATGACGGCACCCTGACCTACAGCTTCGTGGAGTCTCTGGAAGCTTCTTACCCGGGCTACTTCGTACGCTTCATTGGCGGTGCGATCTTCCTGACCGGCATGCTGCTGATGGCTTACAACGTGTACATGACCGTACGCCAGAAAGAAGCCGCTGCAGAAAACAACGCAGCTGTTCAGGCAGCGTAAGGGGAGACTGACCAGATGAAACACGAAATTGTTGAAAAGAACCTTGGTCTGATGATCGTTTTGATCATCCTGACCATCTCCGGTGGCTTCCTGGCAGAAGTGGTACCGCTTTTCTTCCAGAAAGACGTCAACGAGCCGGTGGAAGGCCTTGAACCGCTGTCAGCTCTGGAACTGGAAGGCCGGGATATCTATATCCGTGAAGGCTGTCACGTGTGCCACACGCAGCAGATCCGTCCGTTCCGTTCTGAAACCGAACCTTACCGCCCCTACTCCCTTGCGGGCGCGTTCGTTTTCCACCCTCCCTTCCTGTTGGGCCCCAAGCGTACCGGTCCGGGCCCGGCCCGGCTTGG
>JABXHG010000622.1 GCA_013393545.1 Alteromonadaceae bacterium | reverse complement strand
GTACTGAAAGAGGCAGCCATCCAGTCAAAACTGTTCGGTGCCGACCGGCCCGTCCAGCAGCTGCACTGGGGCGGTGGTACACCCACCTTCCTGCCCCGGGATGTGATGCAGCACCTGATGGCTGGTTACGGTGAGTTGTTTAACCTGCAGTCTGGCGATGAGCGGGACTACAGCGTGGAAATCGACCCCCGTGAAGTGGACGAAGATACCCTGTCGACCCTGTGGGAGCTGGGCTTCAACCGCATCAGCCTGGGCGTGCAGGATGTGAACCCGGAAGTGCAGAAAGCGGTGAACCGCATCCAGCCCCGGGAGATGACCGAAGCAGTGCTGAACGAAGCCCGCCGTATCGGCTTCCGCTCCATCAACCTGGACCTGATCTACGGCCTGCCGCATCAGACTCCGGAAAGCTTTGCCGAAACCCTGGAGTCGGTGATCGAGATGTCTCCGGACCGCCTCTCGGTGTTCAGCTACGCGCACCTGCCGGATCGCTTCTACCCGCAAACCCGGATCCAGGCGGATACCCTGCCGAGCCCACAGCAGAAGCTGACCATTCTGCACAACACCATCAACCGTTTACTGGAAGCCGGCTACGAATACATCGGTATGGACCACTTCGCCAAGCCGGACGACAGCCTGGCGGTGGCCCAGCGCGAAGGCCGCCTGCACCGGAACTTCCAGGGTTACACCACCCACTCCGATTGCGACCTGGTGTCTCTGGGTGTGTCCGCTATCGGCCAGACCGACGATGCCTACTTCCAGAACAACCACGACCTGCCGTCGTGGGAAGCGTCCATCGATGCCGGCCAGTTGGCCATCATCCGTGGCGTAGGCCTGACCCGCGACGACCGTATTCGCCGCTGGGTGATCGGCCAGCTGATCTGCCAGTTCCGGCTCGATCGCAAGCAGTTTGCCGATAAATGGAACGAAGATTTCGATCGCTACTTCGCGGATGAAATGAGCCGCCTGAAGCCGATGATCCAGGACGAGCTGATTGCGGATTCCGGTTCCGTGCTGCAGGTTCAGCCGGCCGGGCGGCTGCTGATCCGGGCCATTTGCCAGATTTTCGATCTGTACCGTAAAGAGGGCGCCAGCCAGCGGTTCTCACGGATTATCTGATCGTACACTAATATTCTGTCCTCTAAAGACTGGACTAGGGGGTGCCAAATGCGTATGGTTTGGCGCTCCCTCCTCCGGGCTGTTTCTATTTGTGGTGAAGAGGACAGAAAATACCATGACATCTAAAGACTTTCGTGGCCTGCTGGCCCATCTGAGCTTCCCTTAGCAAGTCTGACCTCCGGGCGCCCCTGCCCACCTTTCGTTACCCCGTTGCCCCGCTGCAACACCTCCGCGTGTGCGGACTTTCCAGACGAATGGCTCCACCCTGGCGAGCAACCTGTGCGTTGCAGACTGCCGGTGGGTTTCTGTCGTTTCGAACAGAGGTTGAGATTTGAACGAGAACGGATTTACCCAATTTTCGACAATCACCGTATTGTTACTGCTTGCCGCCTTCTACGGCGGTACCTACCTACTGACCTTGCTGATTCGCAAGGAAAAAGAAGATACCTCCGGCTTTATGGTAGCCGGTCACCATGTCGGTTTCGGTATGGGCGCGGCCAGTATGACCGCCACCTGGATCTGGGCTGCGTCTTTCTCCGCGGCAGCCACCTCCGGGTACACCTACGGGGTCTCCGGGCCGATCCATTCTGGCCTCTGGGGCGCGCTGATGATCCTGCTCCTCTACCCCTTCCCCCCCCGCTTCCGCCCCCTCGCCCCCCACCTCCTTACCCTGGGCGCCCTTATCCCCGCCCTCCC
>JABXHG010000621.1 GCA_013393545.1 Alteromonadaceae bacterium | reverse complement strand
CCGACAACCACCGACCGCGGCTTGGACATCGCGTAGGCATAAGGCTTGAGAATCTGATCCACCACGATAACCAGCGACGCGATGATGGTCATCTGTACGATGATCCGGATCGACGACGGAATGTGGTTACGAATCAGCGATACGAAGAAGTTGGATAGCGAGGTCACGAAGATAACGGCAAAAGCCATGACCATCGATACCCCAAGGCTGGTGGTTACCGCCAGCGCAGAACAGATCCCCAGAATTTGCAGTGCAATGGGGTTGTTTTGAAAGATCGGCGTCGTCAGGACGCTCTTGGGAGTGACATCTGCCATGATTAGGCTCCTTCGGATTCAAGTGCGCCGTCGGCTTCCTGAGCCCCACCCTGGCCGGCGCCGTTGCGGAACCGGGCCAGGTACTCACCGAAGCCTTCCGAGCTCAACCAGAACTGAAGCATGTTGGTCACCCCGTTACTGGTCAGCGTAGCGCCTGAGAGCGCATCAACTTCATTCTCGCCGCTGGCACTTTTGGACAGGTGAATCTCCGGTGACAGGTCGCCCTTGTCATCATAGATTTTCTTGCCTTCCCAGAGTGCCTGCCAGCGCGGGTTGTTGACTTCAGCACCCAGCCCCGGCGTTTCGCTCAGCTCGTAGTAAGTGATACTGATGATGGTATTACCGTCACCCTTGACCGACAAAAACCCGCGCATCAGCCCCCACAGGCCCTGGCCACGAATCGGCAGCACGATCTGGCTGGGGTCCTGGGGGTCGCCTACCAGATAGACGGTCGCATAGTTTTCCACCCGCGAGAGCCCGGCAATGTCGTCCGGACCGGAAAGCGTACGCCCGGTGGCCGGATCGCTCGCTGCCTCAAAGTGGTTGAACGTGTCCGGATCGAACTCGTCAGTGTACTCGCCGGTTTCCAACTCAACCACGCGTGCGCTCATTTCTTCACGGAACACGCTTTCCACATCCATGCCCGGCTCGTAGAGTTTGGCCACGTTGAGGATATTGGTCTTTCGGTCCAGCTCCTGGTTGAGCTGCTGCTGAGGGCGCAGCGCCACTGCCGCCGTGGAAACAATCACGGAGCAGACAATGCATAGCGCAAACGCCACAATCAGCGTCTTTTTGATCGAGTTATTACCCATCAGGCAGTCTCCTCGGCCGGCACGCCCACGCGCTTGGCGCGACGTTTGATGTTGGCCTGGACAAAGAAATGGTCAATCAGCGGCGCAAAGAGGTTGGCAAACAGAATCGCCAACATGATGCCTTCGGGGAACGCCGGGTTGACTACGCGGATCAACACGGTCATGAAGCCGATGAGCGCGCCGAAAATCCAGCGGCCCTGATTGGTCATCGAAGCCGACACCGGGTCGGTCGCCATGAACACCATACCAAAGGCAAAACCGCCCACAACAAAGTGCCAATACCAGGGCATGGCAAACATGGGGTTGGTATCGGAACCAATCAGATTGAACAGCGTACTCGTTGCAATCATGCCCAGACACACACCCAGCATGATGCGCCAGGAGGCAATCTTCGTCCATAGCAGGACGATGGCACCCAGCAGGATCGCAAAGGTGGAAACCTCACCCACCGAACCGGGAATAAAGCCCCAGAATGCATCCCACCAGCTAAACGCGGAAGACAGCTGGTTCATACCGCTTTGATAGGCCATGGAAAGCGCGGTAGCACCGGTGTAGCCGTCAGCGGCCACCCAGATGGAGTCACCGGAAATCTGTGCGGGGTAGGCAAAATATAGAAAGGCACGCCCGGTAAGCGCCGGGTTGAGGAAGTTCTTGCCGGTACCGCCAAACACTTCCTTTCCGTTCACCACTCCAAAGGTAATACCCAGTGCCACCTTCCATCGCGGAATTCTTGCCGGCATAATCAGTTCGTCAATCACCTAGGTACCAAAGAAGCCTTCATTGACCTCATGCCTCCGCTTTACAGATCGCACGATCACACTTCTCATCTCCTTTCACTCACTTATCTCCTATCCCTTC
>JABXHG010000620.1 GCA_013393545.1 Alteromonadaceae bacterium | reverse complement strand
CCCAACGGCAAGGGTGCTAACAAGGAAAGCGCGCTGTGCTCCGCCCTTGGCGAGTTTATCGAACGGACCAACTTCAATTTCTTCTACAACGACCAGTTTTTCGGCGAAGAAATCGCGGCCAGCGATTTTGTCCACTACCCCGACGAGCGCTGGTTCCCGTTGGAAGACGACGATGCCGTGCCGGCGGGGCTTCTGGACGAGCATTGCCTGGCCGTTTACGATCCCGAAGGCGAGCTGCGCGGTTCGCACCTGGTGGACACCAACTCCGGGCGCGCCGATCGCGGCATTGTCGCGCTGCCCTTTGTCCGCCATTCCGACGGCGAGACGATCTACTTTCCCTCCAATCTGATCGAGAATCTCTACCTGAGCAATGGCATGAGCGCTGGCAACACCGTGGCTGAGGCCGAGGTGCAGTGCCTCTCCGAGATTCTTGAGCGGGCGGTGAAAAAACAGATCATCGAAGACGAGTTGGCCCTGCCGGACGTGCCCGCAGAGGTGCTGGCCAAATATCCGACAATTGTCGAAGGCCTTGAGTCACTGGAAGACAAGGGCTTTCCCGTGCTGGTCAAGGATGCCTCGCTGGGCGGCCGCTTTCCGGTAATGTGCGTCACCCTGATGAACCCCAAAACCGGCGGCGTATTCGCCTGCTTTGGCGCTCACCCAAGCTTTGAGGTAGCGCTTGAGCGCACCTTCACCGAGCTTTTGCAGGGCCGTAGTTTTGAAGGCTTCAACGACTTTCTGCCGCCTACCTTCAACTCCCACACCGTGGCCGAGCCCAATAACTACGTCGAACACTTTATTGACTCCTCCGGGGTGATGTCCTGGCGCTTTTTCAGCGCCAAATCCGACGTGGAATTCGTCGAGTGGGACTTCGCCGGCACCACTGAAGAGGAAGTGGAGACCCTGTTCGGGCTGATTGAAGGGCTGGAGCTGGAAGCCTACGTTGCCGTGCGCGAAGAGCTTGGCGCGCCGGTGTGCCGTATTCTGGTGCCGGGTTTCTCCGAGGTGTATGAGGTGGATGATCTGGTCTGGGACAATACCAATGTCGCGCTCGACTACCGCGAGGATATCCTCAATCTTCACCGCCTGGATAAAAACGCACTGGCCGGCCTGCTCGAACGCCTGGAAGACAGCCAGCTCGATGACCATCTGGATATCATCACGCTCATCGGCATCGAGTTGCACGACAACACCGTCTGGGGCCAGCTCACCCTGCTCGACCTCAAGCTGATGCTCAATATGGCGCTGGGTCAGCACGAAGATGCGCTGGAACGGGTCGAGATGTTCCTTCAGTACAACGACAACACCGTCGAGCGCGAGCTTTTCTACCAGGCGGTACAGGCGGTGCTGGAAATCACGCTTGACGACGAGCTTGCGCTTGACGACTTCCTCTACAACCTGCGGCGCATGTTTGGCGAGGCCACCATGAACGCCGTGGTAGAGGCAGTGCAGGGAACGACCAACTTCCCCGGGCTTGAGCCCACCAGCATGGCGCTTGAAGGGCTTGAAAAGCACCAACGGCTCATCGACAGCTACAAAAAGCTCCACGCTGCCCGGGCCGAACGCCACCACCGCTAGACACGCGTCGTCTGTACGGTTAGGATACGCAACCATCAAGCGCCCGTAGCTCAGCTGGATAGAGTATCGGCCTCCGAAGCCGAGGGTCGCGCGTTCGAATCGCGCCGGGCGCACCAATCAAATCAAGGCCTTACGTTAATGCGTAGGGCCTTTTTTTATGCGTGTGCCCAAACGGTGCCCATTCTGTGCCCCATGTGACCAGGGCTTCCTGCGTTCTGATTCGACGCCGGGAGACCCTTGGCCGCGATGGGGCACAAGATTTGGCACAGTCGCGTGCACGGCAGCCGCCATCGGCACTGCCATGGCTCGCTATCTATTGCTTGGCTTTTTTCGGGTTTTCTTCACTGGCTTCATGGCCGCCCGCTCTGCCTTGATCCTCTCCAGCAGCGCCTCCGTACTGTTCTCCCCGCTGATCAGCTCCGGGTTGTCCTGGCGCCATTGCGCGGTGAGTTCACCCCGGAAGGCTTTGGCCAAGATCGACTGGGTAAGGTTGTTGATGCAGGCCAGGGCGTTGTTGACCTGCTGTTCGATGCGGTCGGCGTGGGCGAAGAGTTGATCTACTTGGCGGACGATTTCGGCTTGCTCTTCAGTAGCTGTCGGGTCC
>JABXHG010000619.1 GCA_013393545.1 Alteromonadaceae bacterium | reverse complement strand
GAAAAGTAAACTATGGTTCGGCGCACATTGATACTACAGTTACAGGAGTGACTATTAATATTCTTCCCTCCCGCCGACTCGGCACAAAGGCAATCACGGCTGCGACAGCGGCAACGGCAACGGCAACGACTGTAGCGACGCTGGCTTTAGCGTGTACCGCTCCTTCTGCCTTCGCCCAGTCCGGGACTGGCCCCGGCGCTTTTTCTTCTGAGCAGTCTTCAAACTCAGAAACTTCCTCGAACGCGATTGATAACGCGGATGAGTTGTCGGCGAAAAACAGCGATATGTCATCGACAAGCTCTTTTGGCTCTTCTGGCGCCCTGGACCCACTGCTCGCCCCGCGCGGATCTGCCCAACTGCCTGACTCTGTCGGCTCCGGCGATGGCAGCGCAAACGCCGGCTGGCTAGGCAGCGCAGTAACCGATGTCCAATCCCTGCGCAACGGACTGAGCAGCTTCCAAGACGAAGGCGCGCTGCTGGGAAGCGCAGCCTTGGGAAGCTCCCTGGCGGGCAGCTCCGTCGCGGAAGAAGGCAACTACTCCATCGCCAAAGAAATGAGCTCCGACGAAGATCGCGGCGCGAAAGAATCCGTCGACCACGGCCCTGAACCATTGCTGATGGACCAACGCCACGTGGAAGGCAACCTGTGGGAAGTCGATATCTGGTCCCCCGCCAACCAAACGGTTGTGACCAACCTCTTGCTGCTGCCTGAAGACCCCGCACCGGCGCCATCTTTGGTGCTGATGTCCGGCGCTGACGGCGGTGCTGGTGGCGCCAACTGGGCGAGTGAGACTGACTATGAAGAATTCTTTGCCGACAAGCACGTCAACGTGATCACGCCAAAGGGCGGCGGCGCATCCATGTACGCCAACTGGCTGCACGATGACGCCTATGCCGGGCGCCAACAATGGCAAACCTATCTGGGCGAAGAAATCCCGCAAATCCTCGACACAGAGTTCAACAGCACGGACCGCAAAGCCATCGCGGGGCTGTCTATGTCCGGCGGGCCTTCATTGAATATCGCCGGCGAATACCCTGCGACCTTCCAGGCCGCCGGCTCCTTCTCTGGCTTCCCGGCGTCCTCCGGTCTGCTGGGGCGCTTCATGGTCAACTCCGTCATCTCCGGCGGCGAAGGCTCTTCCACCAACGCCTACGGCCTATCCTCCTCCGATGCGTGGCAGCTCAACGACCCTTCCTATGACCCGTCTCAGCTGCGCAGCACCCGAGTCTTCGTAGGCACCTCTCTGGGCGTTCCTTCCGCAAACGAACTCCTCGGCGACTGGGGCGGACTCGTCGGCATTGAAGTGGTGTCCCAATACACCTCCAACTACTTCACCCGTGTGGCTGAGGAAGCCGGCGTGGAAGTAGACCGCCACCACGAGTTCTACGGCGCACACACCTACAGCCTGTTTGAACGCCAACTCTACAAAGCGTGGGACTCCACCTTCGCCCCGGCGCTTTACGAATAAAACGCTGCGCGATATTCGCTGCGGACACAAGAAAAGCCCATCACCGTTTCCTCTCATGGAAGAGGCGGTGCTGGGCTTTGGTTTTTAAATGTCGTCGCAGCCGCGGGTGTCATGCAGGCCGCACTGCTCAATACCAATCAAGGATGAGCCCATTGAGGAAAACAGGTACGGGAAGAACGCTGACAGGAAAACTCCGTTCTGGGCTTCTCTTGCGGGGTCTTCCAAAAATCCTTGGGAGCTGTTCTGCGTGTACTGTACGAATGAGTCAACGGCCGGGTTGGCCATTGCCGGCGCGGGTGCTGCGATGCCCACAGCTGGTGCGTCGGCAACAGCGATGGATGCGACTTTATTACGCATGATGTTCTCCTAGTCCCCGCCCGACGCTACTGCGGAAGAATGTCGAACCCGGCCCAGGAGGACAGGATGAACGGGGCGATGGCGGACATTCCGACGATGCCCAGCAGCACCCCAAGCGGGTCATTCGCGGCGCCAAGGCCGATGCTTTGCGCGGAGGCGATGAAATTGTTGTTGTCGCCGGCTTCTTGGGCAAGCGCAGGTGCCGGCGCGGCGACGCCGCAGGTAACAGCACTTGCAATAACTATCGATGCAATCTTCTTGCGCATGAGATTCTCCTGAAGGTTAATTGGTGCGCGAAGACATAGTTCACGGCTTGTGAATACGCCCGTGTTCGTCACGCTACCAAAGCAAAGCAGATAT
>JABXHG010000062.1 GCA_013393545.1 Alteromonadaceae bacterium | reverse complement strand
CTTCGGCATGTGCCTGATTATAGACCTCGTCCGCACCAAAGGTGGCAAAATCTTCACTATACAGACTGTGCGTGCCAGCTGGAGTGGCGGTTACCGGGTGCCTAATCTCAAAGAGCGTCACTTTCGCTTTGATCACAGCCAGCTTGGTTATGTGGTGCAGGGCAACCCGGATCTGGAGCCGGAAGTTTCCCGGAATCTGCAGGTGGGCTGGGGCGTGAACTATCTGAGTGCCGGATGGTTTGAAATCAATGCCTATCAGAACCTCATTGAAGACCTCATACAAACCCAGTTTGATCCGCAAGCTACTGCTATTCGTGGTGATGGTGTGGATGTGCACAGATACGCCAATGTGGACAAGGCCCGCACCCGTGGGGTGGAAACCACAGCGGGCTGGCAGTTTGCCCCTGGCTGGGAACTCAGCGCCGGCTACACCTACACCGATGCCGAAGACAGGGCCACCGGCAAGGCACTACCCAATCGCCCGCGGCACCAGGCGCGTCTCGGGCTGGATGGGTTGGCGGGAATTCCCGGGCTTAGCTGGTCGGTGCGGGTACGCAACCAAAGCTCGGAATACATAGACACAGACGAAGCCATGCAATCACCTGGCTACACCACCCTGGATCTCAAGCTCAATCAAACGTTCGGCGACAACCTGCGAGTGTTCGCCGGCATCGACAACCTCACCAACAAACAGCGGAATTTCGACAACAGTGACGACGTTGGCCCCGTTTCCGGTCGTTTTGTGTACCTGGGCGCGACCCTGGGCTTTGGACGATAACAGTCAATCAACAAGGAGATGAACAATGAACAACACTCGGGCTTTGCTGGGGATGGCCGTATCAACGGCGCTACTCGCCGGTTGCGGGGGCAGTGATAACACTCTGGAGTCGGCCAGTGACGATGATCAGAACGATCAGTTTTCCAGGAAGGTTATTGATGCCAGGTCAGAAGAGAAAGCTGCCTATCTGAATCTGGAAACCGGATCTGTGGTTCATATGTCTGACGAAGAAGCCAGGCAGGTTACTAACTGGCATCTGGCGTTCAAACGCGACAGCGTTCAGCTCAATGGCGGTGCATCGGGTGAAGGTGAGGTGGCAGGCGCTCTGCTGAACCCGCAGGACAAGTACTACAAGGATAACGGCGATCCGGATTTCAATCTGCTGGTGAATGCGTCTGCAGAACTGGAAGAAGGCGCATTACTGAAAAATTATCCGGCACCCGGGCGCCGGGATTGGGTGAAAGATTCGGTCAGCAACAGCTTTGGGGATGACTGGCGAGATTACAATCACGACAACGGAGTCATGTCTGCCAACCCGAACAACGGGTGGCTCGTGCGTTCCGCCGAGGGTGACAGCTATGCCCGTTTACAGGTAACACAACTGGATTTCCCAACCCGGGAAGGGAAAGGGGTTAAAAGCTTCACGATAGAAATGGATGTCCAGGCTGCGGATACATCCCAGTTCGCCCCGTCACCCGTCACTTTTACGGGATCTATAGGAGCTGAGGGTGGTGAGTTGTGCTTTGACTTTGATGCCGGATCGCCAGCTGACTGCACTGGCGCTACCTGGGATGTAAAGTTCGGGTTTGGTGGCCGGGATACCTACCTGAAAAGCAACAGTGGTGCGTCCGGTGATGGCAACGGCGGCGTTTTTGGCCCTTTTAAATGGGATGTCCTTAAAGACTATAGCAGCGCTACAACAGAGCCTCTGGGGCAGGACATAACTGGCAGATACGAACCCGATACCACCGGCGGCATTTTCAGCCAGTCCAGCTGGTATGTATATGACCAGGCAGGTGGCCACCTGCTCCGCCCCAACTTCCGCGTTTACGCCATAGACACAGACGCCACTGATCCCGCCGCACCCGTCTACGCCGTGCAGATAGCCGGTTACTACGGCGAAGACAAAGAATACGGCCAGACCATTGTGCGCTGGACCGAAGCCTCACTGACCGAAGGAGACAACTAAAATGACTGCAACAATGAACGCTCCTGAGGCTCAGGCAGATACATCCTTGAGTCATCGCTGGCAAGCATTACTGGCGAAGAAGCCCAAGCTACGAATCCGTAATGCCGCCAATGAGCTGGGCGTAAGCGAGCTGGATCTTCTGCTTTGTCGAACCGAGGGAGTTCAGCCTCTTAAAGCTGAGTTCGGCGAACTTATGAAGGCTATGGATACGGTGGGAGATGTGATGATTCTCACGCGTAACGATCAGGTAGTGCACGAGATCACCGCTACCTTCAACAAGTTTACCGTTGCCGGCAAGGGCGCCATGGGGCTGGCCGTAGGCGATATTGATGTGCGGGTATTCTTTAACAGTTGGGCACACGGATATCTGGTTACCGAGAACACCGGCAAGATCACCCGGGAAAGTCTGCAGTTTTTCAATGCCCATGGCATGGCGCTGCACAAGATCTACAAAACCGGGGCCACGAATACTTCAGCCTGGGATGCGCTGGTGGGTGAGTCCCCCAATCCGGCGGCAGAAGCCCCGGTGCTGACGGCGGCGCCGGCCCCGGCTGAGCGCACGGACCCGGGCCCAGTGGATGCAGGCGCCTGGAACGAAGCCTGGTCAAAGCGCAAAGACGCGCGCCACTCCGACGCCCTGCCCACGCGCAACAGCGGGGAGCGGTACACGTCC
>JABXHG010000618.1 GCA_013393545.1 Alteromonadaceae bacterium | reverse complement strand
TCGGGTAGCTGGATTGGATGAATCGACCCGTCCAGATCCCGGCGCTCCGGCGGTTTCTACCGCCCAGCGTGGCGCGACCGGCCGCAAGACCAGTACTGGTCCGGCCAGGGCGAGTCGACAAAAGCGAGTGTGATGATCAAGCTGTTGGGTTGATTGTTCTTCACCGCTGTTTTAGAAAACCCCGCTTCGGCGGGGTTTTCTTGTTTCTGGCTACGAGTCTTGCTTTGTAGCCTGCAAACATCGGGGGATGCGCCAATGCGGTAAGGCTGTCCAAAAAGCGCTACGAGCTTGGGTACGGGCACCGGAGCGGATTCCCTTTTCAGGAACCGCTACAAGCACATTCCCTGGCAGATTTTTGCTCCTGCAAAATCTGCACTTCCGCCGTCCGTGGCGGTCGTGCGCTTATCTCAGGCCATCCTTGGCCTTCGAAATTCCTGAAAAGGGAATCCGCTCCGGTGCTTCAGGCTTCGGAGTTGGTTTCCGGTATTCTTTGGGGGCTGGGCTAGTGAAAGTCTCTGGAACTGACCGGCAACGAGTTGATCAGGTGGCTCAGGTTGGTGAGTTTGCCCGCCATGACATGAACGATATCCCCCTCTCTTTCCAGAACACCTTTCACGTGCATTAGCCGGGCGGTGAGCAGTGGTTTGCGTTGGCGCCGGACGGTTTCGAGCCAGATGACGACGTTCACGTTGCCGGTTTCGTCTTCGAGGGTGACGAAGGTGACGCCGGAGGCGGGGCCGGGGCGTTGGCGGCCGGTTACGAGGCCGGCGACTTGTACGGGCAGGCCGGGTTTTAGGGTTTTGAGTTGTTCGGCGTTGGTGCACTGTTTCAGATGGCCCTGTTCGCGCAGCAGGGCCAGGGGGTGGCGCTGTAGGGTGAGACCCTGGCTGCTGTAGTCCGCCAGGATGTTCTGGCCTTCGGTGGGCTCGGGCAGGTAAGCACTTTCTTTAATGCCCTCCTCATAGTTCTGTTCACCGGCGAAAATTTCCGCTGGCTCTTCGTGTTCCAGCAGTTGCCAGTAGGCCTGGTGGCGGTTGCGGGTGAAGCCGGGCATGGCGTTGGCGCCGGCCAGTTTTTCCATGTCGCGTTGATCCAGGCTGGCGAGCTGGCGCAGTTCTGAAGACGATCGGTAGCCCCGGGGTGGGCGGTTCTGGTGGATGCGTTCGGCGCCCTGAGCCGATAAGCCCTGAATCAGCCGCAGGCCCAGGCGAAGGTGCCGTTCCGGGCCTTCCAGGGTGTGGTCATGGTGGCTGTAATTCACATCCGGCGGTAACACTGTGACTTGATGGCGTTTGGCGTCCTGCACCAGCTGGGAGGGTGAATAGAACCCCATGGGTTGGCTGTTGAGTAGGGCGCAGTAAAACGCCGCCGGATAGTGGCGCTTTAGCCAGGCGGATATGTACACCAGCAGGGCAAAGCTGGCGGCGTGGGATTCCGGGAAACCATAACCCCCAAACCCGCAGATCTGTTTGTACAGGCGCTCGGCGAAGTCTTCGCTGTGGCCCCGTTCGCGCATGCCCTTGATGAGTTTGTCGCGGAAGGGGGTGAGGTCGCCGTGGGATTTCCAGGCGGCCATGGCACGGCGCAGCTGGTCGGCTTCCCCGGCGGTAAAGCCGGCGGCCACCATGGCCAGTTTGATCACCTGTTCCTGGAAAATGGGCACGCCCAGGGTGCGCTCGAGCACTTGCCGCACTTCGTCGTTGGGGTAGTCCACCGGCTCCAGGCCGTGCTTGCGCCGCAGGTACGGGTGCACCATGTCGCCCTGGATGGGGCCGGGGCGTACGATGGCCACTTCAATCACCAGGTCGTAATACGTCTCTGGCCTCAACCGGGGCAGCATGTTGATCTGGGCGCGGGACTCCACCTGGAACACGCCGATGCTGTCGCCCTGCTGGAGCATGGCGTAGGTGGCCGGGTCTTCCTGGGGGATGTCCTGAATCCCGAAGGGCTCGCCTTTTTCGTCACTGACCAGCGCCAGCGCCTTGCGGATGGCGGTGAGCATGCCCAGGGTCAGTACGTCCACTTTCATCAGCCCC
>JABXHG010000617.1 GCA_013393545.1 Alteromonadaceae bacterium | reverse complement strand
GCGTTCACGTGAAGAGTCAGCTCAAGAAGGGTGAGGGGGAGCAGCGCAAATACGAGCGTCTGTACGGAGTTCAGGAGAGCGTTTCGCGCAGTAACGGAATGCCGGTGAGCGCGCGCGCATTCCGGCAGACTGAAAATGCCTGCGGGGCCTGGCTTCGGCGGCATTTTTGGCTATGGCGAAAGCCGGTTATCCAGAACTCCCCGGGGAAGTGGAACCAGCATGAGCGGGATGATCCCTCAACGATTTGTGGAAGACCTGCTTGATCGCACCGATCTGGCAGAACTCATCGGATCAAGAGTTACCCTCAAAAAGGCCGGTGCCAACTACAAGGCCTGCTGCCCCTTCCACGACGAAAAAACACCTTCGTTTAACGTACGCCCGGACAAGGGGTTTTACCACTGCTTTGGCTGCGGTGCCAGCGGCGATGCCATCAGTTTTCTCCGCGAGTTCGAGGGCCTGGGCTTCACTGAAGCAGTGGAGGAACTGGCCAAACGCGCGGGCCTGGAAGTGCCCTATGACCAGGCCGCTCGGCAGGAAATGCAGCAGGCCCGAACCCTGACAGACGCCCTGGACTTCGCCAGCCGCTTTTACCATTCAGCCCTGGCCAGCCAGCAAGGCGCCTACGCCCGGGATTACCTGAAGCAGCGCGGCCTGGACGACGCCATCATCCAGCAGTATCAGCTGGGCTTTGCGCCCGGTACCGGCACGGCCCTGATGGATGCAGCGCCCAAAGATCTGAAAACGCCGCTGATTGAAACCGGCACCGTCTCCGACAAATACGGACGGCCCCGGGATCTGTTTCGCAATCGCGTGATGTTCCCCATCCGCAATACGCGGGGCAAAACCGTGGCATTCGGCGGCCGGACACTGGGTGACGACAAGGCCAAGTACATCAACTCTCCGGAGTCTGACGTATTTCACAAGAGCCGGGAAATCTACGGCCTGCACGAAGCCCGGCAGGCCATGCGCCAACTGGACAAGTTGTTGGTGGTGGAAGGCTACATGGATGTGATTGCCCTGGCACAACACGGCATTCACTACGCGGTCGCCACACTCGGCACCGCCACCAACCAGGACAGCCTGAAAGCGCTGTTGCGACATGTGCGCCACATCGTGTTCTGCTTTGACGGCGACCAGGCGGGGTACCGCGCCGCCGACAAAGCCATGGACAACGCGCTGGAGCTGATGGAAGACGGCCTGCATCTACAGTTTTTGATGCTACCGGACGGCGAAGACCCGGACACACTGGTACGCCAGGAAGGCGCCGAAGCGTTCGAAAAGCGGATTGCCGGCGCCACGCCCCTGTCGCGCTACCTGTTTGACCGGCAAAGCGAAGGGCTGGACCTGCAGCTGCCCGAAGGCCGCAGCGAACTGAAGGCCCGGGCCGAGCCGCTGCTGAATAAAATGCCGCGCACCACGCTGCGCAATGCCATGTGGCAGGAAATGCAGCGGCTGTGCGGCAACCAGTGGCCAAACCGGAAAACCGGACAAAACAACCGCGGTTGGCGGGGCGAGCGCAACAGCCGGCCGGCGGAAGCGCGTATTGATGTAAAGCTCAGCAAGGACAACACTTTGTGCCTGGCGCTGCTGGAAGCGCCGGAAATGGCTGAAGAAATACGCGCACTGGCCGATAGCAACCGACAATTACCGCAAGCCGGCCAGCTCGCCAGCTGGCTGCTTGAAAACCACCTGCAGACCCGCAAGGCATTGATTGCGGGGCTGGCACTGGATCAACAGGCCCGCGAACAGTTCTACAACCTGTTCGACGGACTGGAGCACATACCGGCCCGGGAAAGCACACTGGCAGCCGCCAGAGAGCTACTAACCCCGAACGAAGAAGCCGCGCGCCAGCAAAGACTGGCAACCCTGCTCCGGAACCTGGCCACGCTCAGCCCGGAAGAACGGGAAGAGCTCAGAACGCTCAGTGGTGGGTAGTAAAACCCGAAACCCGGGCGTCAACACTTGAAACAAAGGTTGCTGATCACCATCTAAACGACTGGTGGCAGCAAAACCACGCGACAGCTATAATGGCTGTTTAACTTTTTTCCTTTTAAAAGCGAGTTCACAGG
>JABXHG010000616.1 GCA_013393545.1 Alteromonadaceae bacterium | reverse complement strand
TGTTAGTGGCCAATTAAAGTGACCCACTACTGGCCATTAATTTTGACCCACCTCCGAGTGGCCGTCAGGCCATAGAACCAGCTACTGTCCCCCGCTTTTATCGATGGCCGGGGGCATGTCAGTGAAGGAGTGGGTTGTGATACACAAGATCAAGGCACTGCACGATAACGGCAAAGGGTTGTCGATCCGCGCCATCAGTCAGGAACTGGGGCTGTCCCGCAATACCGTTCGCAAGTATCTGCGGATGGATGAGAATGCGATTTCAGAACAGATAGAAGATCCCTCACGCAGCAAGCGTCTCGATGATCACCGGGATTACCTGGTGCATTTGCTCAAGAAGTTTCCCAAGCTCAGCGCCGTCAAGATTGCCCGCAAGCTGCAAGCGAAGGTTGGTGAGTTGCCAGCTTCGGATCGCTCCATTCGCCGCTATGTGCGAACGCTCAAGGAGGAAGTGGCCTCGGCCCAGATGCGCTACTACGAGCCCATCCTGGACGACATGCCCGGCGTTCAGTGTCAGGTGGACCCCGGTGAGTTGCGCGGCGTGCTGATTGGTGGTGAAGAGCGCACGCTGCACTTCGTGGTGTTCGTGCTGTCCTATTCGCGGCTGATGTACGTGGGCCTGGCCTTCCGTCCACTGGATACCCAGACCTTTATCCAGCTCCACGACGAAGCCCTGCGGTACTTTGGTGGCCTGCCGGAGGAGTGCGTTTACGATCAGACCAAGCTGGTGGTGATCAACGAGCAATACCGGGAGTTGACCCTCAACCAACGGTTCCACGAGTATGCCACCACGGCCGGGTTCCGGATCCATGCCTGCGAAGGCTATGACCCGGAGAGCAAGGGCAAGGTGGAAGCGGGCGTCAAATACGTCAAGCAGGACTGCCTCTATGGCGAGGTCTTCCGGGACCAGGAACACGTGCGTCAGCACGTGCAGGACTGGGTTGAGAGTGTGGCCAATGTCCGCACCCACGGCACCACCGGAGAACCACCCCGGGAGCGGTTCGAGCAGGATGAACGAGAACACCTGGCGGCCTACCTGTCACCGGCTTGCGTGCAGTCTGTGGCACGGGAGACACGTCGGGCCGACAAGACCGGCCTGATCGCCTGGAAGGCCAACAAGTACTCTGTGCCCATGGCCTGGCAACAGGCCCGGGTGGGCGTTCTGGAGTCCGGCGGCCAACTCCACATCAGCGACCTGAACACAGGCGACGTCATCGCCAGCCATGCGCTGTGTTCCGACAAGGGCAAGGTGATCAAGAACACCCATCACTACCGCAATCATGCCCAACGGGTGAACACCCTTGAGAGCAAGATCAATGAGATGATCGGTAGTGAAATCGGGCAACGGTTGTGCCAGCAGCTCAAGCGTTCCGAGCCCAAGATCTACAAGGATCAGTTGGTGGCTGCCCGTGACCTGCTCAAGCGCCATGCGCCGGTGGATCCAGAGTTGATCACAGCGCTGGCAGAACGCCCCGGCATGACGGCCACACGACTGCAAAACTACCTGGAAGCAGCCCAGGCGGCCGTTCTGCGGGAGCGACAGCCGGAACCGTTACCGGAACCCAAGCAGGCATTGGATCTGAGTGCCTACCAGCGTCTTGGCCGCTCCAGTGGCCAGGGGGTGACCCATGAGCCAGCTTGAACAGACCGTGGCCCGATACCGCAACCTGCGCCTGAGCGCAGCCGCCGACGAACTAATCAACCTGCTGGCCGAGGCAGAAGCCAACGAGATGTCCTACCTGAGCTTCGCGGATCGGCTTGCCGAACATGAGATGACTCAGCGCCAGGACAAGCGCATCCACCGAAACCGGAAGATGGCCGCGTTCCCCGCCGAGAAGCGCCTGGAGGGCTTCGACTACCGGCACCAGACCACCATTACCAAACGCCAGGTAAACGCCTTGCTGGACTTCCAGTTCCTCGACGAACGGAACAACCTGGTGTTTATCGGCCCGCCGGGTGTGGGCAAGACCCACCTGGCCATCGGGATCGGCCACAAGGCAGTGGAAGCCGGTTACCGGGTGTTGTTCCGCAACGCCTTGGATCTGGTGGAAGAGCTGGAACTGGCCGAAATGAAGGGTGAGCTGAAAAAGCGGGTCAGCCAGTTGGCCAAGTACGACCTGCTGATCATCGATGAGCTGGGCTACCTGCCCATGACCCGGCAGGCCCGCTACAACCTGTTCCAGCTGATCAACAGCCTTTACGAATACCGGTCCATCATCCTGACCACCAACAAGGACTTCACCAGTTGGGGCGAGTTCTTCCACGACGACAACGTGGCGGTGCCGATCATTGACCGGGTTATCCACCATTCACACATCTTTATGTTGGGAGGAGAAAGCTATCGACTGAAGCAGAAAGCCACGAACTAGACTATGAAAGGTGGGTCAATTTTATTGGCCAAAGGTGGGTCAAAATAAATGGCCATTGACA
>JABXHG010000615.1 GCA_013393545.1 Alteromonadaceae bacterium | reverse complement strand
GGGGTGCGGGCCGGGGTGGCCGGCGCGGGTGGCGGAAACCGCAGCAGAAGTTTGGACATGAGCGTGGTTGCGAACACCAGGATGATCAAGAACGCAAACACAAAACCCATGCCGGCCAACATCAGATCCGCAGCTTGTGACATCAGGTCATTCATAACGAACAACTACCTGTATTAATGGATGTGATTTCATTGAAAATCCGGATCAATTTACCGGTTTACTGCCGGAGCGGCAAGCAACATCCACGCTTCCATACGCAGTTTCCGAAGACATTTTAACCGCAGATTGTTAACAATAAAACACTCAGGCGTAGCGCACGGGAATTTTTCGCCCTTTTATTCGACCATTTTTCAAACGATTCAGGGCCTGACTGGCGTATTCTGCCTCGATCGCCACGAACGTCTGGAATTCGAACCGGTCAATTTTGCCAACAATTTTACCTGGCAGGCCGGCTTCCCCGGTCAGCGCTCCCATAATATCGCCCGGCCGCACCTTGTCCTTGCGCCCACCGGCAATACAAAGGGTTTTCATGGCAGGTTTCAGCGGCACAACCGGTGTTGCCAACAAGGCGCCGGAGTCGCCCCATTCCACGGTGTCGTTCCGGTGCCCTTCCAGCTGGCTGATTTTATGGCCTCGGGCCGGCGTGCAAAGGGTGACAGCCAGACCTCGCTCGCCCGCCCGGCCCGTGCGGCCGATCCGGTGGGTGTGTACTTCCGGGTCGCGGGCCGGTTCGGCGTTGATCACCAGGGGCAGCGATTTGATGTCCAGACCACGAGCAGCGACATCGGTGGCCACCAGGACCGAGCAGCTTTGGTTACCAAAACGCACCAAAACGCTGTCCCGATCCCGCTGTTCCAGATCGCCGTGCAAGGCCAGGGCCGAAAAGCCCTGTTGTTGCAGCGCATCGGCCAGTTCGTCGCAATCCCGTTTGGTGGCACAGAATACAATGCACGACGCCGGCTGCCATTTGGACAGCACCGCCATCACTCCCTTGGCTTCCTGCCCGGCGGCAATTTCAAAGAACAGCTCCCGGATATCCGGGTTCTGCTCCACCGCCTGCACCCTCACATCTTCCGGCTCACACTGGTAACGAGCGCTGAGTTTGCGAATGGTATCCGGCCAGGTGGCGGAGAACATCAGGGTCTGCCGGCGCTCCGGAGCGTGAGACAGAATGTCTTCCATGGCGTCCTGAAACCCCATATCCAGCATTCGGTCAGCTTCATCCAGAACCACGGTTTTCACTTTATCCAGCTTGAGCGTTCCCTTGCGCAAATGATCCTGAATGCGCCCTGGGGTGCCCACCACAATGTGCGCACCATGGGCGAGTGAGCCAATCTGCGGGCCAATCGCCACGCCGCCGCACAACGCCAACACCTTGATGTTGTCGCGGGCACGGGCCAGCTCCCGCAGGGATTTGGTGACCTGATCGGCCAGCTCGCGGGTCGGGCACAACACAATGGACTGAACCGCGAACAATTTCGGCTGCAACGCCTCAATCAGGCCAATGCCGAAGGCGGCGGTTTTGCCGCTACCGGTTCGGGCCATGGCGATCACATCCCGCCCGGCCAGGCAATGCGGCAAGGCAGCGGCCTGAATATCCGTTGGCTGGCTGAAACCCAGCTGGTCAAGGTTGGCGGTCATGGCTTTTGACAGGCCAAAATCATTAAAAGAAGGCATACAGAGAGTCCCGGGCAGCGTGAAAGCTGGTTATAGAGGCATGAATGTGCGCGTATACTACACCATGTTTCAGACACACATTGAGCGGAGTTACCGATGTCATCCCTGCAGGATCAGCTATTGAAAGCCGGCCTGGCCGATGAAAAGAAGGCCAAGGCCATTCGCAGCGAAAAACGCAAGAAGCGCAAGCAGCAGCCCAAAGGCACGGTGGAAGTGAGCGAAGCGGAAATTCGCGCGCGCCAGGCGCGGGAAGAAAAAGCCGAACGTGACCGTCAGCTGAACCTTGAGCGCAAACAGGAGGCTGAAAAGAAGGCCATCCAGGCACAGATACGCCAGCTGGTGGAAACCAATCGGCTGGATCGTAGCCGAGGCGAAACCTCCTACCAGTTTGTGGACGGCAAGAAGATCAAGAAAATCCTGGTGGACGACACCATGGTGGACCAGCTTTCCCGGGGCCGCCTGGCGGTGGTTGCATTCGGCGAAGGCTACGAAGTGGTGCCGGAGAAGGTCGCCCGCAAAATCATGGAGCGGGACGAGTCAGCCGTGATTTCTCTGCATGACCGACAGCAGGATGATGTGGGCGAGGACGACCCTTATGCGGGGTATGAGATTCCTGACGACCTGATGTGGTGAGCACCAGAAAGTAACTGCCAGGCCCGGAAACTCTCAGGGAGGATTATTCGGGCCTGCGGCCCTTCACCCCTTCGGGGTCGCCTTCGCGTTGCTTCGGCGTTCCTTAGCCCGCGTTGCGGGCTTCGGTCGAACCTCTTTCGGTTCAAATCCTCCCAGCTATACAACGCAAAACGCCTCAGCCTGTGGGTACACAAACTGAGGCGTTTCGACTTTAATATGGCGCGGCTGGGAGGATTCGAACCTCCCACCGCCTGGTTCGTCGCCAGTTCCTCCATCCAGCTGACCTCCTCCTGCTGCTTACTTTCTCATCCTCTCCCTTTCCCCCTGTCCCCTTTTCATAGGTTCACTGAGCGCT
>JABXHG010000614.1 GCA_013393545.1 Alteromonadaceae bacterium | reverse complement strand
GAGGAAGGCTTTTTGAATCCCACTATGAAGAGTTATGGTGATTTCTGGTGTATGGAAGCAGGCTGAAGAGGAGGCGTTGCATATTCCGGCCCATCATGAACACCCATTCCGGGCGAACGTGAACACCAATTCTGGTTTAACGTGAACAGCCATTCTGGTCGAAGATGAACACTTTTCCGGATTTTCCGGAATCGGTGTTCACGATGCCGGAATCAGCGTTTACATTCCCGGAAACGGTGTTCACGTTCAACCGGAATCTTTCTTAACGCATTGTTTATTCAACCGTTTGCTGCTCTGATTCCTTTTTCTGGGGAGCGGAGTTGTGCCAGCAAAGAGAATTCCAATGCGTAAAATCAGAGAGGTGCTTCGTCTAAGGCTGGAAGCCGGGCTCTCGATCCGGCAGATCAGTGCCAGCACCAAGACCAGTGTCGGGGCCATCCAGAAGCTATTGGCCCGGGCCGATGCCTTGAACCTCAACTGGCCGTTGCCCGATGATCTGGACGATGGCCGCCTTGCGGCCCTGTTCTATCCCAGTGCCGACCCCACCACATCGACTCGCTACCAGGTGCCTGCCTGGGCCACCGTTCATCAGGAACTCAAGCGTAAAGGGATGACCAAGCAGCTTCTGTGGGAGGAATACACAGCTCAGTATCCCAATCGCTGTTACAGCTACTCCCAATACTGTGACCGTTACCGGCATTGGCTGAAGCAGCAGAAGCGCTCCATGCGCCAGACCCATAAGGCCGGGGAGAAGTGCTTCGTGGATTACTGCGGCCCAACCGTGCCGATCATCAACCTGCAGACCGGTGAGGTACGCACTGCTCAGGTGTTCGTGGCAGTGCTCGGTGCCTCCAACTACACCTACGCTGAAGCCACCTGGAGCCAGAGTTTACGAGACTGGCTATCCAGTCACGTGCGTACCTTTGAGTTCTTCGGTGGCATTCCGGAGATGGTCGTGCCGGACAACCTGCGCAGCGGTGTCAGCAAGGCCTGTCGGTACGATCCAGAGCTGAACCCCAGCTACCAGCAACTGGCCGAGCACTATCAGGTGGCCATCCTCCCGGCCAGGCCCTACAAGCCCAAGGACAAATCGAAGGCGGAGGTCGGCGTGCAAATCGTGGAGCGTTGGATCCTGGCCCGGTTGCGTCACCACACCTTCTTCACTCTCGCCGAAGCCAACCAGTGCATCCGGTCACTGCTTGAAGAGCTGAACAGTCGCCCGTTCCGGCGGCTGCCGGGTAACCGGCAAACAGCCTTCGAGACACTGGATCAGCCAGCCCTGCGTCCCTTGCCGAAACAGCCCTATGAGTACGTCGAGATCCGGCGTTGCCGGGTCAATATCGATTACCACATCGAGTTCGACCAGCATCATTACTCGGTACCGCACCAGTAGGTGGGCGAGAAGGTGGAAGTCCAGGCCAGCGATCATCTGGTGCAGGTCCACTTCCGGCAACGCCAGGTGGCAAGTCACCCACGGCGTCACAGGCCGGGCACCACCACCGAAGCCGGTCATATGCCTGCCCGGCATCGAAAACAGCAGCAATGGACCCCGGGGCGTCTCAAGAACTGGGCTCGGGACATCGGGCCAGACACGCTGATCTGGGTCAGTGATCGACTGGCTGAGCGGGAACACCCGGAGCAGGCCTACCGGGTCTGTCTCGGGTTGCTCAATCTGACTCGGGAGTACCACAGCCAACGCCTGAATGCGGGGTGCCACATCGCCAATCGGGAGGGCCTGAACCGCCTGAAACACATCAAGGCCATACTCCGGAGTAACCGCGACAAACTGCCGGAACAACTGCCCCTGAACGCCGAACTGCCCCAGCACCACGAAAACATCCGTGGCCCGAAGAGCTTCCACTAGGACATCACCCATGAGCACAACACAGACCTTGGCACGACTGAAAGATCTGAAGCTGGGCGGCATGGCTGCCGCCCTGGAACACCAACAAAACCAGCCGGGCACCTACGACGAACTGCCGTTCGCCGAGCGCCTGGAACTGCTGCTTGACCGAGAGTTCCAGACCCGGGAGCACCGGAAACAGGACCGCCTGGTACGCCAGGCCCGCTTCAAACTCCGGGCCTCGATCCAGGACATCGATTACCAGCACCCCCGCAACCTGAAGAAAGCTCAAGTGGCCCAGCTGGCTCAGATCGACTGGCTAGAGCGTGGTCAGAATCTGCTGATCACCGGCCCCTGCGGCAGCGGTAAAACCTACCTGGGCTGTGCACTGGGGCATCAGGCCTGCCTGAACGGCCTCAGTACCCGGTATTACCGGATCTCCCGGTTACTGCTGGAACTGACTCAGGCCAAAGCTGACGGCACCTACCAGAAGACGCTGAACCAGCTGGCCAAAGTGAAGCTGCTGATCCTGGATGACTGGGGACTCGAAGCCCTGAAACCGGCACACCGGAACGACCTGATGGAGATCATGGATGACCGTCACGGCACACACTCGACGATGATCATCAGCCAACTGCCTACCGATCAGTGGTATGCCGCCATCGGCGATAACACCCTGGCTGACGCCATCCTGGACCGGCTAATGCACAACGCCCATCGCTGGGCTCTGAAGGGGGAATCGATGAGAAAACGACTTCAGGAAATTGACTGAACGTGAACACCCGGAGTAAAAACTCCGGTGGGTGATGCGTTAAGAAAAATGGTGTTCACGTTCAACCGGTATGGGTGTTCACGTTCGCCGGAATACGCACTCAGTGTTTCAGTG
>JABXHG010000613.1 GCA_013393545.1 Alteromonadaceae bacterium | reverse complement strand
GGGGGGGGGGGGGGGGGGGAGGGAGGGGGGGGGGGGGGGGGGGGAGGGGGGGGGGAGGGGGGGGGGAGGGGGGGGGGAGGGGGGGGGGAGGGGGGGGGAGGGAGAGGGATAGGGGGGGAGAGAGAGGGAAGGGAGAGAGAGAGAAGGAGGAAAAAAAAGAAGGAGAAAGAAGGAAAAGGAAAGGAGAGAGAAGAAGAGAAAGAAGGAAGAGAGAAAGGGAAAGGGGAAGAGAAGTGAGAAAATGAGGAGGGAAGAAAGAAAAAAAGTAAAAAGAGGAAAGGGAGGAAAGAAAGAAAAGGGAAAGAGGGGAAGAAAGAGAAAAAAAAAGGAAAAAAAAGAAAAAAGGAAGGGAAGAAGAAGAAGAGAAGAGAGAAAAGAGAAAAAAAAGGGAAAAGGGAAAGAGGGAAAAAGAAAAGAAAAAAAGAAGGAGAAAAAAAAGGAATAAAAAAAAAAAGAGAAGGAAAAAAGAGTGGCAGGCGGTAGAAGACAAACACCGCCACCGCGAGCCCCACAGCCATGCCGCCCACGGGCACCGCCATGGCCAGCGGCAACATGCCACGGGTAATTTCCAGGCCAAGCGGCGCGCCGGCGCTATTGATATTGGCCAGCAGAATATCGTTCAAGAAAATCGCGCCAAAGCCCACCGGCAGCAGCATATATGGCGCCGTCAGGCCAAAGGTCAGCGCGCAGGCAATCGCCCGGCGATCCAGATTCAGCTGATTCATCACCTTCAGCAGCGGTGGAATCAAAATCGGAATAAACGCGATATGCACGGGGATCAGGTTTTGGGAGGAAATCGCCACCAGCAGCACGGCACCCAGCAGCAACATCTTGACCCGCGCCCGGCGGGCGGCATCCGCTTCCTGCCCCAGCATGGCAATCAGGCGTCGGGCCAGCATATCCGGCAGACCTGAGCGAGAAATAGCCACGGCAAACGCCCCCAGCGTGGCGTAGGCAAGCGCTACCTGCGCGCCGCCTCCCACGCCCTCATTAAAAGCATCAAGGGTTTGTTCAAGCGTCAGCCCACCGGCGATACCTCCCACCAGCGCCCCCAAGACCAGGGCAAATACCACGGAAACACGCGCAAGCGACAGCGCTACCATGACCAGTACGGCAAGAATTACAGCGTTCATCGAAAATATCCAGAAGCATCAAGATTAAAGGAAAGGCGCCCGATTTTAGCAGATAAAACACGCCAGGCCGCTGGTGTTAAGGCCAGGAGAAGTTAAAATGCCGATGCAAAACCTTCATTTTTTATGGGGTCACGAAGACCGCTGCGCTTTCAAGGAGATCACCGCCACCATGTCTTACACCAACATGCCAGTTAGTATCTGGCAAACCGTTGATACGTCAGGCCTCACGCATGCTTGAGGTCGTCACGCTTTCGTTTGCCTTCGTATTCGGCATTCTCGTCAGACAGATCGGGCTTCCGCCGCTGGTGGGTTTTCTGGGTGCGGGCTTTGCGCTAAACGCCTACGGCCCCATGGTCGGCCTGCCAAGTGACGCCGGGCCAATCCTTGAGCACACAGCACACCTTGGCGTATTGCTGCTGTTATTTACCATCGGGCTCAAACTCAACATCAAAAACCTTGTCGAGCCCGTGGTGCTGGGCAGCGCCTTTGCCCACCTGTTGATCAGTGGTGCGGTGTTGACCGCCGGATTTGTCTGGCTGGCCGGCCTGCCCCTTGAAACCGCTCTTCTGCTTTCGGTAGCACTTTCGTTTTCCAGTACGGTGCTGGCCGCCAAGGTGCTGGAAAGCAAAGGTGAACTGCGGGCTTTTCACGGCCGTATTGCCATCGGCATTCTGGTGATGCAGGACCTGGTCGCGCTGGCCGTGCTCAGTGTTTACAGCGGGCAAACCCCGTCCATCTGGGCACTGTGGGTACTCGCCCTGCCGCTGTTGCGCCCGCTGTTTTACTGGCTGATGCGCGTGGCAGCCCACGACGAACTGCTGGTATTGATGGGCGTGGTGCTGGCCGTGGCCGCCGGTGGCATGGGCTTTCAGGCAGTGGGGTTGAGCTCTGAAGTGGGCGCGCTGGCGATGGGGCTTATCCTGTCTCAGCATCCGCGTGCCCAGGAGCTCTCCCAGGCGCTTTGGGGCATCAAGGAAGTGCTTTTGATCAGCTTCTTTCTGCAGATCGGCATGTCCGGCCTGCCGGATACCCACGCGCTGATATTTGCTGTCATCATGGCATTTTTACTGCCGCTGAAAGGCGCGCTGTTTTCTGCCCTGCTCATTGCCTTTCGGGTGCGGGCGCGCAACGCCTTCCTTGGCGGGCTGAGCCTTGCCGCCTACAGCGAGTTCGGCCTGATTGTCGCCGCCAGCATCCTTGAAGAATGGCTGGTGCCGCTGGCGGTGACCGTGGCGCTATCGTTTGTGATTGCCGCGCCAGTCAACCGCTTTGCCCATGCTCTTTTCGATCGCTTTGAAAAGTATCTGGTGCGCTTTGAAACCGACACCCAACACCCTGACGAACAGCCGGTAGAACTGGGCGACGCCAGCGTGCTGGTACTGGGCATGGGGCGCATCGGCAGCGCGGCCTACGATTTCTTCATCGAGCAGGAAATTCGCGTCACCGGCCTGGATTCGGACCCCAACAAGGTAGAGCATGAGGGGCGCCGGGTGCATTATGCCGACGTGGAAGACATCGGTTTCTGGCAACAGATCGACATCAGCCGCATCAAGGCGGTCACCCTTGCCACGCCCAACACGGAAAGCAAGTTGATGGCCGCCCGGCAACTGCGCAAGGCCGGCTTTAACGGCAATATTATTGCCGGCCTGCATTTTCAGGATGAAGAAGAAGCGCTCAAGACCGCGGGGGTAGATCACACTTACCTGCTGATGTCCGGTGCCGGTATCGGCATTGCCGAAAAGACCTGCGAATGCCTTCAGGCTCAGACCCAAACTCAGGTTTAGCTTCTGCCTAGCGCATCAGGCTACCGCCGCTGTCGTCATCCAGCGCCACGCCATCAACGCCGATTTCACTTTCCAGCGCCAGCAGGTAGTGACGCAGGCCACGCCTTGTGGCCTGCTCGTGCAGGCTGCGGCGTACCTGATCGGTGACGGCTGTATAGGGCAGCTGGCGGCTTTCTTCTCGCGCA
>JABXHG010000612.1 GCA_013393545.1 Alteromonadaceae bacterium | reverse complement strand
GCTGCCTTTGTAGATCGGGTGCAGGTGGGCGTAAGGGAGTTACCGAATTCTGTGAATGTCGTGATGCTCGCCGATGATGTTGATCAAGCAGATGCCGACGCGTGTTGCCAGCTGGCCGAGCGGGTTGCCGCTGACAGCGCGAATGTGGTTTACGAACTGGCTGGTAATGGGGCCTTCGCTGGTCCAGTGCCCGGAATTATGTACCCGGGGAGCCATCTCGTTGGCCATCAGGCCCTCGGGCGTTTCGAACAGCTCAAGGGTAAGTACGCCCACGTAGTCCAGTTCGTTCAACAGTGATTTGATGTACTCTTCAGCATCGGACTGTACATGCGGTTGCAGACGCGGTGCCGGGGCGATGGAGTAGCGCAGAATGCCGTCGTGGTGGACATTTTCCGCCATCGGGTAGAAGGCCAGTTCGCCATCTTCGGCGCGCACGGCAATGATGGAGACTTCGCGGGTGAAGTTGATGAATTTTTCCACGATCACCCGCGGGTGGCCGATGCTTTCCCAGGCTTGTTTGGCGTCTTCAGGGCTCTTGAGCACGGCCTGGCCTTTGCCGTCATAACCTTCAGTGATGGATTTGGCCACTACCGGGCAGCCCAGTTCTTCGGCAGCGGCCTGCAGGCTTTCGGCACTGTCGGCAACTTGCCACTGGGGGGTGGGGATGCCCAGGCGGCCGAACAGGGTCTTTTCGGCTTCGCGGTTCTGGCAAACTTCCAGGGCGCGGGGGCAGGGGTGAACGGGTTTTTGTTCGGACAGTTTTTCTGCCACTTGTACCGGCAGGTGTTCGAATTCGTAGGTGACCCGGTCAACTTTTTCGAGGAAGCTGTCCAGTTGGGTGCCTTCGGGGTCGACAATGGTTTCGCCGATGCCGGCGCTGGGGTTGCCGGACATGTCGTAGAAGACAAAATCCTTGGCCAGCGGGTAGCCTGCGAGGGCGAGCATGCGGCCTAGCTGGCCGGCGCCTAGTACGCCAATTTTCATGTGAGCTCTCCTGCTTTATTCAGCTTTCGGAGTTTGAGCCCACCGGGTAGTCCTGTCCAAAACACGCTCCTTGCGGCACGTCCCTGTGTTGCTTGAGCTCCGCTCCGCAGGCTTATTGCTCCTGCGTCGCGCTGCGGCTCCTGGGTAGGCCGTCCTTGGCCTACCCGTGAAAGGCTCTCGCCTTCCACCCATGGCTCCGCACAGTTTTGGACAGGACTACCCGGCGGGCTCAGTTCAAGTTTTGGAGTAAAATCATTGATCCCGAGGATCAGGGTTGTCCAGAACGCTCTGCGTTTGCGCCGCGCGGAATTCGTCGACTTTCTTTTGCAGGTCGCTGTCTGCAGTGCCCAGGATCTGTGCTGCCAGCAGACCGGCGTTTTTCGCACCCGCGTTCCCAATGGCCAGAGTGCCCACGGCAACGCCGCCCGGCATCTGGGCGATGGACAGCAGGGAGTCCAGGCCGTTCAATGCCTTGGACTGTACCGGCACGCCCAGAACTGGCAGAGACGTTTGCGAGGCAACCATGCCGGGTAGGTGTGCAGCACCACCGGCGCCAGCGATGATGACTTTCAGGCCGCGTTCGGCTGCGGTTTTGGCGTAGTCGAACAGCAGGTCCGGGGGGCGGTGGGCGGAAACGACTTTCGTTTCGTACGGCACACCGAATTTTTCCAGCATGTCGGCGGCGTGTTCCATGGTGGGCCAGTCCGATTTGGAGCCCATGATCAGTCCTACAAGCGGCTGCATATGCAACGTCCTGAGAAGATAATTGGAAAGCCGGCCATTGTATGTGCTGGTTATAGGCCGTGCAACTTTACACTGGTTGTGATGTTTTCGATCGTTTCGGTGCGCCAGGAGGAATGGCTTCCCTGTGGGTGATTTTAGCCGTGGCGGGTTGCAGGTATGATCGGTCGTATTAACCAATAAATGTCGGGAGTGCAGATGGAACCCATTCGTCCGGATGATGATGAATTGAGAGCGCAGGCACCGGTTGTGCCGGAGAGCAAAAAGGGGCACGGCCGTGGCAAGGCGGCGGGTGCCAGCTCCGGAGGCAATGGTTCGGGTCGTTCAGCGTCCGGAACCGGGCGGGGTAATGGTGGCTCGGGCGCCGGCCCTGTAGCGCTTTGGGGGTTGTTGGTTGTGGTGGCCATTGGCGCCGGCGCTGGCTGGTATGTTCAGCATGAGCGCATGAATGGGCTGCAGGCTAAATTGCAGGAAACCGAGGAATGGGCCAGGCAGAGCAAGCTGGCGCTGGCCCGGTTCGAGGGGGATTTGTCGGAAACTGGGGAGTCTTTGCAGGAGCGGGGTTCGTCGCTCCAAGAGCGGATTGAGGCGCAGGGCGAGCGTCTGGAGTCGGTGGATAGCGAGATTCGCAAGCTGTGGGCTGTTGCCAATGAACGTAACAAGAGCCGTCTGGATGAACACCAGCAGCGGCTTTCCGGGTTGGATCAGGCGGTGGCCGAGTCTGATAAAGCGTTGGGCGATCTTGAGGCGACGCTTTCGCAGGTTCGTTCGTCAGTGCAGGGCGATGTTCAGCAGTTGGATCAGCGTCTGGCGGATGCGGTGTCGGAATTGCAGCAGGTCGATCAACAGAACGGAGCGCAGCTCCAGACTCTGCGGGAGCAGGTGGTCGGTGTCGGTGAGCAGGTGAGTGGCCGGCTGGAGCGCTTCCGTCGTGAGCAGAAACTGACCCTGGACGGGCTGGACAGCCGGATTGCTGCGTTGGAAAAGCAGGTGGACACCATGGCCGGCAACAGTCAGGTGCGAAACCTTGAGCGCGAGTTCGAGGCGTTAAGAGAGACAGTGGAGTCCATTGATGCTTCGCGTTCGCAACTGACGTCGCGGCTGATTCGTCTGTCCGAAGAGGTGAATCAGCTGCGGTCACAGTGAGGCTGGTTGAATTGCGATCAAAATCCTTGTTTTTGCTTAAGAAATGTCCGCGTTTTAGCGTCCAGGAAAAAACTTTGAATTTTTTTGCTGAAATGTTTGACACGGCCGGGGAAATCCTTAGAATGCGCTTCCACTTGAGTTGAGACAGCAACGCTGCAAGCGGGTGGTTAGCTCAGTTGGGAGAGCATCGCCCTTACAAGTCGAGTGTCGCAGTTTCGAACCCTGCACCACCCACCAAACTCAATTATGCGTAGCGTTAGTTCAGTTGGTTAGAATACCTTCCTGTCACGCCCGGCTTCGCGGGTTCTCTTC
>JABXHG010000611.1 GCA_013393545.1 Alteromonadaceae bacterium | reverse complement strand
GCCACCAGCGGCGGAATTGCACCGGCCACGCCCAGTGAGGTGCCAATCAACATGACAGTGAACGGGATCATCACGATCAGCAGGATGATAAAAGGCACCGAACGCAATACGTTCACTACAAAAGACAGCACAGCATAAGCCACGGGCTGTTCCAGCAGCTGGCGTTTGCCGAACAGGAACAGCAGCACGCCAATCGGCAGGCCGATCAACACGCTGAACAGCAGCGACATGCCCACCATCACCAATGTGTCCCAGCTGGCCAGGCCGATTTCGAACCAGTCGACGTTACTCAGTAAACTTTCCATCAGCGTACCACCTCCACGTGCACGTCGGCGGCTTCCAGCGCCTGCATGGCAATGTTCAGGTCACCACCCACCAGCGAGAGGGTCAGCTGGCCGTAGGGGGTGTCCTTGATGTGGTCGATGCGCCCGGACAGGATGCTGAAATCCACGCCGGATTCCCGGGCCACGCTGCCCAGTAGCGGTTTGTAGGTGGATTCGCCCTTGAAGGTCAGGCGCAGGATGCGCCCTTTCGCTTTCTGCAGGTCTTCCTGCAGTTCGTCGCGGTCGACGTTTTCACTTTCAAACACGAAGTCTCTGGTAGTGGGGTGCTGCGGGTGCAGGAACACTTCGCTTACCGGCCCCATTTCCACCACTTCGCCCGCATCCATCACCGCCACGCGATCACACACCCGGCGCACCACGTCCATCTCGTGGGTGATCAGCACGATAGTCAGGCCCAGTTCCTTGTTGATGTCCGCCAGTAGTCTCAGCACCGACTGGGTGGTTTGCGGGTCCAGGGCGCTGGTGGCTTCGTCACACAGGAGGATAGTGGGGCGGCAGGCCAGGGCGCGGGCAATGCCAACGCGCTGTTTCTGGCCACCGGACAGCTGGGACGGGTATTTGTTGGCGTGGTCGCTAAGGCTGACGCGGGCCAGCAATTCTTCTACCCGCTCACTGATCTCTTTTTTAGAGTAGATGCCCGCCAGCTTCATCGGAAAAGCGATGTTGTCGGCCACGGTTTTCGAGGACAGCAGGTTGAAGTGCTGGAAGATCATGCCCACTTTGCGGCGAAAGGCGCGCAAGTCGGCCGGGTTGTATCGGTTGATGTCTTCGTCATCAATCAGAATCCGGCCGCCGGAGGACGGCTCCAGCCGGTTGATCAGCCGCACGAGGGTGGATTTGCCCGCGCCGGAATGGCCGACGATGCCAAAAACCTCGCCGGTGTCGATGGTCATACTGGTGGGGTGCAACGCGGGGATCGCCCGGCCGCCCACCTGATACGACTTTTCTACCTGGTCAAATACAATCACGATCAGTGCCTTGCAGGTGCGCCGTTAAAACGCGCGATTATAGCCTATTTGCAGGGCAAACCCGAATCATTCGCAGCAACGGCATCTGTGTAGTTGCCCGTACACCATTGGCTACCTGACAGGCCGATGTGCTGTCATCTAAACTGACAAAACCAACGCATATTAACAACTGTCCACTTTCCGATTGAGGCGCATGCGAGCTGTGACAACAACTCCGGAACACCCGCCCTCAAGGATGAACTCCACCCAGGCATGGGTTTCGTATCTGAGCAAGGTCGAACTGCCGGTTCAGTGCAAAGAACGCATGTGCCGGGGGTAGAGCGCGGCGCTGACTTCCGGCTCTTCAAGCAGGTCCGCCAGTTCACGATCGACGGCGGTTTCCTCGCCCTCTTCCGGCAAGGGTTCAAACAGTGTGTCCAGCCAGGCGGTCACCGACGGTGCGTTGTCGCGGTCGTAATCGGTGGACAGCGCCTTGATGCGCCGGAAACCGATAATGCGCCGGTGTTTGGGGTCTCGAATCTGCTCGAAACCGCGCCAGTAAATCCGGTCACGGGTGTGCAGCTGTACAAACAGTGTGTCTATCGGCCCGTTGTCATCATCTTCATCCGAGTCATCGGTCACCTGAACCGCATCGGTTTCCGAAGGCTTGCGGCGGATGGTGGTCCAGGCCGGGTAGAGTACCGCGACAGCATCGGCTTCCACGTGCTCGCGGGCCGCACGCAGAATCAGTCCCCAGCGAGCCTTGTCGGCGTCACTTTCCAGGGAGTTAATGGGCAGGTCGTAGCTCTCTTCGCTGGAGAGCACAATGGCCATCATCGGAGCATCCATTTCTCCCATGGCCTCGGCCTGTGCGACAGACACCAGATCGTCGATTGCCATCGATTGGTTCATAAATGCTCGCCTCCTCGATGCCATCAGGGTCGGTGGGAATAAAGTTCCCTCAACCACAGGATAGCCTGTTCCGGTAAGAAAGATAAACGTGGAGTCGATGAAGGCGGATCACAACCCCTGCTGGACATTACTCTTTAAACGCGGAAGACTCGGGTGCTAACACCTGAATCCAGAAGCAAGCGGGTAAGCTTTCCAAAACACGCTTTGAATACATCCATGTAACGCTCGAGCTCCGCCATCCATGGCTCCGCACGGTTTTGGAAAGCTTACCCGCTTACTTCTTCAGCCTGATACGTTCACCAGAGAGGAATTCCATGGAGCTGAGTTTATTCCCGGAGGCCATCGGTTCCGGCGTCGGCCTGTTTTTGTTGCTGGCCTCGGCCGTTACCTCCATGATCACCGCCACCCTTGGTGCCGGTGGCGGTGTACTGTTGCTGGTATTGATGGCGTCCTGGATGCCGCCGGCGGCGATTATTCCCGTTCATGGCATGATTCAGCTCGGCTCCAACGCCGGCCGCGCCACGCTTACCCGCAAGCACATCGACTGGAAGGTGATCGCCGCGTTCGCGCCGGGCGTGTTGCTTGGCGCCGCACTCGGAGCCTGGCTGCTGGTGGATCTGCCGGAATACCTGTGGCAACTGACCATCGCGCTGTTTGTGCTTTACCTGTGCTGGGGACCCAAGCTGCCCAAAGCCTCTTTCGGTACGCCAGGTATCTTCGTCGCCTCGGCCATTACCAGTTTTATCAGCCTGTTCGTCGGTGCCACCGGCCCCCTGGTCGCCGCCTTCATCAAGCAGATCCACACCGATCGCTTCCGTACGGTATCCACCTTCGCCACCGCCATGGTGCTGCAACACGCCCCCAAGGCCCTGGTGTTCACCGTGGCCGGCTTTGTTTTCTCCGAATGGCTGTTGTTTATTCTGGCCATGATTGCCTGTGGTTTTGCCGGCACGTGGGTCGGCCTGCACCTGCTCAGAACCATGAGCAACCGTTGGTTCAGCTGGGTATTCAATATTGCTCTGACCCTTCTGGCCCTGCGACTGCTCTGGC
>JABXHG010000610.1 GCA_013393545.1 Alteromonadaceae bacterium | reverse complement strand
GAGGCGCGGAAGACTTCCAGCGCCTCGGGGTTCAGGATCTCGATCCCGATCTCTTCGAGGATGCGCATGGCGCCCTCGTGAATCGCGACGACGCCGGCGTCGTCCAGCGGTTCGGTCGGGCAGTCGATGTTGATGGGCGGGTTCCACGGCATCTGGTCCAGCACCGCCGTGCCCCGGCGGCTGGCATTGCCGGCGCGGCCGCCACTGCGCTTGCGCGGTTTCGTGTCCTGGTTCATCGGGTGTCCCTCCATGCTGGACTGACACCCACGCAACCACGGCACGCGCCGTAGCGTCATTCACTTTGCGGCAAGGTTTGTCGTTTTTGAAATACCGCGCCGGGCCACGCGCCGCGCGTGCAGCAGGTAGAGCGCGATCGACCCTACTACGATCCCGCCGCCCAGCAACATTACCGGCGTCATCGCCTCGCCCAGCGCCAGCCAGACCCAGACCGGGCCCAGTACCGTCTCCAAGAGCAGCAGCAGGCTGACGTTCGCCGCCGCCGTGTGGCGTGAGGCAAAGGAGAGCGACAGGAAGGACGTCGCCAGGATGACGCACCCGGTGATGGCGATGGCCCAGATATTGCCCTCCGGCACGGCGCCGGGGCCGGTGACTAGGGTGCCCGCCACCCCCGCGCCCGACGCCCCCGACCCCACCAGCACCCGGATGGGCCGACTCGGATGCCCCCGAAGCCACAGATGAGCAGATAGCCGAAGCCAAGCCTTTCGCGGAGGCGTTCCCGGCCCTGGCCGACAAGATGCAGAAAAATGTTGGGGGGCGGCCCCGGTCTGCGAACCCGAAGGTGCCGGTCTCGATCCGGCTGGATCAGGAGGTTGTCACGAAGCTCAAGGCAACAGGCCCTGGCTGGCAGAGCCGGGTGAACGAGATGCTGCGGCGCGAAGTCCTGACTGACCGTTAATCACAGAAGCGCCCGACCGCCTCCATGGCGGGGAGGGCGCGGGGGCAGTCTATAGGCTGTGCCCGCGGCCTCGGTTGCGTTCGGCGATGCTGTTCACCTTGCGTAAGCTAGTTCCTGCTTAAGCCGTTGCTCCGAATGAAATTTTCCAGCATCTGATCGGAAATACCGCTCTCATAGCAAATTGGGGAAGCCCCGCCGGGACGGCTCCAAGCACTTCTTTTTCCGCACTTGCTGCCGTTGCTCGCTCGATTAAAGGGGCAAGGACAATTTCCAGAGTAAGACCTGATCGATTGGTCGATCATCATTCTCTTAATCTCGGTCGTTGAAAGCGCCAGTGCCGGAGTGGCCATAAGACAAAGGGCAACGCATCCTGTAATGATCTTGTTCACTATCATTCCTCCAAAAGTTGTATGAAAGTAGCCGCGCCTTCCAGGTTACTGCAGGTCCCCTTTCGAAGGATATGTGGTCAGGCCGGCAGGCATTCCGCCTTCCGCTGCCACGCGTGTAAGCAGGATGCGCACAGCGTCCGATAGCGATAGCCCGACATCAGACAGAGCATCCGTCGCTTGCGCCTTGAGGCGGTCGTCCACGCGAACGTGGAGCATCGAGGTTTGGGCAGGCATGACATGTCCTCCTGGCGAAAATGGAGGTGCTGACCTCTCTGATTTTGCCCCGGAATCGTCATCCAATATCCAAAAAAGCGCGTAGCGCCTTCTTGTTCTATAAGTTCTATAAGTTCAGGGACTGTAACCATTTGATTTTGAACATAATTCACTGTTATAAGTGGGGAATTGGGCCGGAAAGGTGGGGAATTGGGCCGGAAAGGTGGGGAATTGGGCTGGAAGCACGGATTGACAGGTGGAATATTTCGTTGAATAAATCCACTTATGTGGAAGACAACAAAAGTGGCCGCTGATCGCGCCTATGACCAGACCAAGACCGTGCTGCCTGCCGAGGTGGCGCAAGGCGTCTACATGGAAAACGCGCCGAGCCTGCGCGCGCTCAAGCTGATGCACCTGATGATTGGCAAAGCGGGGGGAAGGATGGCTGACGATGTGCTGCACGACATGCGTCTGTCGGACATTCGCAAGATCGAGGGCATGGCTCATCACGATCAACAAAGCCTGAAGCCACTATTCATTGAGCTGAGGGCCGCAACAATCATCCATGACCAGCCGGAGCGATCACGCTGGACCATCGGTGGCCTGCTTGATGAAGCGACCGTGGATTATCGCCACGAACTCACTGGTGACGTGCTTATTTCGTGGTCCTTCGGCCGCACCTTTCGCCGTATGGCACAGGAGTCCAATCACTGGGCAATCCTGGACCGCCAGGCCGTGTTCCACCTGGGCAGCAAGTATTCCGTGCTGCTGTTCCAGCACATCGCTAGTTTGCAGAACCTAAAGCATGTTACCAGCAAGCGCTTTACCGTGCCTGAACTTCGGGCAGTGCTTGGGATACCAGAGGGTAAGGTTAAGCGATTTGCAGACTTGAAAAGGGATGTGATTGCCGTCGCCATTGCCGAGATTAATAGCGACCTAACACGACTGCACCTGACAGCGACCTACCATAAGGTTGGCCGCATGGTAGCCGAGGTCGAGATTGCCTGGGAGATCAAAAAAGACCTGACCAAAGTGACGGCAGAACTGGACCGCCCCAGGGCGGGCCGGAAGGCGCGGCGGGACGGCACGGCGGAAACGCCCGCACTGGCGTTCCCCGCCTCCGGAACCATCCGGGATGCCCAGCCCTGGGGCCGGATCGCGCGGGACACTGCGCCAAGGCTGGAAGGCGGGCATGTGCCGGACCTTCGCAAGCTGGCCGATGCCTTCCGCGCGTGGTGCGCCGAGAGGGCAATCCCGCTGGACGCGGCCAGCATCGAGAAGACGTTCACCACGTGGTGCAAGAGGTATTCAGCGCGATAGCCCTACCCCCAGGGCCACCAACCCCGCCTGGGTTTGCGCTGGTCCGCCAGCATGGGCACGAGCTGGTTCAGCCGTTTCCCCCGCTCGTCTGCCAGTGCGCTGGCTACCGCCAGTTCGGCCTTCAGCCGCTCGTTCTCGGCTTCCAGGTCATCTTTCAAGGGGCTGACAAGCGTTGGCAAGTTGCCAGGTAACGGGTTGTCAGCTTTGGCCCTGCGAGGTGCGTAAACCCTGGACAACTCTGACCCGTCAAGTTGCCAACGCTTGTCTACCTTTTCCCCGCTCACTTTACCTTGTTTTAAGTGCTTGAAGACGGTCGGGCGGGAAACCTGGAATTGCTTTACGGCCTCATTTATACTTAGTTTTTCCATGCTGTGACCCCTTGTCTGACAACACGACACCCTTACCACGCCCCATGCCGGCCGCGATAGGGGTGGCAGATTCAACCCCAGGGCGTCACGCGGCGCGCAGCGGGTGTTATGGTATGCAGATCCGGCGGGAGCGGAGTCGCGCATAGGTTGTGCTGCGGTCGGCGCCTGGAAAGGGCAATTCCATGCT
>JABXHG010000609.1 GCA_013393545.1 Alteromonadaceae bacterium | reverse complement strand
GAAAAGGAAAAGGTGAGGGAAAAAGGAGAGGGTGAGAGAAAAACAACGTACAACAACGATTACAAAGAGGACGGCGAAAACATGGTAGGCAAGACGGAAAAGCGTAAGGAGGTAACAAAACAGGAAAACAACATGTAAGAAATAAAGAGTCTGATCGGTCGTCGTTTTGAAGACGACGTGGTTCAGAAAGACATCAAAATGGTGCCGTACAAGATCACCAAGGCCGACAATGGCGACGCCTGGGTATCCGTAAAAGACCAGAAAATGGCGCCGCCGCAGGTGTCAGCTGAAGTTCTGAAGAAAATGAAGAAGACCGCCGAGGATTATCTGGGCGAGAAGGTCACCGAAGCGGTTATCACCGTGCCGGCTTATTTCAACGACAGCCAGCGTCAGGCGACTAAAGATGCCGGTAAGATTGCTGGCCTCGAAGTGAAGCGCATCATCAACGAGCCGACTGCAGCAGCTCTGGCCTATGGTCTGGACAAGCAGAGCGGCGACCGTACCGTAGCGGTTTACGACCTGGGCGGCGGTACCTTTGACCTGTCCATCATCGAAATTGCCGACGTGGACGGCGAGCACCAGTTCGAAGTACTGGCCACTAACGGTGACACATTCCTGGGTGGTGAAGACTTTGACCTGAAAATCATCGAATACCTGGCAGACCAGTTCAAGAAAGACAGCGGCATTGACCTGCGCGGTGACTCCCTGGCCATGCAGCGTCTGAAAGAAGCTGGCGAGAAGGCCAAGATCGAATTGTCCAGCAGTCAGCAGACCGACGTGAACCTGCCGTACATCACGGCAGATCAGACCGGTCCCAAGCACATGAACGTGAAGCTGACCCGTGCCAAGCTCGAGTCTCTGGTGGAAGAGCTGGTTCAGCGCAGTCTCGAGCCGTGCAAGACGGCCCTGAAAGATTCCGGCCTGAGCGCGTCTGAAGTGGACGAAGTCATCCTGGTGGGCGGCCAAACCCGTATGCCGCTGGTTCAGGAAAAAGTGAAAGAGTTCTTCGGCAAAGAGCCGCGCAAAGACGTGAACCCGGACGAAGCCGTTGCCATGGGCGCAGCGATTCAGGGCGCGGTACTGTCTGGCGACGTGAAAGACGTACTGCTGCTGGACGTAACCCCGCTGACCCTGGGTATTGAGACCATGGGTGGCGTGGCCACGCCGCCGATCGAGGAGAACACCCCAATACCGACGAAGAAGAAGCAGACCGTCGCGACTGGCGAAGACAACCAGACGGACCTGACAATTCACGTGGTCCAGGGTGAGCGCAAGCAGGCGGCGCAGAACAAGTCGCTGGGCCGTTTCGACCTGGCCGACATTCCGCCGGCAGCGCGCGGTGTGCCGCAGATCGAAGTGACCTTCGACATCGACGCCAACGGCATCCTGAACGTATCCGCCAAAGACAAGGCGACCGGCAAAGAGCAGTCCATCGTGATCAAGGCTTCTTCAGGCCTGAACGATGACGAAATCGAGAAGATGGTGCAGGACGCCGAGGCGAACGCCGAGGAAGATCGCAAGTTCGAAGAGCTGGTACAGGCTCGCAACCAGGGCGATGCCATGGTTCACGCCGTACGCAAGACTCTGGACGAAGCCGGCGACAAGGCCAGCGATAGCGAGAAAGAGTCTATCGAAACGGCGATCAAAGAGCTGGAAGAAGCGCTGGAAGGCTCCGACAAGGAAGACATCGAAGCCAAGACCCAGAAGCTGTCTGAAGCCTCTTCCGAGCTGGCCCAGAAGATGTACGCGGAACAGGGCGCCGATCAGGCACAGCAGGCTGGTGGTCAGGAAGAAGGCCGGGCCCAGAGTGCTGATGACGCCGTCGACGCTGAATTCGAAGAAGTCAAAGACGACGACAAGAAGTAATTCCGAAGTACATCATGCAGTTGGAAAGCGCGGGCCGAGGTCCGCGTTTTCCTCGTTATAGCAACAGGGGTTTACAGCATGGCCAACCGCGATTATTACGAAATACTCGGGGTCTCCCGGGGGGCGGACGAAAAGGAAATTAAAAAGGCTTATCGCAAGCTCGCGATGAAGTACCATCCGGACCGCAACCCGGACGATGCCGAATCTGAAGCCAGATTCAAAGAGGCCAGCGAGGCCTACGAAGTGCTGGCAGATGCCAATAAACGGGCGGCCTACGACCAGTTTGGCCACGCCGGAGTGGATGGTCAGGCCGGTGCCGGCGGCGGCTTTGGTGGCGGTGGCGCCAGCTTCTCCGACATCTTCGGGGATGTGTTTGGTGATATCTTCGGTGGCGGCGGTCGAGGCCGCAGCACCCGGGGTGCTGACCTGCGCTACACCCTGGAGCTGGACCTCGAAGAAGCCGTTAAAGGCAAAAACGTCGAAATCACCATCCCGGGCCATGAGGAGTGTGATTCCTGTGATGGCAGCGGTGCGGAAAAAGGCTCCGGCGTTGAAACCTGCGGTACCTGTAGGGGTATGGGTCAGGTACGCATGCAGCAGGGCTTCTTTACCGTACAGCAGGCTTGTCCCACCTGTGGCGGTGCCGGCCAGATCATCAAAAACCCGTGCAAGAAGTGCAATGGCCAGGGTCGCGTAAGAAAAGAGAAAACCCTGTCGGTGAAAGTGCCGCCCGGCGTGGACACCGGCGACCGCATTCGCCTCTCCGGCGAAGGCGAAATGGGCGTGGATGGCGGCCCTCCGGGCGATCTGTACGTTCAGGTCGCGGTGCGCGAACACTCGATCTTCACCCGGGATGGCCGCAACCTGTATTGCGAAGTGCCCATCAGCATTGTCGATGCCACTCTCGGTGGCGAGCTGGAAGTGCCGACACTCGATGGCCGCGTGAAGCTGAAAATTCCGCCCGAAACCCAGACCGGCAAGCTGTTTCGCCTGCGTAACAAGGGCGTCAGCCCGGTACGTGGTGGCCCGGCCGGCGACTTGCTGTGCCGCGTGATCGTCGAAACGCCGGTCAACCTGACCAAGCGCCAAAAGGAATTAATGGAAGAGTTCCAAAAGACGCTGGACGGCAACAACGGCAACAACCACGCCCCCAAGAAAACCTCCTGGTTTGAGGGTGTGAAAAGCTTCTTCGACGAAATGAAATTCTGAGGGCCGAAACAATGCGGGTAGCAATCATCGGCGCCGCCGGGCGCATGGGCAAAGTATTGATCGAAGCCGTTGACGGCACCGAAGGGCTGGAGCTCGGCGCTGCCATCGTGCAGCCGGGTAGCAGCCTGGTGGGCGCCGACGCCGGCGAAATGACCGGCATCGGCAAAACCGGCGTGAAAATGGCAGACAGCCTGGAGGCGGTGAAAGGCGACTTCGACGTACTGGTGGACTTCACCTTCCCGGACCTCACCCTGGAAAACGCCGACTTCTGCAAGGTCAACGGCAAAATGCTCGTGGTCGGCACCACCGGCCTGACCGACGCCGAAAAAGCCCAACTTGCCCTGGCGGCCGAATCCACCCAAGTGGTCTTCGCCCCCAACATGAGCGTGGGCGTCAACGTCGTCCTCAACCTGCTGCGCACCGCCGCCGCGACGTTGGGTGACGACTACGACGTGGAAATCATCGAAGCCCACCACCGCCACAAGAAAGACGCGCCTTCGGGTACGGCTTTGCGCATGGGCGAAGTTGTTGCCGATGCCCTGGGCCGAGACCTGAAAGAATGCGCCGTCTATGGCCGCGAAGGCTTCACCGGCGAGCGCACCCGCAAGGAAATCGGTTTCGAAACCATCCGTGCTGGTGACGTGGTGGGCGACCACACCGTGCTGTTCGCCACCGAAGGCGAGCGCATCGAAGTGACCCATAAAGCCAGTAGCCGGATGACCTTCGCCAAGGGCGCCATGCGCGCGGCGCTGTGGCTGAAGGGGAAGCCGGTGGGGTTGTACGATATGCAGGATGTTCTTGGGCTTAAGGACTGATTTTTGCCACTAAATCCACGAAAGAACACGAAAAGAAAAGATTTTTTGGCCACGGAAGGACACGGAAAAGATTCAAGGGAATGCTTTTCGCTTGAGGCGGGTTTTTGCGGCTACCACTGAGGACGAAGGTTGGGGGCTCCCTTCCGAAAATTTTGAAGGCCATGGATGGCCTGAAATAAGCGCACATGGATGATGGGATGAACACCTCTTGTTGAGATCGGCGTCAAGGCGCCACTATTGGAATAGGAAGGCAATAGCTAAACAACAAGAGGTGTTCAAGATGAAAGTTACCCTAATCGGCATTGATTTGGCAA
>JABXHG010000061.1 GCA_013393545.1 Alteromonadaceae bacterium | reverse complement strand
GGAGTTTGGAACCTGCTCGACGCGGATTTCTTCGTGGGTTACTGGCACTTCAACAGTCTGAGTCTCAGTAACAGCCTACTTGCGCAGGCGGGTCTCGCCAGCGGGGACGCCGGATTGTGCGCTGTGCGCAGCGATGGCGTCGGGGGTACCCGCGTTTTCGGTGACATTGGTGGAACCAACAGCTGCGGTCTCGGCGGCGGTGTTGCCAGGGATATCCGTGGTGTGGGTGGAGGAAGCGCCAGCAACACCGGCACCTGCCACGCCCGCACCGGCAGCACCAGCGCCCGCATCAGTGTCAGTCGCGTCACCGTCAGTATGAGTATCAGTGTCAGCAGTGTCCGTGGTGGTTTCTGGGCGCTCGCCGCCTGTGTAGCCGTCCACGTGGGAGGCGCCGGAAATGCCGTAGTGCTCGTAGATTTCGGTCTGCTGGTCTGGGGTTAGTGGCTTGTCAGTACCGAAATCGGGGGCGTCTTTAATGCGGTCCTTGGGGAAGGCAAGGGTCAGATTGTTACCGTCGATGGAATGGCCGCGCAGTGGCACAAGCGAGTTGCCCATGCCGAAAAGGCCGTGGTTGACGTCCACGAAGGTTGGCTGGCCGGAGTCGTCGTCGACGAAGACTTCGTTGACATCGCCAAGCTTGTCGCCGTTGTTGTCGTATGCGGTTGCGGAGAGCAGGTCTTGAACATTTTTAGACATTGAAAAGACTATCCTTTCCTCGATGTGAGGTAGATTGTTTCTTCTTTCGCTGGTGTACTCCCTATCGACCCTGCTAGGGCATTAATTCCTATCATCGGAGCGCTAGATTCCAGGCTAAGCAAATTCGTTGGCTTGTGCCGAAAAGTTTGTTGGTTCAAGCGCGTAAAAGCAGCAAAGAGCCTGCGCAGCGCAGCAATTACAAGTTGGTAAAGATAGCTTTGATGTTTGGCGCGCGCGGGCGTTGGGGGCACAATGGCGGGTATGAAGTTTGCGCCACGTCGTCCCTCGCCCATGAATGGTGTTAAGCCGAGCAAGCAGGATTTGGAGCAGTTTCGCCTGGCACCGGTAGATGACATCGTTCCGGCAGCAGATGAGACGCAGCGTTTGCGCATGCTGATTGTTGGGGTGAATCCAAGCCCGTGGACGGCGGCGGTCAACGCGCCGTTCGCGCATCCAGCAAATAGGTTTTGGCCGTCGCTGCAGCGTGGCGGGATTATGAGCCAGCTTGTCGATGCCTCCGCGGGCCTTCCCGATTCCGCCCTTCAAGAATTTGCGGACAAACGCATTGGGTTGACCAATTTTGTGTCAGAGCTGGCCACCGCGCGGGCGAGTGAGCTCACGAAGGAGCAGCTACGTGAGGGTGCGGCGCGGATTGTGGAGTTGGTTTCTCGCCTGCGCCCGGAGGCGGTAGCGATTGCGGGGATTACGGCTTATCGGGACGCGTTTGGCCTGCGCAAGGCGACGTTGGGTTTACAGGATCCGGAGCTGGTGGAGGTTCCAGCCGCGTGGCCGCGCGATGTGCAGTTGTGGGTAGTTCCGCAGCCCAGCGGCATTAATGCGCACGAGAATATTGATTCGCTTGGAGCCAAGTGGGCCGCGGTGTGGAATGCTACAGAGCCCGAATCACGCTAGCGCCTAATGCAGGCTGCCAAGCAGCGCATCACCCGTAGGTTCGTCGGCGATGAGGGCTTCCAGCGCGGCCGTGATTCCGGCGACCAGGTCATCGAGAGGCACGGCGGGCTGCTGATTTTGCTCCGGTATATAAGGAACATGGATAAAGCCCGCGAGGGTGTCGAGGCCAGAGGACGCAAGATAATCCAGCACCGAGTACATCAGGAAATTGCAGACAAATGTGCCGGCGGTGGTGGAAAGCTCCGGCGGGATATTGTGCGCGCGGATGGCTTGAACCATGGATTTCACCGGCAGCGTGGCAAAGTGGGCGGTGGGCCCGGCGGGGTTGATGGGGGCATCGACAAGCAAAGCTCCCGCATTGTCCGCGATTGGTGCGTCGATGAGGTTAATCGCGACGCGTTCGGGCGTAATCGCGTGGCGGCCGCCGGCTTGGCCGAGGCAGACAACGGCGGCGGGCATATGCTTGTCGATGTTTTCCTGCGCCACCCTTGCTGCCTGCGCAAACTCGGTGGGAATCTCGGCCGTGATAATGCGCGTATCTCCAATACTGGAGGGCAAGCGGCGGGCAATTTCGAGCGAAGGATTGATGTCTTCGCCGCCGAAAGCATCAAATGCTGTGACAAGGATTGTGCGGACCATGTCTTTACCCTAAGGGAACTAAACCTTACGCAGTATTAATTGGGCTGATAGTTTGTACTGTTGAATTTGTTTAGCGCCGAATAGACCGGAGTTTTAAATGCGCAAAAAGTCCCTCAGTCCAATTCTTGCCACGGCGGCGATTGTTGCGCTGAGCGCGACGCTTGCGCCGGTGGCAACTGCCCAAAGCTCAATGTCTTCTCTGTTTTCTGGAAGCTCTTCTGGATCTTCGAGTAGTTCCGGAAACAATAGCGGCGGCGGAAATGACCACGCTCAGAAAGTCTCCCCTGGCATTGACACCACCTTAATCGGGGATTTGCTGGGCCCTGAGCTTTCGGAAGAAATCGGCCTGTCGGTCGGCGATTTGGGCGTTATGGCGCAGTTTGGTGAGTGCGAGGAGTTTGCCATCATCTTTGGTGATTCTTGGCGC
>JABXHG010000608.1 GCA_013393545.1 Alteromonadaceae bacterium | reverse complement strand
AGTTGATCGTTAACGGTCAGATTAAACGGGGCTGCTGGCTTGGGCACAATGGGAACCTATTCTTGCTGATCAATGAGTCCCTATTATAACCAGTATGAGTCAGCGAATTAACCGAATGAGACACTAGCAGGAAGGACCGCATTCTTGCTAATCGATGAGGTCGCGTTAGCGAGAAGGTCAGTTTTTCAGGTACCATTTTAGAAGCGGCTTTTGGTACTGCGTTTGTGGTTTAAGATGTTGAAAATATAGTACTTTTTTCGGATCTTGTTATGGTTCCTGAGAAGTTCGGGCTAGCCTATTATATGAATGCTTGCCATGACTGAAACTACGACAACAGCCCAGCCCTGAGCTGCCATTCTCCAGCCCCACGGGGCGTGCCTCATTTCCATAAAATGGTCTACCAGCAGGACTGCTTTTACGATTACCAGTCCAAACACCAGCCAGATCAGCACCGAGGCATCGGCACCGGCCTGCATGGCGATAACCGGGGTCATGGTGCACATCATCAAGGCTATATAAACCGCAAGCATTGTCGCTTCTCCTTAGGCCAGAACGTAAAGCATGGGAAACAGCACCAGCCACACCAGGTCGACCATGTGCCAGTAGGAAGCGCCGGATTCCATGCCGTTCATGTCGTCGCCGTTGTAGTCACCCTTTTTCACCTTCACCGCCAGTACCACCAGGATAATCTGGCCCAGCACCACGTGCATGAAGTGGAAGAAGGTGAGGAAGAAATAGAACATGAAGAAGGTATCGGTACCCAGGTTGTAGCCGTTTGCGTACAGGTCCGCGTATTCCCAGAGTTTGCCGAAGGTGTAAATGCACGAGGCGGCAATGCCACCCCAAAGCAGGGCCTCGGTGCCGGCTTTGCGCGCCCGTAACCGGTGGACCGACAGCGCCACCAGGTAGCTGGCGGTGATCAGGCCGATGGTGTTTATCAGCCCGGTCCAGGGGTGCAGGGCGGCCCGGCCGGTGGCGAAGGTGTCCGGGTCCAGGCTGCGGGCGATGCCGAAGCCGATGAACAGAATGCCGAACACCGCCAGTTCCGCGAAGATGAAGAACCAGACGGCCAGGTCGCCGGGCAGGTGTTTGCGGGTGGCTGCACCGGTTTGCGTCATGGTTTGCTCCTAGCGGGTCAGATTCATGTACAGCTTGGGCAGCTGAGCGGGTAACTGAGCAGGGTCTTTGATCACCACATAATTGCTGCTGCCGAACACGTAGGGCAGGTATTCGTTGGCTTCTTCGTCAATGGTTACGCAGAAGGGCGTGAGGCCTGCCCGGTGGGCTTCCTGCACGGCCATGCGGGTGTCTTCCACGCCGTAGCGGCCTTCGTACAGATCCAGATCGTTCGGTTTGCCATCGGTCAGCAACAGCAGGATTTTCTGGTGTTCCGGCCGGGTTTTCAGCAGTTTGATGGATTGTCGAATAGCCGCGCCCATGCGGGTGTAGTAGCCCGGCTCCAGCGCCTGGATGCGACCACGGCTGGTGTCGTTGTAGGGCTCGTCGAAGCCTTTGATGTGATGGAAGCGAACGTGATCCCGTCGGCGGGACGAGAAGGCGAACAGGGCAAAAGGATCCCGGCTGGCGGTCAATGCTTCGCTCAGCAGTTGCAGACCATCGCGGGCGATGTCGATCACCCGCTGGTTGTTGTTGATGAAGGTGTCGGTGGACAGCGACACATCGGTCAGCACCAGGCAGGCCAGGTCACGCTGGTTCTGTTTGCACTGGCGGAACAGCTTCTGGTCCATCTCGCCCACGCCGCGATGATGTTGAACGACCCGCTCCAGGCAGGCATCCAGGTCCAGTTCTTCGCCATCCAACTGCCGGCGCTCCCACTGGCGTAGTGGTTTCAGGGCGCTGAACTGCCGGCGCAGGGTCTGGGCCGAGCGTTTCAGGCGTTCCGGTAACGGTGAAGGTATCGCGTCTTTGCTGAGCATGGGCTGCAGGCAGCAGAATTTTTCCCGGTAGCCTTGCCGGCGCCAGTCCCACTCGGGCAGGTGAATGCCCGGGCCAAGATGTAGGTCGTCGTTTTCCTCTGATGGCAGATCCAGGTCGAACTTGATTGCGGAAGAGGCTTCGCTGCGGTCCTGGGACACGGAGATCATGTCCATGTCGTCGGCCACCGCATCTGCATCGTCTTCCTCGGTGTCGTCACCGGCACGGTCCACCGGAATGAATTCGGACCAGGAGAACAGGTTTTCTAGCCGGAATAGCATCAAACCCTGGTCTTTATCGAAGGCATCTACCCGTTCGGCACGCCGCCGTTTTCGTTTTTTCGACAGGCCGCCGGGTTTGGAGCGGGTGTTGTCATCACCGATAATCTGCCCTTTGGCCATGCCCTGGCTGAGTAACGGGTAGAGCCAGAGCACCACTGGCCAGGGATCGGTCAGGGCATCCGGCAGATCGGCAACGCTGCCCGGATGAATCAGAGCCTGGCGGATCGCCTGTTCCCGACGGGCTTCGGCGCCTGAGAGGCTCTCGGGGGCAGGACGCCATTGCAGGGTGTGTTTGACCAGGCGCTGGTAAAGGGGCTCCAGCCCCGGCCACTGGCTTAGCAAGTTCTGAACCATGGCCTGGTTGCCAGCGAGCCAGTTATGAATCCGGATTTCTCCCCGGGAGGCCAGGGCGGCCAGCCACAGGTACAGATCCCGGTTAAGTTTGCGGGACGGAAACAGAGCCAGCTGCTCGGGCAGGCGCAGGCTTTCCTCGTCCCGCCAGGCCAGCTCGAATTTGCGGTGAGTGCCGGCCAGTTTCTGCAGGAATCTCCGGCGGATCTGGAAGTGGCGCGGCTCGGCAGTAACCAGGCTCAGGGCCGGGTCGCCGCCCATGGCGCGGAACAGCACGCCCAGGGTTCGGGCTTCGTCTTTCAGGTGCACGGCGTATTCAGGGAATTCGCCCATGGCCTGGCGGGTGACGTAATCGTGCCATTTTAGTCCGACCCACTCTTCCATTGTTATGCCTCCTTTTTCAGGTGCGTTGCTGGCGCGGGCTGGCATCAACCTGGCGCACTGGAATCAAAACGGTTTGCTTGCCCGGTTCACCGGGCTCCCAGGTGAGCAGGGCGCCTTCAGGGTTGTCTTTCTGCACCTCGCGGCAGGCGCTCACGCATTGCAGGCATTGGGTGCAGGAGAATTTCGCCCGCTTATGGCTGCGGGTGGGCAGGCGCATGGGGCAGGCGGCATCGCAGGCTTTGGTGCAATCCCGGCAGGCGGCGGCGCGTTTGGTATCAAAGGTCACCACGCGGCCGCGGCCATTGGTCATCCAGGCGATGCTCTGCACCAGCCCGAACGCACAGCCGTATTTGCAGAACAGGTGCCGGGCAAACAGGAAATCAAAGGTAAATATCGCGGTGGCAACGGCCAGGAAAATGGACGGGTACAGGCCGATCTGGCCGGTAAACAGGTCAATATACAGGGGCATGGGCGGCAGCAGGTACGACAAAAGCGCCAGTGCCCAGGAAAAGCCGATCAATCCGCACACCAGAATCAGCCCGGCCCAGTGAATGGCCTTGCCGGTGTGGCCTTTTTTCAACGCCTCCCAGAGGGTGGGGCGGCCGGTGATGCGGGTCATCAGGTCATTGATGGTTTCGACCACGGAAAAATGTGGGCACAGCCAACCGCAATACAGGCGCCCCCATTTAAAGGAAATCCAGAGAACAATCGGTACCAGCACCAGAATGGGCAGCACAAACCAGAACAGAATCTGGCCGGCAACTTCGGTGGGGGTACTGTGGGCGACCCAGTCCAGGTTCAGGTTGAACGACAGCGGGAAGCCGAAAAGAATGAACCGCGTTTCGGTCAGGTCATAGCGGAAAATATTGAGTACAGGCGCGAGCAGAAACAGCAGGAAAAAAGCGCTGCGGGTGATCAGGCGCTTCTGCTGAAGGGTGTCCTTCCGGTTGTTGATGTCTTTCGGATTGACGGTTTGCGCATGCACGGAGTTGGTCCAGAGTTATATTGAGTGACGAGTGAATGCCGGAGACGAGTGCCGAAGAAGAGCGCCGGGGCCCGAAGACCCCGGCGGTTCAGCCTACTCAGGCGTCTTGGGTGGGTGTGCCGCGCACTTCCTCATCCGGGGCAGCCTGGCCCTTGACGAAGAAACTGCCCAGATACACCACCAGACCGGCCATGAAGAAGGCCCCGGCGACGAATCGCATCCAGTAGAACAGGGCGAGCTGGTCCTGGCCTGCCATGAACGACAGGGCGGAGCCGCTTTCCGGAATGCGCTGCAGCCAAACCTGCAGGACACCAGCGGCGGTCAGGAACAGGGTGATGAACACCATGGAGATGGTCATCAGCCAGAAACCCCACATTTCCACAATCTGCGCTGTGTTGCTGTTGCCGTAAGGCCGGCCGCGCATGATCGGAACGGCGTAGGAAATGATGGTCAGTACGATCATCACGTAGGCGCCGTAGAAGGCCATATGCCCGTGGGCTGCCGTAATCTGACTACCGTGGGTGTAGAAGTTCACCGGAGCCAGGGTATGCAGGAATCCCCAGACACCCGCACCGAGGAACGCCATCACGGTGGTACCCATGGCCCACAGCATGGCGGCCTTGTTCGGGTGGTTACGGCGCCGCCGGTTGCTCATGTTGAAGTCGAACACCACCATCATGACGAACGGCCGGGCTTCCAGCGCCGATAACCCCGAGCCCACCCACCGCCAGTACTCCGGCTGCCCGATCCAGACGAAGTGGTCGCCGCCCCCGATCCCGCCCGTCACCACCACCATCGCCATGACCCCACTCCGCCACTCCC
>JABXHG010000607.1 GCA_013393545.1 Alteromonadaceae bacterium | reverse complement strand
GTCGTCTTTGCTCAAGCCCTTGCAGCCGGACCAGATGGTCAGGTTGGAGCCGGCCAAATCGGCGGAGCCGCCCATCAGTTCCGGAAGCAGCGGGCCGTAGGCGTTCAGGGTATTCTGGGAAGCCTTACGCGAAGCTACGGTCTCGCCCTTGTCCTGGCACTCCTGGATATAGGCCTGCGCCTTCTCGGAGAAGTCCGCCGGCAGCTCACCGCTCATGCGACGCTTGAACTCGGCAGCCAGTTCCGGCTCGGCTTTTTCGTAAGCGGCCAGTTTTTCTTCCCAGGCGCTTTGAGCGGCGGCGCCTTTTTCTTTCGCGTCCCAGCCGGCGTAGATTTCCGAAGGCACTTCAAACGGACCGTGCTCCCAGCCCAGCTGTTCACGGGTCAGCTGTACTTCGTCTTCACCCAGTGCCGCGCCGTGGCAGGATTCGGTACCCTGCTTGTTGGGGGAACCAAAACCAATGATGGTCTTGCAGCAGATGATGGTGGGCTGCTCCGTGTTGGCGCGACCAGCCTCGATGGCTGCACGCACGGCTTCCGGATCGTGGCCGTCAACCGCCGGGATCACCTGCCAGCCGTAGGACTCGAAACGCTTGGGCGTGTCGTCGGTGAACCAGCCGTCCACTTCACCGTCGATGGAGATGCCGTTGTCGTCATAGAAGAAGATCAGCTTGCCCAGGCCCAGAGTGCCAGCCAGGGAGGCCACTTCGTGGGAGATGCCTTCCATCAGGCAGCCATCGCCCAGGAACGCGTAGGTGTAGTGGTCCACAATCTCGTGACCCGGACGGTTGAACTGGGCGGCCATCGCTTTTTCCGCCACGGCGAAGCCAACGGCGTTGGCAATGCCCTGACCCAGCGGGCCGGTGGTGGTCTCAACGCCCGGCGTATAGCCGTATTCCGGGTGGCCCGGAGTTTTGGAGTGCAGCTGACGGAAGTTCTTGATGTCGTCAATGCTAACGTCGTACCCGCTCAGGTGCAGCAGGGAATACTGCAGCATGGAGCCATGACCATTGGACAGCACGAAGCGGTCGCGGTTAGCCCAGTGCGGGTTGGCCGGGTTGTGGCTCAGGTAATCGTTCCACAGCACCTCGGCGATATCCGCCATGCCCATGGGCGCACCCGGGTGGCCTGATTTGGCTTTCTGAACCTCATCCATGCTCAGCGCGCGAATGGCGTTGGCGAGATCTTTACGGGACGGCATTGACTATTCTCCAGTGGTTTTCAGGAAAAAAATGACTTTTCAGAGGTGCTTGGATGCACCTCTGTTTAGCTGGTCAAAAATAAGGCGCGTATTTTCGCTGATTAGGGTGTGCCGGGGCAAATGTGAAGCAACATAAATCTATATCAAAAACTTTTGATATGGATATTGAATAACCAAACGAAGCCCCCTAAACTGCGCCCTATGACATCAACCAGCACCCACGAACCCGCTTCGTCCTCCGTGGACGACCTGGCACCGATCTTCAAGGCGAGCGGAGACCCACTGCGCCTGGAGATCCTGCGCGTGCTGCGTCGGGACACCTTCGGGGTACTGGAACTGAGCCAGCTGTTTGATATGCGCCAGTCCGGCATGAGCCACCATTTAAAGGTGATGCACAAGGCCGGGTTGCTGGAGCCGCAGCGCGAAGGCAACGCCATTTTCTATCGCCGGCCGCTGAACCTGAACGCCGACAAGCTGACTGACCTGGCCATCCGGCAGATTTTCGAGACCGTGGACCGGGCGCCGTTGCCCGCCCAGTTGGACGCCAACATCGAGTCCATCCGGGAACAGCGGGCGGAACAATCCCGGGCCTTTTTCGCCCGGCACGCCGAGCAGTTCCGGGAACAACAGGAGCTGATTGCGGCCTTTGACCTGTACGCGGAGCCAACCGCCGATCTGATCCGCAAGCGCCATGCTCGCGAGAAGTGGCAAAGCGTACTGGAAATCGGCCCGGGTGAAGGCGGCTTCCTGCCGGTGTTGGCAGAGCTGTTCGAGCAGGTGGTCGCCGTGGACAACAGCCAGGACATGCTGGCCAAGGCCTCTGCCACCTGTCAGGCGACAGGGCTGAATAACGTGGAATTGATCGAGGGAGTCACCGACACCGTTCTGGAAAACGGCCAAACCTTCGATCTGATCGTCGCCAACATGGTGTTGCACCACGTCCCCAGCCCCGCCGACATTTTTCTGGATGCGGCGGCGCTGATGAATTCCGGTGGCTGCTTCATTGTCAGCGACCTGTGCAGCCACGATCAGGACTGGGCCAAGGACAACTGCGGCGACCTGTGGCTGGGCTTCGAGCCCGAGGAACTGACCGCCTGGGCGGCGGAAGCGGGCCTGGTGGCTGGAGAACAACTGTTTATCGGCCTGCGCAACGGCTTTCAGGTGCAGGTTCGGGAATTCTGGAAACAATAAAGCTTGAAGAAACAACAAAGTTTGAAAACGCTCAACGAGGAGCAAACCTATGTCTGACTACAGCATCTTTACTTCCGAATCGGTCTCCGAAGGCCATCCGGACAAACTGGCTGACCAGATTTCTGACGCGGTTCTGGACGCCATCCTGACCGAAGACAAACATGCCCGCGTGGCCTGTGAAACCATGGTCAAGACTGGCGTAGCCATCGTCGGCGGTGAAATCACCACTAATGCCTGGGTCGACCTGGAAGACCTGGTGCGCGGCGTGATCAAGGACATCGGCTACACCTCCTCGGACGTGGGCTACGACGGCGACACCTGTGGCGTGATCAACATCATCGGCAAGCAGTCTGTTGATATTGCCCAGGGCGTTGACCGCCAGAAGCCGGGAGATCCGGGTGCGGGCGACCAGGGCCTGATGTTCGGCTTGGCCAGCAGCGAATCCGGCGTACTGATGACGGCCACGAGCAACTTCTCGCACCGTCTGGTGCAGCGCCAGGCCGAAGCCCGCAAAAGCGGCCTGCTGCCCTGGCTGCGTCCGGACGCCAAGAGCCAGGTCACCTGCCGCTATGAAAACGGCAAGGTTTCCGGCATTGACGCAGTCGTACTGTCCACCCAGCACGACGAAGACGTGACCCAGGAAGACCTGAAAGAAGCGGTAATGGAGCTGATCGTCAAGCACGCCCTGCCGGCCGAACTGCTGCACAAGGACACCCAGTTCCACATCAACCCGACCGGCAAATTCGTAATCGGTGGCCCGGTGGGCGACTCTGGCCTGACCGGCCGCAAGATCATCGTCGACACCTATGGCTGCATTGCTCGTCACGGTGGCGGTGCATTCTCCGGCAAGGACCCGTCCAAGGCGGACCGTTCCGCCGCCTACGCCGGCCGCCACGTGGCCAAAAACATCGTGGCCGCTGGCCTGGCCGACAAGGGCGAAATCCAGGTGTCCTCGGCCATCGGCGTGGCCCAGCCCACCTCGATTTCCTTGAACACCTTCGGCACAGGCAAGATCAGCGACGACAAGATCATCGAGCTGGTACGCAACCACTTCGACCTGCGTCCGTACGCGATCACCAACATGCTCGATTTGCTGCACCCGATGTACCGGCAGACCGCGGCCTACGGCCACTTTGGCCGTGAGCCTTTCGAGATGACCGTGGGTAACGACACCTTTACCGCGTTCCCGTGGGAGAAGACTGATCGGGCGGCGGCTTTGAAGGACGCTGCGGGGGTTTAAGCTGCGGAGTCAGGCTTTAACGCTGGCCCAGTCCTCTCAGGTTTGGGGGACGCGGCGGCAAGGGACGTCTTCCCGGGACACGCTCAAGCCATCCGTGGGCGCTTAGCTTTGGCCATCCATGGCCAAAGATAGTCCCGGGAAGACGTCCCTCACCACCGCTCTGCAACAAACGGTGAGGGCTTATCAAAAAACAGCTTCAGGAATTGATAATCTTGAGGCTGAAACAAGTTAATTGGCGTAGAAAGACCGCATACGCCAAATGTTTAAACGAGGGAGTGGGGTTTTGCTTTCGCGGAATTTTGAAGGCCATGGATGGCCTGAAATAAGCGCACATGGATGTGCTCGTAGCGGTTCCGCGAAAGCAAAACCCCACTCCCGCGGCACCCAAATCATGCGGCCAGAGGAGCACAAACTCCAAAGGCCAAATCAGACTAACAGGAGAACACCATGAGCACTCCGAACAACTTCACCGACTACAAAGTCCGCGATATCGAACTCGCCGACTGGGGCCGCAAGGAAATCAAGATTGCCGAAGGCGAAATGCCAGCCATGGTGGCCCTGCGTGAGAAATACAAGGCCGGGCAGCCGCTGAAAGGCGCCAACAGCTTGGGCTGCATCCACGTGACCATCCAGACCGCCGTGTTGATTGAAACACTGGTAGAACTGGGTGCCGACGTGCGCTGGTCCTCTTGCAACATCTTCTCCACCCAGGACCAGGCTGCTGCCGCCATCGCCGCCCAGGGCATTCCGGTATTCGCGTGGAAAGGCGAAACCGATGAAGAGTACGAATGGTGCCTGCACAAGACCGTCGGTTCCGACGTGGACGGCTGGGAGCCGAACATGGTGCTGGACGACGGCGGCGACCTGACCGAGCTGCTGCACAATGAATACCCGCAGGTTATCGCCAACTGCCACGGCGTTACCGAAGAAACCACCACCGGCGTCCACCCGCTGCAGCAATTGCCCAGTGCCGGCACCCTGAACATTCCGGCGATCAACGTCAACGCTGCGGTGCCCCAGACCACGAACGACCACACG
>JABXHG010000606.1 GCA_013393545.1 Alteromonadaceae bacterium | reverse complement strand
TCAACAACAAGGTCTACGTTCTTGAAATCACCGTAATTCAGGGTCGGTGTGATCTTGTTGAGCACGTCTGCCATCTGGCCGGCGTCCATTTTGCCCTTGTCGACCCGCTTGACCAGCTGTTTCTTCGCTTCTTTCAGGCCCAGGTTAATGCCGTCCTGATTGATGTCTTTCATCAGGATGGGGGTGCCCTTCAAGGCAGACTGGTAGGCAACGCCGCCGCCCATGATGCCGGCACCCAGTACGGCGGTCAGATTGACGTCTGCAGCTTCTTTTTCCCAGGCACTGGCCTTTTTCTTCAGAGCCTGATCATTCAGGAACAGACCGACCAGGCAGGCCGCCACATTGGTTTTGGCCATTTTGGCAAAGCCCTTGGCCTCCACTTCAATGGCTTTGTCCCGAGTCATGCCCGCGTGTTTCTGCATGGTCTTGATGGCTTCCACCGGCGCCGGATAGTTCTTGCCGGCCTTGCCGGCCACGAACGCCTTGGAAATCTCGAACGCCATGGTGCTTTCCATGGCGTTGAGTTTGATCTTGCCCTTCTTCTCTTCCCGGCGCGCCAGGTTGTCCAACTTGCCGGCATTGCATTCGTTGATGATGGCCACGGCTGCTTCCACCAGTTTGTCGGCTTCGACCACCGAATCCACCGCGCCTACCTTGAAGGCCGCGTCCGCCCGGTTTTCGGTGCCACCGGCAATCCACTCAACCGCGTTGTCGACACCCACCAGACGCGAAAGCCGGACGGTGCCACCAAAGCCGGGAAAGATACCCAGTTTGACTTCCGGAAGACCAATCCTGGCTTTCGGAGCCATCACCCGGTAATCGGTGGAGAGAGCCAGCTCACAGCCGCCGCCCAACGCAATACCGTTGATCGCGGTAACCGTCGGGAATGGCAAATCTTCAATGTCATTGAAGATGTCGTTGGCCTGTTTTGTCTTGGCAATGATGTCTTCTTCCGGGCCGGCAAACAGGCCGGTAAATTCGGTGATATCGGCACCGACAATGAAGCTGTCCTTGGAGCTGGTAATAACCAGGCCTTTCAGGTCCGTGCGGGCGCCCAGGGCGTCCGTGGCTTCGCGTAATTCTCCAAGGGTTTGGCGATTAAGCTTGTTGACCGATTCGCCCTGTAAGTCGAAATCCAGGCGGGCAATCGCGCCGTCGATTTCTTTAACCGTGATGGCGTTACCTTCGTAAATCATCAACTGATCTCCAGTTTGTGTTTGGTACTGTCCGATCCTGCTATCCAGATTCATACACTCGTTTGAATCGTGAATCACACGATGAAAAAAAAGCAGGCATTTGTCAATTTGTTTCTGCAAGAACTTTTATTCGGTTTTCGGGCCAGTCAGAATGCAGTAATGCTTTTCCCATGACCTTCACGGTACTATTCTAGGAATATTTCCGAAACACAAAGGAGTTACACAATGTCCACCTACAAAAAAATGCTGGTCGCCATCGATCTGACCGAAGAGGCGCCGCAGGTTCTGAACAAGGCAAAAGCGCTGGCGGATTCTCAGAACGCCGAGCTGATGCTGGTTCATGTCGTGGAACCGGTGGGCTACGCCTATGGCGGTGACATTCCCATGGATCTGAGCGAACTTCAGGATCAGCTGGACAAGGCCGCGCGGGAACAGCTGGCAAAATACGGTGAGGAATTCAGCATTGAAGCGGCCAACCAGGTGGTGACCGTGGGTCGGCCGGAGTCCGAAGTGCACCGGCTGGTGAAAGAGCACCAGGTGGATCTGGTTGTGGTGGGCAGCCACGGACGCAAGGGTTTCCAGCTGTTACTGGGTTCGACTGCCAATGGCGTCTTGCACGGCACCGAATGCGATGTGCTGGCCATTCGCATTCACTGATTAAAAAAGCCGCCGGCGAGCACCGGCGGCTTTTTCATTACTGATCAGAACTTCCGTCCTCTCAGGCTACCTCTCCGGCCATTCTGGCCTGTAATTTCCTCAGCTGGCTTTCCAGCGACACACTCACACTCGAGGCCATGGAGAAAAAGCTGAGCAGGACCTTCAGGCTGCTGTCGCCCTGGCATTCGGCATGTATCCTCTGCCACAACGCCTGGTTAACCAGCTGCAAACGCTTGTTGCGGTCCACCAATCCACTCAGTTCCCAATCCGGCTCGCCGGCATTCCGCTTGGCAAAGAGCTGCTGAAGCAAATAATCACCCACACTGCGCATGATAAATTCTTCGCTGTTTGCGAACGGCAAATGATGCAATGCCATGGGCTTGAGCTCACCCAGCACCGGGCAACCACTGGTGGCCATTTTCAGACCCAGCAGTGAACGCAGGGCTTCTTCCAAAGTAGTGTGTTTGAAATAGCTACGCCGGTCATCGGTGACGGTCACTTCCACTTTCTCGTAGGCATCCTGCGCCTGAAATTCCCGGACCACCGGCAACATGGCCACAGCTGCCGGGCAATTGGCTTTCTCTTCAGCTTTCAACGGGCAGTTGCTACACCGGCAATAACCAAGCTTCACCCATGCCGGTGCTGTCTGATCGGGCGGCACCCGGGCAGGGTCCGCCGTGACCCGGAATTCCGAGCTACGGCCGTCCTGAAAACGGAAGTGATACTTTATATTCATTGATTAGCCTGTTCCTCCAACTCCATCCAGCGCTCCATGACCTGCTCCAGACTGGCTTCGGTGTCACTCAGTTTTGCCAGCGTTTCAGCCACCTTATCCTGCGGCCCGGTGTAAAAATCCGGCTCGCCTACTTGCTGGTGAAGTTCGGCGAGCTCCCGCTCCAGAGCTTCAATCTGCCCGGGCAGCTGCTCAAGCTCCAGTTTGAGCTTATAACTCAGCTTGGCTGGCTTTTTATCGTTCGCCTTTTTACCACCGGCCCGGCCCGCCGGTTTATCCGCTCCCGCCGGGCTTGCGTCATCAGCTGCCGCCGGCTCCGCTTTATTACCTTTATCCTGCTTGTCGACCTTTGCTCCGGTTAGCTCGGCGGGAAATCGCCCCCCCTGCCGACGCCAGTCGGTATAGCCACCCACGTACTCCCGGACTTCACCACTGCCATCAAGGAAAATCACCTCGGTGACCACGTTATCGAGAAATTCTCGATCGTGGCTGATGATCACTACCGTGCCCTTGAACTCGGCCAGCTGCTCTTCCAACAGTTCCAGCGTTTCAACATCCAGATCGTTGGTGGGCTCATCCAGCACCAGAATGTTGGCCGGTTTACTGAACAGCTTGGCCAGCAGCAAACGGGCCCGCTCACCGCCGGAAAACACGCTGACCGGTGACCGGGCACGCTCGGGGGTGAACAGGAACTCCTGCAGATACCCCAACACGTGTTTGCTTTGGCCATTAATTTCGATGAATTCCCGGCCTTCGGCCAGGTTATCGAGCGCGTTGCGCTCCAGATCGAGCTCGCCGCGCAGCTGGTCAAAGTAAGCCACCTGCAGGTTTGTTCCCAGGCGAATAGTGCCCTCGGTCGGCGCAAGCTCACCAAGCAACAAACGCACAAGTGTGGTTTTGCCGGTGCCGTTTTCACCCACCAGACCAATCTTGTCACCACGCAGCACCGTGGCATCCATGTTCCTGATGATGCGGCGACCATCGGGATAGGCAAAGCCGGCTCCCCTCGCCTCGGCCACCAACTTTCCGGACTTGGCAGCCTCTTCAACGGCAAAGCTGGCAGTGCCTGTGCGCACACGGCGCTGCCGATGCTCTTCACGCATGGACTTCAATGCCCGCACCCGCCCCATATTGCGGGTTCTCCTGGCCTTGATGCCCTGGCGTATCCAGGCTTCTTCCTGCTTCAGCCGCTTATCGAACAGAGCGTTTTGCCGCTCTTCTTCTTCCAGGGCCTTCTCCTTGAGCTCGAGGTACTTATCATAACTCGCTGCGAAACTGACTAACTGACCTCGATCAAGCTCGACCACACGAGTGGCCATTTTCCGAATAAAGGCCCGGTCGTGGCTGACGAACAGCATGGCACCACGAAACTGACCCAGCGCCTCTTCCAGCCAGGCAATGGCCGGCACATCCAGATGGTTGGTCGGCTCGTCCAGCAACAGGATGTCCGGGTCAACCACCAATGCCTTAGCCAGCAGAACACGACGCTGCCAACCACCAGACAAGGTATCCAGAGTCTGCTCCGGATCAACGCCATACTGCGCCAGGATGGTGGTCACCTTTTGGTCAAGGCGCCATCCATCCAACGCCTCAAGGCGCTCCTGCACTTTCATCATGCGGTCCAGGGAGGCTTTATCAGCCTGCTGCGAGAGATGATGAAACTCGGTGAGCAGCTCGCCGGTTTCCGGAAACGCGGAAGCCACCACATCGTATGCGCTGCGGGTATCGTCTGACGGCAATGTTTGCGGCAGGACAGACAGCATTGCTCCCTCGTCCAGGCGAACAAGGCCGCCATCGGGCACCACTTCGCCGCTGACGATCTTGAGCAGAGTCGACTTGCCCTCGCCGTTACGCCCCAAAAGACTGACCCGTTCGCCAGCATCAATGGCCAGCGAGGCTTCGTCCAGCAAGGGGTGCATACCGTAAGCGAGGGAGATTTTGTCCAGAGTCAGTAAAGGCACGGTGATGAGAACTCCTGAAGCAGAAACGAAAAAACCCGGCACAGGGGCCGGGTTTTTTCTGAAATCTGGAGCGGGAAACGAGATTCGATCTCTCTCCCCCCTCCTTTTCCCCTTTTTTCTCTTCCTCCTTTCCTCTTCCCCCTTTTTTTTTTTTTTCCTTTCCTCTCTTCCTTTTCTTTTTCTTCTTTTTCCCCTCCTTTCCTCCCCCCTTTTTTTCTTCTCCTTTCCTTTTCCCTCCCTCCCTCCCTTTTTCCCCCCTCCCCTCTCCTCCTCCCTCTCTTTTTCCTCCCCCTCCTTCTTTC
>JABXHG010000605.1 GCA_013393545.1 Alteromonadaceae bacterium | reverse complement strand
GTCGCTATTGCCTGCTTTGTGGGAGAGCGGGAAAGGCTGGTTGCGATGGATGAGGGTTAAGGCCGCTGCACTGAAGCCGTCGCAGATGCGCAGTGACAGGTCAAATTGGCGCAGGAGGGCGGCTTAGCGGTTGGCCTGGAGGAGCGCGAGGGCGGTGGGGTGGTGCAAGTCAAAGGTGGCCAGCTGGGCGCCGCGCCGGACACCGGCGGACGACACGGTGGCGCACATGCGGTCGAAGATATCCATGAACGACAACGGGCCGGAAGTGGTGGCGCCGGCACCGGCCACATAGGCGCCGCGCGGGCGCAGGGTGGAGAACTCGTAACCAATACCGCAGCCGGCCTTGAGGGTGAGGCCTGCTTCGTGGTTTTTCTCCAGGATATCGTCCATGGAGTCGTGGACAATGCCGGAGACGGTGCAGTTAATGGTGGACGTGGCCGGCTTGTGCGCCTCAGCACCGGCGTTGGAAGTAATACGCCCGGCCGGAATAGCACCGTTCTGTAGCGCCCAGATAAAGTTCTTCAGGTGCTTGGTGCGCACGGATTTGTTTTCGACTTCAGCCAGCGCTTTGGCCACCCGTTCGTAAGTCGCATTGATGTTCCTGTCGACAGGTTCACCCGTTTTGGTTTTCAGCTGATACTTGCTGTTCCAGATATCGAGTGATGCTTCCTGCATGGGAATCGTTGAGATCACTGGCTCTGCCTTTGCGTTCATTTCCACCCTCGGTTTTCGGTATGTCTGGTATGGCCCCGGGCTTGCACAAAGCGACGGGTTTATGTTTGGTGACCCTATATGTGGGTTTTGATGGGAGGGAGTATAACAGGATATTGTGGTCTGTGAATAAGAGAGGAACTATTGCCTGGGCGTTGCCAGCAAGGAAAATCAATGAAAAGGGGCTTGAATCGGGCGCAATCCAGAGAAATCAGGCGCTTGCCAAAACCATCAACGGGAAGGAAGATTTTGGCAAGGCCGGGAGGGTTAAGAGGGTTAATCAGCCCAGCAAAAGGCTGTCGTCGTCTACCTGCAAACCGCGCTGTTTTTCAAACAGCCCCAGCAGGTCTTTCACTTCTAGCCCGTCCCGTTCCTGGCCGGCTATGTCGAACACCACCTGGCCCTGGTGCAGCATCACTGTGCGGCTGCCAACCTCGAGTGCTTGTTTCATGCTGTGGGTGACCATCAGCGCGGTCAGTTGCTGGGTGGCGATAATGTGCTCAGTCAGCTCCAGCACGAAGCGGGCGGTTTTCGGGTCCAGGGCGGCGGTGTGTTCGTCCAGCAGCAGAATGCTGGAGGGCGTCAGGCTGGCCATCAGCAGGCTCACCGCCTGGCGCTGGCCACCGGAAAGCAGACCCATCTTGTCGCCCAGGCGGTTTTCCAGCCCCAGATTCAGCGACGACAGGCTGTCGCGGAACTGTTTCATGTACTGCTTTTTCACCGCAGAAGTTAGCCCACGGCTCTGGCCCCGTTTGTTCGCCAGTGCCATGTTCTCTTCGATGGACAGGTTTTCACAGGTACCGGCCAAAGGGTCCTGGAACACACGGGCCACGCGGTTAGCGCGCTTGTGGGTAGGCAGGCGGGTCACGTCCTGGTTATCCACGACAATCTTGCCGCTGTCCACCAGTACCTCGCCGGCCAGGGCATTCAGAAAGGTGGATTTCCCGGCGCCGTTACTGCCAATCACGGTGACGAATTCACCCTGGTTCACGGTCAGGCTCATGCCCCGCAAGGCCGGGTTTTCCAGCGGCGTTCCCTTGCCAAAGGTCAGTTTCAGATCGGTTGCGCTGATCATGTTGGCTCCTCAGGCTTGCTTACGGGAAAAGCGGTGGGCGATTTTGGTGCGAACACCCGGCAATACGATGGCCAGGGTGACCAGTACGGCGGTAATCAGGTTCAGATCCTGCGCCTGCAGGCCAAGGGCGTCGGCGTTCAGGGCAAAGGCGATGGCGAGGCGATAGACGATGGCACCGATGATGCAGGCAAACAGCGCGCGCACCACTGTGGAGGGCGTCAAGACCGCTTCACCGCCAATCAGCGATGCCAGGCCGATCACGATCACGCCCACGCCCATGGTGACGTCGGCCGCACCCTGGCTTTGAGCGAACAGGGCACCGGCCAGGCCTACCAGGCCGTTGGACAATGCCACGCCCAGGACAATCATGGCCCCGGTGGCAATACCCTGGGCTCGGGCCATGCGCGGGTTGGCGCCGGTGGCGCGCATGGCCAGACCGGTTTCCGATTTCATGAAACGCCACAGCAGTACCAGGACCACCAGCGCGACGATGATGAACAGCAGTACCGGTACCTGATGGAACTTCAGGCCCAGTTCGTACCAGGGTGTTAGTACGGTATCTTCACCCAGAAGGGCGACGTTGGGCCGGCCCATGATGCGCAGGTTGACCGAGTAAAGCGCAATCATGGTCAAGATTGAGGCTAGCAGGTTCAGAATGTTGAGCTTGACGTTCAGCAGGGCGGTCACCGCACCGGCTGCCATGCCGGCGATAATGGCCATGCCGGTGGCCAGCCAGGGGTTCCAGCCGGCCATGATTAACATGGCGGCCACCGCCGCACCCAGCGGAAAGCTGCCATCAACCGTCAGGTCGGGGAAGTCCAGAACACGAAAAGAGATGTAAATGCCGAAGGCAACCAGGCCGTAAATCAGGCCGGTTTCGAGCGCGCCGTAAAATGCGATTTCACTGAGCATGGGTATGGGTTCACCGTGAAAAGAAAACGGGCGGGCCCTTGTGGGGTCCGCCCGTGTTGGTCAGGCGTTATTAGTCGTTTTTGACGACTTTCGTGGCGTTCTTGATCAGATCTTCCGGCAGGGTGATACCCATGCGCTCAGCGGCGCCCGGGTTCACGTACAGGTCCAGCTCTTCCATGATTTCAACGGGGGTGTCGGCGGGTTTGGCGCCTTCGAGGATGCGGGCGACCATGGCGCCGGTCTGGCGGCCATGCTTGTAATAGTTAAAGCCCATGGCGGCAACCGCGCCCCGTTCAACGGTTGCAGTGTCGGCGGCGAAGACCGGAATCTGCGCTCGCTCACCGACGGAAATAACTGCTTCTGCGGCACTGATCACGGTGTTGTCGGTGGTCAGGTAAATGGCATCTACCTTGCCGACCAGTGAACGGGCAGCGCCCAGCACTTCGGAGGTTTTGGTAGCGGCGCCTTTTTCAAGCTTCAGGCCGCGGTCGGTCAGCTTTTCTTCCAGCAGCTCAACCAGGGCGGCGGCGTTGGCTTCGCCCGGGTTGTATACGGTGCCGATGGTTTGAACGTCCGGCAACGCGCGCTGGATCATGTCCAGGTGCTTGTCGATGGGCAGCATGTCGCTGACGCCGGTGATGTTGGCGCCCGGCTCTTCCCAGCTTTTAACCAGTTTGGCGGCTACCGGGTCGGTGACGGCAGAGAAGACAACGGGTATGTTCCGGGCCGCAGAGGCAACAGTCTGGGCTGAGGGAGTCGCAATGGCGACGATCACGTCCGGGCTTTCGCCGACAAATTTGCGGGCGATCTGGGAGGCAATGGCGGAGTTGCCCTGGGCACTTTCGTGCATCAGTTGCAGGTTCTCGCCTTCGCGGTAGCCCCGTTCGGCCAGCTCATCTTTCACGCCCTGATGGGCTGCGTCCAGAGCCGGGTGTTCAACAATCTGGGTGATGGCAACGACGCGAGGTTCTTCAGCTTGTACCAATGTGGCTGCTGCCAGCAGTGACGCGCCAATCAGGCTACGCAGGAATTTCTTGGCCATGTGCCGGTCTCCGAGTGGTTTGCGGGTTACTGTGCCGAGTGCACGGGCGTGCGACAAAACGGCGAAAGTTTACCACAGGCTGGCGGGTTTGGGGCCATACCCTGGCGCACTTTCTTTAACCGGCGACCGCCGTGCCCGCGGCCATGGGAGTGTGTCATGCCATGGTGCGGGAGTTTGAAATGGAGCGGTTCATCAGGATGATGGGAATGATGCCGGCCAGCACGATAATCAGCGACGGCAAGGCGCTGTGTTGCAGCATTTCGTCGGAGGCAAATTGGTACACATAGGTGGCCAGGGTTTCAAAATTGAACGGCCGGAGAATCAGCGTGGCCGGCAATTCCTTCATGCAGTCTACAAACACCACCAGTGCAGCAGTCACCAGGGTGCCGCGCAGCATAGGCAGGTGCACTTTCACCAGGGTTTTGCCGGGGGTGTGGCCGAGTGAGCGTGAGGCCATGTCCATACTGGGGGTGACTTTCTGTAGGGCGCTTTCCACGCTGCCGGCGGATACCGCCAGAAAACGGACGGTGTAGGCAAACACCAGAGCAAAGGCGCTGCCGCTTAACAGCAGGCCGGTGCTGAAACCGAAGTAGTCCCGCATCAGGCTGTCCAGCCAGTTGTCGAAGCCTGCCAAGGGTACGATAACACCCACCGCCAGTACCGCGCCGGGCATGGCGTACCCTAGGCTCGACAGGCGCATGAGGATCTGCATGCCTCGGGTATTATGCAAGCGGCGGCTGTAGGCCAGAGTGATGCCGATGAGCAGGGTGGTCATGGCGGCGGCACTGGACAGGAACAGGCTGTTAAAGGTGTTCTCGATAAAATCCGGTGTCCAGCTCTCGTCAAAGTAGTCCCAGGCGTAGTAGCCCAGGGTGGAGGCAGGGATGATAAAGCCGAAAATCAGGGGCACGGCGCAGGTGGCCACGCAGATCATCTGACGCGGGAACGACATGGTGAAGCGGTGAATCGGGTCGCGGTTGTCCCGCGCGGCAAATTGTTGTTGCCGGCGACGGGAGTAGCGCTCGAGGGTGACCAGGATCACCACGAAAATCAGCATGGTGGTGGCAATCTGAGCCGCGCCGCCCAGATTGCCCAGGTTCATCCAGGTGTCAAACAGTCCGGCGGTCAGCGTTTGCACCGCGAAGAAATCGACGGTGCCGAAATCGTTCAGGGTTTCCATCAGAACCAGGGAAAGACCCACGGCAATGGCGGGCCGGGCGATGGGCAGTACCACCCGGAAGAAGGTGCTGAGCGCCGAATGGCCCAGGCTGCGGCTGACGGAGAACAGCGACGGTGATTGCTCAAGGAAGGCCGCGCGGGCCAGCAGGTAAACGTAAGGATAGAGTACCAGACTGATCATCAGGATCGCGCCCTCCAGGCTGCGGATCTCCGGAAACCAGTACTCGGAGGCATTGGCCCAGCCAAACCAGTCGCGCAGGCTGCTTTGCACCGGCCCGGCATAGTCCAGCAGGCTGGTGTACACATAGGCAATCACGTAAGCAGGGATGGCAAAGGGCAGCAGCAGTGCCCATTCAAAAAACTTGCGGCCTGGAAATTCGCACATGGTGACGGCCCAGGCAGTGGCCAGCCCGATCACCAGTGTCAGCACGCCAACGCCGGCCATCAGCTGTAGCGTGGTGGTCAGGTAACGGGGCAGGGTGGTATCCAGCAGGTGCGGCCAGATATTCTCTTCGGGAAAGAAGGCAAGAACCAGAACCGACAGAACCGGAAGCGCCACAATGGCCGTGGTGACAAGGGCGCTGATCATCCAGCTTTTGGAGGTGCGTTTGGCCAGCAGGGGTTGGGCAAGTCCGGGATTTGCGCTGGTAACGACCTCGGTCATGATGTTCCTGTTGTGATAGTGGAGATGAGAAAGGTTGCGATTCTAGATTGTGGCCGTGCTCCCTGCAATGATTCGTGTCAGTTTCGTGGGTTTGTCTCTGGTGCCCCAAATAAAACGGGGTGCCCTCAGGCACCCCGTGGGTGGTTGCTTATTCGCCGTCGTAGTCGACGCGATCAACCAGCTTCACCGCTGCGTTGCGGTTCTCCGCGATTTCCTGCAGCGAGAGGTTGTCCGGGTGGATTTCACCCCATTCGGCAACAATGCCGGAAGGCTGGATTTCCGGGTTGGCCGGGTATTCAAAGTTGGCTTCCGCGTAAATGCGCTGGGCCTCCGGTGATGACAGGAATTCCATCAGTTTGATGGCGTTTTCCTTGTTCGGCGCGCTCTTGGTCAGGGCGATACCGGAAATGTTCACGTGGGTGCCCCGGCCCTCGGCATTCGGGAATACCAGGAAAACCTGTTCGGCAATCGGACGCTGGTTTTCGTCTTCCAGCATTTTGCCGTAGTAGTAGCTGTTACCGATGGACAGGTCACAGACGCCTTCGGCAATGGCCTTGATCTGGTCGCGGTCGCCACCCTTAGGCTTGCGGGCCTGGGTGTCTTTCACGCCTTCCCGCCACTGCCCGGTGTGCCATTCACCGTACTGGGCGATCAGGGACGAATGCAGGAAGTTGTTGTACGAGTACTTACCGCGGGTGTGACAGATGCTGTGGTCTCACGTCGCATGCCCGCGGTCG
>JABXHG010000604.1 GCA_013393545.1 Alteromonadaceae bacterium | reverse complement strand
GGACCGTCGGAGCGGCGGCCTGCGCATTCGACGGCACCGGCGACCGGAGGGTGTGGCGTCTGGGCCTGGGGTGCGGTCACAAAGGCTGGGGTGAATTCAGCATAGTGCGTGTGGCCGGTGCGGGAGGGGAGATGTCGCCCCGCCCGTTCCAGCTGGTGAGCGGCCGGGTCTGGAGGGGGTCCGCATTGGGGGGAGTGAAAGGCCGTTCCGAGCTGCCGGGTTACGTGGAAGACTACATGAACGGCAAGATCGAGATCGATCCGTTCGTGACCCACACCATGGGCCTGGAAGACATCAACAAGGCCTTCGACCTGATGCACGAAGGCAAGAGCATCCGTTCGGTCATCCTGTTCGATCAGTGAGGTAGCACATGAGCAACACCACTCCGGAGCTGGTGGCCAGCAACAAGTGTTTTGGCGGCTGGCTCAAGCGTTACAAGCACGCATCCACGGCAACCGGCACGAAGATGGTGTTCGCCATCTACCTGCCGCCGCAGGCGGAGACTCAAAAGGTGCCGGTGCTCTACTGGCTCTCCGGATTGACCTGCACCGATGAAAATTTCATGCAGAAGGCCGGCGCCCAGCGGGTGGCGGCGGAACTGGGCATCGCCCTGGTGGCGCCGGATACCAGCCCGCGGGGCACCGACCTGCCCGGCGAGCATGAGAGTTACGATTTCGGCTCTGGCGCTGGCTTCTACGTGAACGCCACCCGCGAGCCCTGGCCGGCCCACTACAACATGTACGATTACGTGACCGACGAGCTGCCGGCGCTGATTGAGCAGCACTTCCCGGTCACCGACAAACGTGCCATCAGCGGCCATTCCATGGGTGGCCACGGAGCGTTGATCTGTGCCCTGAAGAATCCCGGGCGCTATGCCTCGGTTTCGGCCTTCGCGCCGATCACCAACCCGGTGAACTGCCCCTGGGGCGAGAAAGCCTTTAGTGGTTATCTGGGGGACGACCGGGAGAGCTGGAAAGCCTGGGATGCCTGCGAGCTGGTGGCAACGGCGAAGGAGAAGCTGCCGCTGCTGGTGGATCAGGGCGAGGCGGACAATTTTCTGGAAGAGCAGCTGAAACCCGAAGCGCTGAAAGCGGCGTGCGACGCAGCCAGCCACCCACTGGAGCTGCGCCTGCGGCCCGGGTATGACCATAGTTACTTCTTTATCGCCAGCTTTATCGAAGATCACCTGAGGCATCACGCGCAAGCTTTGGGCTGCCGTTGAGCCTCTGGTGACAGGCTGACCTACCAGTCACACAGCTTCCCGCCTTCGGCATGGAAATGTCGAGGGTCTGGTTGAGGGGGGCGGTCCGCCGGTGGTGCCCCGGAATGGAACCAGATATCGATGAGGGTGCCATCGTTGTAGGGCTGGGTAACCCGTTCAATCCACACTCTTTGCAGTGTGATAACATGCCCTCCTTTTAATCGTCTCGCCCCTATTCAGAGGCTCTCTGGCCTGTCTCCGGCAAGGGGCGAGATGCCTGTGCCCTGCAGGCAGGTTTAAGGAGTGAGCCGCTATGGATACTGTCGGACTTTTGATTGCCTTCGCTGTCGGCATTGTTGTGTTGTTCGACTTTACCAACGGCTTTCATGACGCCTCCAACATGATTGCCCCGGTGATTGCCTCCAGGGCCATGACTCCGATCCAGTCGGTTATTGTGGTGGGAAGTTTTACCTTCCTGGGGCCGGTGTTAGGGGGGACCGCCGTTGCCAACACCATTGGCAAATTTGTCACTCTCGACGATTTACCCGAAACGCTGTCTCTGATTGTCGTCCTTTGTGGCATTGTGGCGGCCACTGCCTGGAATTTACTGACCTGGTGGCGGGGGCTACCGTCTTCATCCTCCCATGCCCTGGTTGGTGGTATGTGTGGTGCGGTCATGGTGTCGGCGGGCCCGGAGCAGGTGGTTTGGGGATTCGAAGCACTGACCCACGGGGAATTTACCGGGGTGACCAAGGTGCTGCTGGCTCTGATTCTTTCTCCCATTGCTGGTTTCTGGGTTGGCTTTGCGCTCCAGCGTATAACGCTTTTTTTACTGCGTGCAGCCAGCCCCCTGGTTAACCGGGAATTGCGTGGGGCCCAATGGCTCACCACCGCCGGGCTGGCTTTCTCTCATGGCGCTAACGATGCTCAGAAAAGCATGGGTATTCTTACTCTTTGTCTTTTGCTCAGCGGGGAAATTGACAGCTTTACGGTGCCAACCTGGGTGATCGTAATCTGCGCATCAGCCATTACACTGGGTACGGTTCTGGGAGGCTGGAAAATTGTCCGGACGCTTGCTTTTGCCATTTACAAGATTCGCCCGCTTCATGCGTTAAATTCCCAGCTGACCTCGGCCAGTGTCGTATTTGCCGCCTCCATGGTGGGGGCGCCGGTTTCCACCACCCACGTTGTTTCATCTTCGATCATGGGCGTTGGCGCCTCGGAACGCCCCAGGGCCGTGCGTTGGACCAAAGCCCGCGAGATTGGCACAACCTGGCTGATCACAATACCCGGCGCTGGCATTCTGGCAATGGCGGGGTATTTGATGGTGGATGTTTTGAAATGGCTGTTTTAGACGGTTTTGATACCGGAAAGGATTCATGTTTATGGCGGAAAAAGAAAGTTTCTTGAGCCGGCTGGTAGCGAAGGTCATTCCCAAGTCTCCGGACTTTTTCGGTTTACTGGCGGAGCAGAGCGGTCAGGTGCGTGTCACCATGGCCAAGCTTCATGAATACATGCGCAACCCGACGGAAGAGTTGTCGGAGCAGTTGTGTGAAGATGAGCACTCTGCCGATACCCTGAAAATTCGCAATTTGCATCAGCTGAACCGGGCATTCTCGACGCCGATTGACCGGGAAGACATCTACCGGGCCATAGAAGCGCTGGACTGGATTGTTACTCACAGCAAAAGCACGATTAACGAGATCATGGATTTTGGCGTGACACCGGACCGGCATATGCAAGCGGTTCTGGATGAACTACTGCAGGGGTGCGAAGCTCTGGAGCGCGGATTCACCGAGTTGTCGTCGTACCCGGCGGGGGCCGAGAAGGAAGCTCACACGGCCCGCCATGCCCATCGGCGCATCGAGCGCTTGTACCGCCATAGCCTGGCAGAACTGTTCCAGGGGGAGGTCACGGTGGAGATGTTGAAAAAGCGGGAAATCTACCATCATCTGATGGACAGCTCCCGCCGGCTGCATTCTGCCGCCAATGTTCTGCACGATATCCTTGTTAAGCTTGTTTGACTGAGCGCCGGGTTACGGTCAATAGCAGTGTGACCAGCGCCGAGGCTAGCAAGGCTCCGGCAAAGGGTGCCAAGGTGGGCGCCCCGCCCGGAAAACTGGCAATGTGCAGTGCCTCGGACAAACTACCTGTCATCAACCAGTTGGGCACAATAGCGCCCGCCAGGCCGGCCAGTACCCCTGCGAAAGCAGCGCTGGGAGTGACCCTCGGCCAGAGGCCCATCAAAACCGGTACAATCGCCGTGGCACACAGCAGATCGGCGATCAGGAACAGGCGCAAGACCGAAGCGCCCTGTAAGGCGATGACAACCACTGGAATCATCAGAGCCACGGTGACCCAACGGGCGCCAGGTAATGTCAGGCCTTTTTTCTCGGCAACGGCCAGCGATGCGATACCGTTTTGCAGCGTGTCGACCGAAGAAGCCACCAGCGTGACTGCCAGCACCAGCGCGACGGCACCCAGCCATTGCGGGGCGGAACTGAGTAGTGCAAAGAAAGGAATGGGAGGCTGGCCGAGATCGAGCCCCGCTATGGCAGCACTCATGCCGAGACCGCCGACGATGGCCACCACGATCACAGTCGTGCCGCCGCCCAGCAGGGCTCCCTTCCACAGAGAGGCGCTGTCTTTGGCAGCCCAGACTCTCTGCCAATATCCCTGATGAAAAAGATTGGCGGCGGTGACAGCCAGCACAAGAGTTAAGGCAACACTGACCGCACTCCAGAATGGAATGCCGGGCATGGTGGCGCTCTGTTCGATGGTGGGCAGATGTTTCCAGTCCACCAAAAGAACAGCTGCCAGTAAGCCCATCAGGAGCAGGGCCTGCCAGCGATCAGTGGTCAGGCTGGCCCGTAAGCCACCCCAGGTGGTGTAAATCAGGGTGGTGAGTGCGACGCCGATAATCACCCACTGGCCGTTCAAATCGGACAGCAGGTTGGTGATGGAGCCGATGGCCGTCAGCTCGGCTGCGAGAAAACACAGCATGTACAGTACAGAGATCAGAGAAATCCACCGCGGGCCGCTCCCGGCGGCAACCGCTCAAGGTGGTGCTATTTGGTTCGCCGGGATCGTGCGAGGGGCTGGCGGGTGTTACGCTGACAGCATCAAGGCAAACTCGAAAACCGAAGGGGAATACGCCGTGACACCGATTGCATTGCTTGATGGCGGCCTCGGCCAGGAAATCTACCGGCGGGCGCCGGATGTGAGTTCGCCGCTCTGGTCGGTAGCGGTGATGCTGGAGCATCCGGAGATTGTTACTTCCGTTCATCGGGAGTTTATTCGTGCCGGCGCAAAAACTCTGACTTTGAACACCTATCCCGCCACACCGACGCGCTTGGCCCGCCTCGGTGCACGTGACCAGCTGGCGGCAGTTCATCAACAAGCTTTTGAGGCCCTGCAGAAAGCCATCGATGAGACCGGTGCGGATGTGGATACTGCTGGGTGTCTGCCCCCTTTAACCGGCAGTTACCAGGGAGAGCCCGCCCGCACGCAGGTAGACCTGGAAAACGAATATTCGGTGATTGCCGAGACGCAGCAGCAGGCGGATGTGTTCCTGATCGAGACCATGACCAACATCCGGGAAGCCCGTGCTGCCTGCGCGGTGGCAAGTGAATACGGAAAACCGTTTGGGGTGGCTTTCCGCGTGGAAGTGAACGGGGATTTGCGTTCGGGAGAAACCCTGAGCCAGGCGGTGGCTGCGGTAGCCGGCTATGGACCGAAAGCGATCATGCTCAATTGCTGTGACCCCGAGATCCTGACTGCTTCCATGCCGGAACTGGCCGGTATGTATCCGGTTGTCGGCGGTTACGCCAATGCGTTTGAGTCGGTTGAAGAGATGGCCAAAGGTGGTTCTGTTGACGCTCTGGAAGCCCGGGATGATATCCCACCGAAAGCTTACACGGAACTGGTGCACCAGTGGATAACGGATGGCGCGCGAGTAGTGGGCGGTTGCTGTGAAATCACGCCCACGCACATCCGGCACCTGGCCTCCAGCCTGGAGAAGGAGTTCGAGCTTATTCGATTTTCTCAGCTTTAGGCGCTACCACGTGGCGGTCCCGCCCGCCGTCTTTGGCGGCATAGAGGGCGTCGTCTGCCCGTTGCAGTAATCGGGTGCGATCCTCATCCTTGTCATGCAGTACCGCAATGCCGATGCTGGTGCTGAAGCTGACTTCTTCACCAGTGGGCACTTTCACCCGGGTATCATGACACCCGTGGCGCACGCCATCTGCCACCTGCACGGCCTCCTTTTCGTCCATGCCCGGCAAAATCATCAAAAACTCCTCGCCCCCGAAGCGCCCGGCCAGGTCCACTTTGCGCGCGGCGTTGTCTTTAAGAATGCGGGCAAATTGCTTGAGTACCAGATCGCCGGCGGCATGGCCGTGGTTGTCGTTGAAGCTTTTGAACTTGTCCAGATCAAACAGCAGCACCGACAGGGGCTTGTTGTGTTCGTGTGCATCTCTGATATCGCCATCTAGCTGTTCCATCACCTGCCGGCGGTTGGCCAGCCCGGTGAGCGGGTCGCGAGTGGCCTGGCGATAAAGCACCAGCAGCATGCTCAGCTGATTTACCGACGCCCAGCCGGCAATGCAGCCAAGCACTGCTAGCAACCAGAGGTCATTCAGGCCGGTTACCACACCGAATTTGCCAGTCCATAGCTGGGTAACCAGCTCTACAAGGATGACAAACACGGCAAAGCCGGCAACTTCCAGAATGGTCAGCGGAAAAATGGCCAGCATGGTGATGATCATGAAGGGAAAGAAGGCATAACCGGCCACCACTTCCGATTCAAAACCCTGGCCGATCAGGATGAAATTGCTCCAGGTCTGGAAAATGGTCAGCACCAGAACCAGCAGCAACAGGCGAATCAGCGAGATTTCCAGCCGATAGGGATGGCTGAACCAGATACCCAGTGCCAGACAAGAGACGCTGGCCACGATACGGCCATAGGCGATGGTGCCGCTCACGTCTTCCGGCAACAGCAGCCAGTCCACCAGAATCCAGGCGGTCTGCAGAATGGCCAGAATCCAGGCAATAGTGCGTACCCGCGAAAACAGGCCGTAGCTTCGGGTGTGATTGAAATAGCGCGAATGCTTGCCCGCGCTGAACAGGTCGTTCATGAATTCAGGCATGCCTGGCCTCAAAAAGTGTCTGCAACGGGAGATAAACCACCGTCCCGATTGTTGGTTTAAAACCGGGTTTTACAGCAGTTGCGGACATCAGACCATGATCAGGGACAACATTGTGATTACCGGCTTTGATCCGAGGCTTCTGATTCGGTGTTGCTTTCGGGTGCCGTACCCAACGAAAAAAGGCAGCCGAAGCTGCCTTTTTCAACACTGTTAGCCTGTTAGTTACAGGGCAACAACGTTCTCTGCCTGAGGGCCTTTCTGGCCATCGGTCACGGAGAAGCTGACTTCCTGGCCTTCGGCCAGAGTCTTGAAGCCGCCACCTTGAATAGCGCTGTAATGAACAAAAACG
>JABXHG010000603.1 GCA_013393545.1 Alteromonadaceae bacterium | reverse complement strand
CTGACCGACGGGTGAACGTGCAGTGTGATAGTGCCTTCTTCCGAGATTTGCGGGGTCACATCCAGAGAGATGCCGGAGAAAAACGGCGTGAGCTCCACGGAAGTGGACGTGCTGCCGGCGGTGTTGGGGGATTCGTGGCGACTACCGGATGTCCGGCATTACCCTGAACCGCTTCTTCGCGTTGCACGTGGTGGCATTGCCGATTGTGTTGTTGGGCCTGGTGGTTCTGCACATCCTGGCGCTGCACGAAGTGGGCTCCAACAACCCCGACGGCATCGACATCAAGAAGAACAAGGATGAAAACGGCGTTCCGAAAGACGGCATCCCGTTCCATCCGTACTACACCGTGCACGATCTGCTGGGTGTGGGCGTATTCTTCTTCATCTTCTTTATCGTGGTGTTTTTCTTCCCGGAAATGGGCGGTCTGTTCCTTGAGAAACCGAACTTCGAGCCGGCCAACTCCCTGAAGACCCCTGCGCATATTGCTCCGGTTTGGTATTTCACGCCGTTCTACGCGATGCTGCGGGCAGTGACAGTAGACCTGTTCGGCCTGCCGGCGAAGTTCTGGGGTGTTGTCGTCATGGGTGGTGCTATTGCGATCCTGTTTGTGCTGCCGTGGCTGGACCGCAGTCCGGTTCGCTCCATCCGCTACAAGGGCTGGTTGAGCAAGATTGCACTGGCTATCTTCGCCATCAGCTTTGTGGTTCTCGGCTATCTGGGTCTGGTCCCGGCGACTGAAGGTCGTACAACCGTTGCTCAGATTCTGACAACTCTGTACTTCCTGTATTTCATTCTGATGCCGTTCTACACGCGCATGGAGAAAACCAAGCCAGTTCCAGAGAGGGTGACAGGATAATGAGAAAGCTGATTGTAGGTCTCGTTTTCGCCATCCTGCCGGCCATCGGGCTGGCAGCCGGTGGGGCGGTTCCGCTGGATCATATGGAACCGGATCACACCAACAAGGAATCCCTGCAGCGTGGTGCCGCTTTGTTCACCAACTACTGCATGGGTTGTCACTCCATGGAATATGCACGTTACAAGCGTGTGGCCGAAGATACTGGTATTCCCGAGGAGCTGTACGAGGAAAACCTGATTTTCACCGGCGCCAAAATCGGCGAGTTGATGAAAATCTCCATGAACAAGGACATGGCTGCCGGCTGGTTCGGTGCACCGCCACCCGATCTGACGCTGGAGACCCGTCTGCGTGGTGAGTCCTGGGTATATTCCTACCTGCGTGGCTTCTACAAGGACGAGTCCCGTCCGTTGGGCGTGAACAACGTGGTGTTCGACAAGGTCGGTATGCCTCACGTCATGGTGGAAATGCAGGGCCTGTGTGCGGTTGAGCCGAACATTGGTGTCGACGCCAGTGTCGAGCCGCTCAGTGGCAATGTGAACAACGGGGATGTCTGCCCCGAGTACGCCACCGAAGGCGCCATGGATGGCGCGGAGTTTGATCAGGCCATGTGGGACCTGACCAACTTCATGTCCTACATGGGTGACCCGGTGAAGGTTGAGCGCGAACGTCTGGGGATTTTCGTGCTGATCTTCGTGGCGATCTTCTTCGTGGTGGCTTACCTGCTCAATCGTGAGTACTGGAAAGACGTTCACTAAGAAATAGGGTATAATGCCCACCGCCGAACTCCAGCGGGCCCCTTTCGGGGTCCGCTGGTTTTTGCGTTTTCAGGAATAATTCGGTTTGTATAATCGTGAGGTAACTATATGGGCGTTGTGACCAAACGGTCATCAATGACATTTTTCTCGGATCCTACCAGTCATTACAGCCATCGTGTGCGCATTGTTCTGGCCGAGAAAGGTGTTACCGTAGACATCGTGGATGTGGATCCGGATGACCCGCCCGCTGAGCTGGCGGATTTGAACCCGTACAACGCCTTGCCGACCCTGGTGGATCGGGACCTGGCCCTGTACGAGCCGAATATCATGATGGAATATCTGGATGAGCGTTTTCCGCATCCGCCGTTGTTGCCGGTCTATCCTGTGGCGCGAGCCAACAGCCGGCTGATGATTCATCGTATTCAGAAAGATTGGTGCGGGCTGGTTGACCAGATCCTGGCTCAGCCAAACAGCAAGGCCGCCGAGGCAGCCCGTAAGGAACTGAAGGAGAGCCTGCTGGCAACGGCACCGTTGTTTGGTGAAATGCCGTTCTTCCTGTCCGAGGAGTTTACCATTGTCGATTGTTGTATCGCCCCGATTCTGTGGCGTTTGCCGGCGATGGGTATTGAGCTGAATGAGAAACAGGCCAAGCCTCTGCTCAAATACATGGATAGCATTTTCGCTCGGGAAGGTTTTAAAGCCAGCCTTTCCGATCTGGAAGAAGACATCCGCAACTGAGTGAATGTCCGCCTTCACCGGCGGAACCTGGAGTTTTCGCTGTGTCAGATACAACCTTCACAATGCATTCAAGCCGGCCATATCTGGTACGGGCCTTGAATGAGTGGATCCTGGATAATGACTGTACGCCATACATCGTGGTCGATGCGGGCGTTCAAGGGGTGCAGGTGCCATCCGAGCATGTCGCCAATGGGCAGATTGTGCTCAATATAAGTCCCGGCGCTGTTCGCGGGCTGGTGGTTGGTAACGGCGCGTTGGAGTTCAGTGCCCGCTTTGGGGGGGTGCCCATGCAGGTCTATATCCCACTGCAGGCCGTGGTGGCGATCTACGCGAAGGAAAACGGCGAAGGAATGGTGTTCGGTAGTGAGCCGGGCTCTCCCGATCCCGGTGGTAACGATGCTCCGGATACGCCACCTCCAGGCCCGGAAGACCGGCCAAGTGGCAAGCCCACTCTGAAGGTTGTGAAGTAATCAAAAAAGCCGGCTCAGCCGGTTTTTTTGTTATCCGCCAAACAGTTTTTGGTCAATCATGTCGCACACTGCGTTGATGATAACCATCAGCAAGGGAGTGGCCTCCGGCGCCGGCAGATCGTTCAGGGCCAACTCGATGTCTTCCGGGTGCATCAGAGACGTGATATCGGAGCGTGCTTTGGCGCTTAGCACAACCACCCGCATCTCGCGATCGTGGGCGGCCTGTATGGCCTGGATTAGATTGGCCTTGTGGCCATCGTCCACTACAACCACCAGCAGATCGCCGGGCTTGCCAATGGCCTGCACCTGGCGGGAGAAGGTGTCGTTGAAGCGATTGTCCCGGCAGATGGCGGAATAGGTGGTGGCGTCAGCGCCCAGGTTGATGGCCGGTAGTGCAGGGCGCTCCTGTACCAGCCTGGCGAGTAGCGCAGTGCAAAGGTACTGGGCCAGTACGTTGGCGTTGCCATTGGCGCAGGCGACGATTTTACCGTCTTGCAGAAGGCTGGCGACGCAGGCATCCGCCACTTCTTCAATAGCCGGGGCTACGGTGCTGGCAGCTTCGGCGGTGTGCTCCATATGGGAGGCAAACCATTGATAAATATTGTGTTCGTTGTCACTCATGGTGTTATTTCAGTTGGCCTCGATGGCATTTTTAATCCACTGTATCCGGTAGTTGGCGGAGATACCCGGGCTGATGCCTACCACATCTATACGGGTAAAGGCGTCCCATTGACCGGTGCGATGCAGGTAAAAAGAGGCGGCCCGCAATAACCGTCGTTGCTTGTCAGGGCTCACAGAGCTGATGGGGTCCACCAGGCTGTCAGCTTTGCGAAAGCGAACTTCGAAAAACACCAGTACGCCGTCGTCCATTCCGATCAGGTCAATCTCGCCGCCACGACTGTGCACATTGCGATCGATGATTCGCACGCCTTTGCTTTGCAGAAAACGGGCGGCTACGCCCTCGTAGCGTGCGCCGGTCTGTCTTGCGCCTTCCATGGCGTCCCTCCCCCCTTACTGTCCGGGCTCCTCGTCACCCGAGCGTTCATCCGGCTGGTCGTCAGCCAGCGGCACAGCCCGGCCGTTTACGAATTTCGCCCATTGTTGTTGGCGATGGATGCTGCCCTGTGCATCCATGGTCAGTTTTCCGGTCAGGCCATCGATGCTGGCATCGTCAATACGTTGGAGCAACGGTAAGCGCTTGGCAATCCGCCAGGCGTCCGCACCCATGGCGAATAGCCGCCCCAGTTGGCCGCTGGTGTTGTTGAAGTGCTGGCTTGCCTCGGCGCGCAGGGGGAGGTCGGGGGCAAGAACCCAGGGAATATCGGTGAAGATCACCTGATTCAGATCCCGATCCCGGGAAGGTTCCGGAGAGCCTTCGTAAATGATAGAAGGTGAATACACCGGCAGGTCGCCGCCGTAGTAAAACGCAAACAGGGGCTTGAACTGACGCGCAAGGGTGGGCGCTGCCACCATCACGATCGCTTCCGCATCCTGGCGGCGACGGGGTTCGAATTCAACGTTGCGGCCGATTGTGCGTTCCACGTCAATTGCCCGGTCACGGGAGGCAGTGATGCCCAGTAGATCGGCGGTCACCGCTCGCAGATTTTCGTCTTCCATGAACCGTTCAATGTCCAGAATTTTCAGTTCGCGCTCGCTGACGCCTTCACGCAGGGCGCGCTCCACGCGGTCGCCCCATTCACCGTAAGGGATCAGTGCTAGCAGGTGGCGCAGGCCATCTCTGCTCAGCTTTTCGGTAATCTGGCGGGCTTCATCCTCGGCCGATAGCCCGAACTGGTGAAGGCCTGCGGGCGGAGTTGTTTCGTCACCCAGGTAGTTCAGCCCCAGAACGGGAGCGGGCAGGTTCTGCAGGTCGGCCAGCCCGGTCAGTTTGCTTTTATCCAGCGGGCCGACAATAAGATCGGCAGGGCTGTCGGTCATCTCCTTATAAATGGTAAGAAAATCGCCCTTGCTGGTGTCGACAATGCGGATATCGGTTTTCTTTCGGTCAGCGGATTCATCGGCGTAGTAGGCCGCCAGGAAGCCGTCCCGGATGGCCTCCCCGGCACTGGCCAGGCGACCCGTGAAGGGCAGGGCCAGGACAATGTTCTCGGGCCGGCTGCTGGCCAATTCGGCAAGCAGTGACAGCGGTGTCGGTAGAATCTGGGCGGCGGGGTGCCCCGGCCAGCGGTTCTGCCAGCGACGTACTATTCGCCCCTGTTGGTCCAGGTTGGCATCTGGCTGCTGGACGCCCTCGGCCAGTGCCAGCCAGCCTTCCTGCTCATAGCCCCGCGCCTCGCGCGCGGCCTGCTGCAGTTGTGTTTCGTCCAGCGTTTTCAGGTGCGCCCAGATCTGATCATGCAGGTCCTGGGCCGACAGTGAGTTGTCGGTCTGGCTCAAAAGAATCAAGGTGTTGGCGGCAGCCAAATGATCGCCCGAATAGGCCTGAACCTGAGCCTGAAGTTGCCCCGCGCGTGCCATCAACCGATCGGGGTAATCCATGAAGCTGTCGGTTGTCAGCTGTTGTGACAGGTCATCGGCCCATTCGCGATCTTCCAGTGCCAGCGCACTGGCCATGGCAAGTAGCCGGCGCTGGCGGGTTTGTGCCGGCGTCAGATTGGCCAGCTGTTCGCTGAGTAGCAGGGTCCGGGCATCTTCGTGCCGGCCCTGATCCTGAAATCGCCCAGCCGTGCGCAGCAGATAATCCTGCGCCATCATTCGCTCGTCTTCCTCTTCGGCCAGCATCAGCGCCTGCCGCGCGGAATCGGCACGGTGTTCCCCGAGATCAACGGTGGCGCAGCCGCTGATGGTCATGATCAAGACGGTTAGCAGGGCCAGAATCGTGCGGGAGCAGGTGGGATTTATCATGACGGGCTCGATCGTCTCCGGATGGTTAGGCTTGTGGTGCCGCGTTTTCAGTGGCAAGTTTACCAGCTCCCGTGCCAATTCACATGGTGTGCGTGTCACGTGTCGGGGCGGTATCATGGCGCCCTCGTTTACCCGGAGTTTTTTGTATGTCTGAACAACACCGCCCCGGCGGCACGCTCTACGTGGTCGCCACTCCCATTGGCAATTTGCAGGATTTATCGGAAAGGGCCGTCGGGGTGCTGTCTTCGGTTGCGCTGGTGGCAGCGGAAGATACACGGCACAGTGGGCGATTGATGCAGCATCTGGGGCTGAGTAAACCCATGCTGGCGTTGCACGACCATAACGAGCGTGACCGGGTTGCGCGGATTCTGGCCGAGTTGGAGGCGGGAAGGAGTATTGCTCTCGTTTCCGATGCCGGCACGCCACTGATTTCCGATCCCGGCTATCTGGTGGTGCGCGAGGTGCGGGAGGCCGGTTACCGGGTGTCGCCGGTACCGGGCGCGTGTGCGCTGGTGGCCGGGCTGTCTGCCGCCGGTCTGCCGACGGATCGCTTTTTATTCGCCGGTTTTTTGCCCGCCAAGCGTTCCGGTCGCAAAACGGCATTGTCAGAACTGAAGGCGCAAACCGCCACCCTGGTGTTTTACGAGTCGCCGCACCGGATTCTGGATTGGCTGAAGGATCTGGTCGATGTGCTGGGGGGTGACCGCGAATGCGTGCTTGGCCGGGAGCTGACCAAGACCTTTGAAACCTTCTACGCCGGCACGGCTGAAGACGTTCTGGCGCAATTGCAGGCCGACCCCCATGGTGAGAAGGGAGAGTTTGTGGTCATGGTTCGCGGTGCGCCGCCGGCCGATCAGGCTGGCGCATCATCGCTCGATGTTGATCGTTTGCTGGCATTGCTGGTCGCGGAATTGCCGGTGAAGAGAGCTGCTCGCATTGTTGCCGAGGTCAGCGGTGTTGGCAAAAACGAACTGTATCAGCGGGCATTGGCGCTGAAAGATCAGTAAGTTCTTGCATGCTCCGGGCGCCGCGGGTATCGTCGCTGCTGAGCTCGCCAGACAGTCGCCGCCGGTTTTTGCCGGGGGAGGAAACTCCGTTCTCCGTTTTGCCATGTTCCCTTTATCTCCTTCTCGGCTCGTTCCTTCTCTTTTTTCATCACTCCTTTTTCCGCCTCTTCTCCTTCTTGCTCCTGTCTTTTTCTTCT
>JABXHG010000602.1 GCA_013393545.1 Alteromonadaceae bacterium | reverse complement strand
CCGCTGGCCGAGGCCTATAACATCTACCGCAAGGCCATGGAGAAGGTGAGTGGCCTGGCGCGCACCGCCCGGGACCGGAGCATGAGTGACAGACACCGTAAAGTGGAAGTTCAGGGCATTACCGAAATCAACGGCGAGAAAGTGATCGTACAAAGCTTCCTGCAGGGACGAACCCAGGAATGGGCACAACGCCCGTTCTTCGCCAAGTAGCGCGAAAAAGCCACCTGGCTGCACGAGCTGGAACCGGCTCTTGGAGAAGAAAAGTTCTTCTTTGAGGACGAGTACGAGGAAATGAAGAAGGGTAATGGCTGAGCACTAAGCCGCCATGCACTTTGAAAAAGCCCGGAGGGTTAACGCCTTCCGGGCTTTTTGTTTATTGGCTCCAGGCGGCCAATCACTGGACCAGCCTAGACTGAATTATCTATTTTTATGCACGCTACGCATAATTATGCAAATCACAGATAATCGTTCATTCTGTCCTCTGAAAATACTCCTGCAGCAGCCAGGGCTCATCAAAATGCCGGGTACCCACAAACGCCGTGGCGTGGTTGCCCCATTGGCGCATGGCGCCGGGCGACGGCACGCCGGTGGGCCACAAGAAGAAACGCTCAGAACGCTCGGTGCCGGGAATCATGCCACTTTCATCAAACAGCCGCTGGCCCGCCCAGGATGGAGCGCTCAGATTATTGTACGGTTCCAGCCCATAGAGCTGCGACACCAACTCAGTCTCCGGCACGTCGGCGGTAACATTCATCAAGTAATGGCTGCCGGCAGAGACGTGCAACGCCAGCCCCTTGTCCGTTTCAGGCGCGGTGCCGGCAATCCAAAGCGGCTCTTGCCAGAAGCCCACTTCTCCCTTTGGCGTCAACCCGCCCGGTGCCAGCACCCAGGTGTGATAACAGCCACAGGGGTGAATAGAATCATAGATTAATGGCTGGCCGTCGGTGCCTAGCGTCACCCGCCAGACCAGGCCATCCAGCTCACCGGCGACGATATCAAAACGGCTTTCCGCAGGCCGGCGCGGGAACCAGAGGGTGTAAACCAGCTGCGGCAGTACCTCACCCTGAAACCGGGTGAAGGCAACCTGGCTGAACACCACCGGCTCCGGGCGAAAATCCAGCGCTCCGCTGGCCGACCGGCCCGGGCGACCGGGAAGATCACTCCTGCTCGCGGTTTCCACCGCCCAGGTGGGGGCGAAGCGTGCCAACAGAGCCTCACGTTCAGCGCCAGTAAAATCCGGGATACCCAATTGGCTGCGGGCCTGCGCGTGCTGAACCAGAGAATCACGAGGCTCTACTGCCAACACCTTCGGCGAATAAACCGACAACGGTGCTCTTGGCTGGTACTGGCCAAATTCATCCATCAACTCGCCCATCACCACACCGGCCCGCCAGCGCACCACGGGAGCCACCACCGGATAACCACCCAGCACCCGCCCGGCGTTGTTGTAGTCATCCGGCACTTGCATGGCCTGCTGGAGTTGCCGCCAACCTTCATCCCGCTCCATTAAGGTTTGAGTCGCCGCCTGCGCACAACGCTGCAACTCCGGCAATGTTTGCTCCGCCGCCCCGCCCATGCTGGCGACTTCGTATTGCCAGGCCATGACCGCCAACGCTTGAGCCCGCTCGAACCATTCCCGTTGCTGCGCGGAATCCAGCTCGACCAACGGAAAACTGGCCAGTAAACGGTTCACACGCAAATAGGGGAAACCGGGTGGCGACCAGGTTTGGGCATCGTAGTGGCCGCCTTCCTCGACCAGCTTTTGCCATTGCTGGAAGGTCTGTTGGCACACGGACTCCTGAACAGCGACAGCCGTCGTTGCCTGATATTGCCGGGAAGCACAGCCGGCGAGCATCACAAGGGCGAGCGCAATAACGCTCATGCGGATAATTGAAGTCATCAAGGTCTGGCTCTCCCTATGCCGCCCCGACAGCAATGGCCGATACCATGCAGCAGTGGACGTTAATACATCATCGCATACAACTTCCGCCGATACGCCCGCACATCCGGGTTGTTATTCCCCAGCTTTTCAAACAGCTCCACCAGCGTGGTCTTCGCCACACCGTCCTTATACTGGCTATTGGCCTGCATCAGGCGAATCAACAGGTCCATCGCCCCGGCATTCTGCTCCTGCAAAATCTTGTGCAGAGCCAGCTGGTGCAGGGCTTCCGGGTTCTTCGGGTCGGTTTCCAGCTTTTGCTCCAGCTCGGCCACTGGCGGCAATTCACCCGATTGCTGCATGAACTTCAACCGGGCGGCCAGTTGTTTGGCCTTGTGGCCCAGCTTGTCTTCCGGCGCCAGGCTGTTGAGTACCTGCTCAGCGGTTTCCAGGTCACCCTTTTCGGCTTTCAGCTGGGCCAGGTCGATCAGTACATCGACGTTTTCCGGGTCTTTCTGGTTCATGTCCGTGAAGATGGCCAGCGCGCCGTCCACATCACCCGCTTCCCACAGGCTATGGGCTTTTTCATAGGGATCTTCAGCAGGCGCTTCCACGTGTTTTTCCAGAAGCTTACGTAATTCACTTTCCGGCAGTGCGCTGTTGAAGCCATCCACCGCCTGGCCATCTTTCACCAGGATCACCGTTGGCAGGCTGCGCACGCCGAGGGACGCGGTCAGCTCCTGCTGTTGGTCAGCATTCACTTTCGCCAGCAACAGGTTGCCCTGGTATTCGTTTACCAGCTTTTCCAGTATCGGCATCAGCTGCTTGCACGGCGCGCACCAGTCGGCCCATACGTCCACCAGCACCGGCGTGGTGGCCGAAGCCTCCATTACCTTTTGCTGGAAGTTGTCTGCGGTTGCGTCAAAAATATACGGGGAGTCGCTCATAAACCGGGCACCTGAACCAGAATGTATGAAAGTGTTTATTCATATGGTGGCAGGCCCCTGAAAATCAAGCCAACTTGAAAAACCCAAAGCCGCCGTCACATAGCCAAGTAACCTTTCACAAAGCCCTGAGAGCAAACCGGTATGAATGACGAGAACCGCAACGACTCCCTGGAAGAATTCGAGGAAGACGTCACCGAATACATCGGCAAGGACGAAAGCAGCACCGGCCTGGCGTTGCCGGAGCACAGCAGGCCACGGCGCATGTATGTGCTGCCCGTTTCCAACCGACCGTTCTTTCCGGCCCAGGTGCAGCCGGTGATGGTCAATCAGGACCCCTGGCAGGAAACCCTGAAACGGGTGGGCGAAACCGACCACAAAGTGCTGGGCGTGTGTTTTGTCGACGAACCGGAAACCGAGACCGGCATTCCCGCCAGCGACGAACTGGAGATCATGGGCTGCGCGGTTCGGGTACACCACGCCCAGAGCGAAGGCGGTAAGGTGCAGTTCATCGCCCAGGGCCTGCAGCGTTTTCGCATTGTTCAATGGCTACGCCGGCGCCCGCCCTACCTGGTCGAGGTGGACTACCCGGAAGAGCCAGACGAACCGGCCGATGAACTCAAGGCTTACACCCTGGCCATCATTAGCGCCATCAAGGAGCTCCTGCGAACCAATCCGCTCTATGGCGAGGAGGTGAAGCAGTACCTGTCCCGCTTTGGTCCGGACGACAGCTCGCCCCTGGCGGATTTCGGCGCCTCCATGACCAGCGCGCCCGGCCGGGAGCTGCAGGACGTGCTGAATACCGTGCCACTGCTGCGGCGCATGGAAAAAGTGCTCTTGCTGATGCGCAAGGAACAGGAAGTGGCGCGCCTGCAAAGCGAGATCAACGAAGAAGTGAACGAGAAGGTGCAGAAGCACCAGCGTGAATTCTTCCTGCGTGAGCAGATGAAGGTCATCCAGCGCGAACTGGGCATCGCCAAGGATGACAAGACCGCCGATGTGGAACGCTTCGAGCAGCGCATGGCCAAGCTGGACCCGCCCGAAGCGGTGCAGGAGCGGTTCCGCGATGAAATCCAGAAGCTGCAAGTACTGGAGCAGGGTTCACCGGAATACGGCGTCACCCGCAATTACCTGGACTGGCTGACGCTGGTGCCCTGGGGCGTGCATTCCGAAGACCACTTCGACCTGGCCGAAGCCCGCCGCATTCTGGACCGCGACCACGACGGCCTGGACGATGTAAAAGACCGCATTGTCGAGTTCCTGGCCGAAGGTACCTTCAAGGGCGAAGTGAGTGGCTCCATACTGCTTCTGGTCGGCCCGCCGGGCGTGGGCAAAACCTCCATCGGCCGCTCGGTGGCCGATGCCCTGGGCCGGGAGTTCTACCGGTTCAGTGTCGGCGGCATGCGCGATGAAGCGGAAATCAAGGGCCACCGGCGCACCTATATCGGCGCCATGCCGGGCAAGTTCGTGCAGGCCCTGAAAGACAGCAAGGTGGCCAACCCGGTGATCATGCTCGATGAGATCGACAAAACCGGCAGCTCGTTTCAGGGCGACCCGGCCTCGGCCCTGCTGGAAACCCTGGACCCGGAACAGAACAAGGAATTCCTGGACCACTACCTGGACGTGCGCATGGACCTGTCCAAAGTGCTGTTCATCTGCACCGCCAACCAGCTGGACACCATCCCCCGCCCGCTGCTGGACCGCATGGATACCATTCGCCTGTCCGGCTACATTGGCGAGGAAAAGCTGGCCATTGCCAAGCACCATTTGCTGCCACGATTGCTGAAACGGGCCGGCCTGCTGAAAAAGCAGCTGAACATCACCGACGCCGCCATTCGCCAGATCATCGAAGGCTATGCCCGGGAAGCCGGTGTGCGGAATCTGGAAAAACTGCTGCACAAAGTGATTCGCAAGGGCATTGTGAAACTGCTGGAGACCCCGGACCAGCCGGTTAGAGTGGGCGTTTCCGACCTGCCCCATTACCTGGGCCAGCCGGCCTTCAAGAAGGAGAAATCCCTGAAAGGCACCGGCGTGGTCACCGGCCTGGCCTGGACCGCCATGGGCGGTGCTACCCTGAGCATCGAGGCCTCACGGGTGCATACCAGCCAGCGGGGCTTCAAGTTGACTGGCCAACTGGGGGATGTCATGAAAGAGTCGGCGGAGATCGCCTACAGTTTCGTGTCGTCCAACCTCAAACGTTACAAGGGCGACCCGACCTTCTTCGACAAATCCTTCGTGCACCTGCACGTGCCCGAGGGCGCAACCCCGAAGGATGGCCCCAGCGCCGGCGTCACCATGGCCACGGCCCTGCTGTCGATTGCCCGAAAAGAGGCCCCGCAACAAAACATCGCCATGACTGGCGAACTGACCCTGACCGGGCAAGTGCTGCCGGTGGGTGGTATTCGGGAAAAGGTGATTGCCGCACGGCGGCAGAAAATCAGCAACCTGATTCTGCCGGAAGCCAACCGGGGCGATTACGAGGAGCTACCGGAATATCTGAAGGAAGGATTGTCGGTGAACTTCGCCAAACACTACAACGATGTGTTTCAGGTGTGTTTTGCCAGTAAGCCAAGGAAGGGGGCTTCGGTTCACTGACCGCTTTCAGCCATGGGAAAACTGAAAGACAGGGACAGTACTGGCCACGAAATCCACCAAAGAATACGAAAGAACACGAAAGAACACGAAAGAGAAATTCCTTTTCTGTTAATCAGTCCATCTTTTTTCGTGTTCTTTAGCGGATTTCGTGACTCAATCAGCCTTTAGTTCTTTTTCGCGCGCTTACGCTCGTTCTCGGTCAGCAGCTTCTTGCGCAGGCGGATGGATTTCGGCGTTACTTCCACCAGCTCGTCGTCGTCGATGAACTCAAGCGCCTGCTCCAGGGTGTGCTTGATCGGCGGAACCAGGCCAATCACCTCGTCCTTGCCGGAGGCGCGCATGTTATCCAGCTTCTTGGCCTTGGTGGGGTTGATCACGATGTCGCTGTCGCGGCTGTGAATGCCACACAACTGACCTTCGTAGATCTCGTCACCCGGTGCCAGGAACAGCTTGCCACGGCTTTGCAGGGTTTCCAGCGAGTAGGTCATCGCGGTGCCCTTGGCCATGGAAATCAACACGCCGTTCTGGCGGCTACCCATGGCGCCTTCCTTGACCGGGCCATAATGGCTGAAGGTAGACGTCAGAATACCGGTGCCTGAAGTCATGGTCAGGAAGGTGTTACGGAAACCAATCAGACCACGGGCCGGAATGGTGTAGTCCAGGCGGATACGGCCTTTACCATCCGGAATCATGTTGGTCATGTCGCCCTTGCGCAGACCCAGCTGCTCCATCACCGGCCCCTGGTGCTGCTCTTCGATGTCGACGATCACGTTTTCGTACGGCTCTTGTTTCACACCGTCGATTTCGCGAATCACCACTTCCGGGCGGCCTACGGCCAGCTCGAAGTTTTCGCGGCGCATGTTCTCGATCAGCACCGAGAGATGCAGCTCACCACGGCCGGAAACCTTGAATTTGTCGGCAGATTCGCCGTCTTCCACGCGCAGCGCCACGTTGTGCAGCAGCTCTTTTTCCAGGCGCTCCTTGATGTTGCGGCTGGTCACGTACTTGCCTTCCTGGCCTGCGAACGGCGAATCGTTCACCTGGAAGGTCATGGATACGGTGGGTTCGTCCACGGTCAACGCCGGCAAAGCTTCCACGTTGTTCTGGTCGCACAGAGTGTCGGAGATGAACAGTTGGTCCAGACCACTGATGCAGACAATGTCGCCGGCCTGGGCTTCGTCCACTTCCACACGCTGCAGGCCGGAGTGGCCCATGATTTTCAGAATACGGCCGTTGCGCTTTTTGCCCTCGGAATCAATGGCAGTGATCGGCGTATTGGTTTTTACCTTGCCGCGCATGATGCGGCCGATGCCGATCACGCCCAGGAAGCTGTTGTAGTCCAGCTGGGAGATCTGCATCTGGAACGGGCCGTCCGGGTCTACGTCCGGCGCCGGTACGTGGTCGACAATCGCCTGGAAAACGGCGTCCATGTTGTCGTCCATTTCTTCGTGTTCCATGCCGGCGATGCCGTTCAGGGCGCTGGCGTAAACCATCTGGGAGTTCCGCTGCTCGTCGGTGGCGCCGGGGTTGTCCAACAGGTCAAACACCTGATCCACTACCCAATCCGGGCGCGCCCCCGGGCGGTCAACCTTGTTCACCACCACGATCGGGCGCAGGCCGGCGTCGAAGGCTTTTTGGGTTACAAATCGGGTTTGCGGCATGGGACCGTCGATTGAATCGACCACCAGCAACACACTGTCAACCATGCTCATCACCCGCTCAACCTCGCCACCGAAATCGGCGTGGCCCGGGGTGTCAACGATGTTGATGTCGTAGTCGTGCCATTTCAGGGCCGTGTTCTTGGCCAGAATGGTGATGCCACGTTCTTTTTCCTGGTCGTTGGAGTCCATTACCCGCTCGTTTTCGAGCTCTTTGCGGTCAAGGGTGCCGGACTGGCGCAACAACTGGTCAACCAGGGTGGTTTTACCATGGTCTACGTGGGCGATAATGGCTACGTTTCTGAGCTTGCTGATATCATTCGACATATAAGAAAGTTCACTTCATTAAAAAAACAGAGCTTTGCACAAAAGTGGGTACAGAGCTCAAAATGTGCCGTCGGCTGCAGAGCCTTGGCATGAAAATAAGGGGTGCGGGATTGTACACGGTTTAATCTGTCAGTTATATGACTTTCTCGCGCACGGCAACAAGGCCGTTTACCAGAAGGCCTCCCGCACTGTTATCAGGCAGCGAGCGGAAAAATGCACCAGGTTGGTGCGCCATTCTGGTGCAAAACCTGTTCGAAGCAAGAAGATCAACAACCCGCATACGCACCAAACCCTTGCAATTGCGCCCTTCTGGCGCAGCTCGCTAAAACTGGCAAGGGGCTTGCAACATCATTTGTAGCTGTATTTGAAAGGTAAGGGCAAACCGCTTCTGGTAAGCTGCCATTACCTGCAAAAGATCGGGGCACCCGCGCAACGATCCGGCACAACGAACACGTAAATAAACGGAGCATGCACAATGTCCAAGACGATTGATCTGATCAACGAACACGAAGTGAAATGGGTTGATATGCGCTTTACCGACAGCCGCGGTAAAGAGCAGCACGTGACGCTGCCCGCCAGCGAAGTAGACGAGGATTTCTTCGCCGACGGCAAGATGTTCGACGGCTCTTCCATTGCCGGCTGGAAAGGCATTAACGAATCCGACATGATCCTGATGCCGATCGACGAAACCTCCGTGCTGGACCCGTTCACCGAAGAAACCACCGTGAACATCACTTGCGACATTGTCGAGCCGACCACCATGCAGGGTTACGAGCGTGACCCGCGCTCCGTCGCCAAGCGTGCCGAGGAATACCTGAAGTCCACCGGCATCGCCAACGGCGCTCTGTTCGGCCCGGAGCCGGAATTCTTCGTGTTCGATTCCGTTAAGTGGAACGTCGACATGCAGGGTGCAATGTACCACCTGCACTCCGAAGAAGCCGCCTGGGTTTCCGGCGAAGACTTCGACCGCAACAACATCGGCCACCGTCCGGGCGTTAAAGGCGGTTACTTCCCGGTTCCGCCGGTAGACAGCCTGCACGACCTGCGTGGTGCCATGTGCGCGGCCATGGAATCCATGGGTCTGGACATTGAAGTGCACCACCATGAAGTGGGCACCGCTTCCAGATGCTCAACGACTCCCTCGGGCATCAATTTGGTGACGAACTGTTGATCAAGGTATCCGAGCGGCTGAACGAACTGAGTGACGAACGGGTGCTGGTGGCTTACTCCGGCGGCGACGA
>JABXHG010000601.1 GCA_013393545.1 Alteromonadaceae bacterium | reverse complement strand
CACCACGGTAGATTTCCACTTTGACGGTTTTCCCGTCAGCTGTCAGTTCCTGGCAAAGTGGGCTCATTTCGACTTCAAAATCATCTTCCATTCACTATCTCCGAGGTGGAATCTTTGTACACATAACAGCTAATTCAACGACAAATGACATCTATCCAAAAAGCGTTTATTTCACCGACCTATTTGGTGGGTTCGAAAAATTCCGCCAACAGATCAGTAGGTTGTCTGTTTCAGAAAAAGGCAGCGCATGGAAATAGGCGTCAACCGTCGATTTTGTCCTGAATCCTTGGTTCGCCTATTTACCACTTAATTTCCCGACTATTTCATGGTTTTCATGGGGATACAAGCGAGGGGGATCAATAATGATGACGGTTTACGACAGTTGTCGTCTATTTCCGCGTTTCGCCCTGCATTTATGGTTATCGGCATTCCGCCACTGGCCTGGCTCAGGCGACGTTACCCGCCGCCACCCCGGAGGCCCAGGCCCACTGAAAGTTATGCCCACCCAGATGGCCGGTAATGTCCACGACTTCCCCGATGAAGTAGAGATCGGGTTTGTCCAGATCTGCCATGGTTTTCGATGACAGCTGGCGGGTGTCCACGCCGCCAAGCGTGACTTCGGCGGTTCGATAGCCCTCGGTGCCTGCGGGTTTGACGGTCCAGTCACTCAGGGTGCGGGCGATGTGTTCGATATCTGAGTTCCGGTATTCCTGTAACGGCCCCTGCCAGCCCTGCAGTTCGTTAAAGGCCTGGGCAAAGCGTTTGGGCAGGTGCTGGTTCAGGTAGTGGGCGAGGGTGGATTGCGGTTTTTCCTTGCGCAGCGCCAGCAAGTCTTCCTGGATTTTCTGCCCGGGCAGCAGGTTGATGTGTACTTCGTCGCCGGGTTGCCAGTAGCTGGATACCTGCAGCATGGCCGGGCCGCTCAGGCCGCGGTGGGTTACCAGCATGGGTTCCCGGAAAGGGTGTTGATGGCAGCTGGCTTCTACCGGGCAACTGACGCCGGAGAGGGGAGCCAGTTGCGCTTTGAGTTCCGGCTGTAAGGTGAAAGGCACCAGGCCTGCACGGGTGGGCAGCACCTTCAGTCCAAACTGTTTGGCCACCTCATAACCAAAGCCGGTGGCGCCCATGGTGGGGATCGACAGGCCGCCGCAGGCAATCACCAGAGATTCGCAGTTCACGGTGCCGGTGCTGGTCGCCAGGCGATAGCCGTTTTCTGTTTGTGCCACCTTGCTCACGGAGGTCTTCATCCGGAATTCAACGCCGGCCCACTCGCATTCAGTCAACAGCACATTGAGGATGTCTTTGGCGCTGTCTTTGCAGAACAGCTGGCCTGGCGCCTTTTCTTCATATTCCACGCCGTGGCGGTCCACCAGTTCCACAAAATCCTGCGGGGTGTAACGCTTGAGCGCGGAAATGCAGTAATGCGGGTTGTCGGAGAGGAAGTTCGCCGGCGTGCTGTTCAGGTTGGTGAAATTGCAGCGGCCACCACCAGACATCAGAATCTTCTTGCCGGGTTTGTTGGCGTGGTCGAGCACCAGCACTTTGCGGCCACGGTAGCCGGCGGTGGCCGCACACATCAGCCCTGCTGCGCCGGCGCCGATGATGATTACGTCGTAGTGGGGTGTGGATGCTGCCATTGATTGTTCACCGCTGTAAAAACCGGTGTGCAGTATATCAGTCTCAAGGCAGCTCTACGGAGCCTTCCATAAAGAAGGCCGCCTGGCCCGCGATGGCCACGCACTCACCTTTCAGCTCACAGCGTAATTCACCCCCGCGTGCGGAGAGCTGTTTTGCCTGTAAGGTGGTTTTACCAAGCCGTTCCGCCCAATAGGGCACCAACACACTGTGTATCGAGCCTGTCACGGGGTCTTCATCAATGCCTGCGCCCGGCGCGAAGTATCGGCTGACGAAATCACACGCTTCGCCCAGCGCGGTCACTATCAAACCCTGGTTGCCCAATTGTGCTAGCTTGCGGATATCCGGGGTGGCGGATTTAACGTCGGCCTCGGATTCCAGAACCACCATATAGTTGGTGTCGTTGGGAACGAAAAACGCCTCGTCCGGTACACCGGGCAATGCTTCGTTGAGCAGCGACGGGGTGGCGCAGCGTTCGAACGCCAGGTTCGGGAAGTCCAGTTCCAGCCAGCCATCAGGCTGCAGCGATACTGCCAGGGGCCCGCTTTTTGAGTGAAAGCGGACGACGTCAGCTGGCCAGTCCAGCTTGTTGAAGGCGACCCATGCCGAAGCCAGAGTCGCGTGGCCGCACAGCGGTACTTCTGTGGTGGGTGTGAACCAGCGAATCCGGAAATCCGCGTCGTCCGCATCGGGTGTTGGTACCAGGAAGGCGGTTTCGGATAGATTTTTTTCGGCGGCAATGGCCTGCAACAGCGTGTCTGGCAGCCAGCTTTCCAGCGGCATCACGGCAGCCGGGTTGCCGCCGAACAGTTCACTGGTAAAGGCGTCTATCTGGTAGATCGGTGTTTTCATGGTTTGTCCTGCGAGCCTTTTGCTCTATGGGTTTGGTGAATGTCACGTTCTGTTGGCAGTGAACTGATGCAATTCCTGCTCACTGTAGCAATGATATTCCGGCAGCGGTGTCCCTCTCCGGATAATCCAGTGCTCCGGGGTGGCCCGGGAAACATGGAAGCCAGCCCGTGATAGCTTCTGTAAGGTTCGTGAGAGGCTGGGGTGTTGTACTCCGCAAGTGTCAGCGAGGCCAAGCACGTCTTTGCGATTGCGCCGGACGGCTGGGGAGGTTGTTTCTGCCTCCCGGGCCACCTTAGGGATTGCCATCGCCATGGTGAAACTCCTTCTTCTCTGATCCGGCTTCCATTGTCTGCAGGGCCAGACTTTCATAACAGATTCAGATAAGTTCATATTGAACCGGTACAGTTGCTGCCAGTGATCATCTGTTCTGCACAGAAAATGGCCGATCTGTACTGCCCGTTACAGCGGCAGTTCTGGTTCAATCAGAGATGGGTGTGCGGTTGAGGCTCAGGCAGGAGGCGTAAATGGGAGCTCTTTACAGTCAGGTGGCTGAACAGTTGCAAGCACTGATTCGGGATGGGGTATACCGCCAGGGAGACCGTTTGCCGGGCGTTCGGGTGCTGAGTCGTCAGTTTGGTGTCAGCATTTCCACTGTGCTGCAGGCACATCAGACGCTTGAAGCCCGTGGATTTCTTCAGGCCCGCGAACGCAGCGGCTATTTTGTTCGTCTTCCGCCCCGGGATGTGCCCGAGCCGAGCATGCCGGACCAGCGCACCCGTCCGTTACCGGTGTCGGCCCGTGAAATGACGCTGGATTTGTGTGCGGATGAACAGAAACGCATGGTTCCGCTTGCCACCGCTATTCCTCACCCGGACTACCTGCCGGTACGGCAAATTCAGCAAAGCACCATCTGGGCTGCACGGCATGGCCTGGAGACGCTGGACTATGCGTTTCCCGGCAAGGAGAGTTTTCGGCGGCAGATTGCCCAACGCATGGCAACTCTGGGCGTGCCGGTGTCTCCGGATGATGTGCTCGCCACGAATGGTGCCCAGGAAGCCATTATTTTGGCTTTGCGGGCGGTCACGCAGGCTGGCGATATTGTTGCGGTGGAGTCGCCTTCTTTTCCGGGCATCCTGCAGGCACTTGAAGTGGTGGGGTTGCGCGTTATCGAAATTCCCACCCACCCGTCTGAGGGGATGAGTCTGGAGGGGTTGCAGCTGGCTCTGGAACAGTGGCCGCTGAAGGCCTGTGTGGTGGTGCCCAACCACAGCAATCCGATGGGCGCCAGGATGAGTGACGAGCGCAAGCAGCAGTTGATCTCCATGCTGGCGGCTGCCAATGTGCCGCTGATTGAGGATGATATCTACGGAGATCTCTATCACTCCGGTGAGCGTCCCCGCCCAGCCAAAGCCTTCGATCGTTCGGATAATGTCATTTATTGCAGTTCGTTCTCAAAGACGGTTTCACCGGGCCTTCGGCTGGGCTGGATGATTCCGGGGCGGCACATGGCCAGTGCCCGGCAGCACAAGTATTTTGTGAATCTGGCTACCTCCACCATTCCGCAGCTGGCTGTGGCACACTTTCTGGAACAGGGTGGGTACGACCGCTATCTTCGCCATGCACGGCAGCATTATCGGGAAGGCATCGAGCGGCTGCGTTCTGCGGTGGCCCGCTCTTTTCCGGAGGGCACTGCCGTCAGCCGGCCTCAGGGCGGCTTTGTGCTCTGGGTTCAGTTACCTGACGGCGTATCCGGCACCGAAGTTTACCGCCGCGCCCGGCTGGAACAGATCAATGTGGCGCCGGGCCTCATGTTCTCCACCACCAACAAGTTCGAGAACTGCTTGCGGCTGAATGGCGCAAACCCCTGGACGGAGCGGATTGAAAAAGCGGTCATCCGTCTGGGAGCTCTGGCCCATGAGGTCAGTCATTACAACGGCTGATGTTTCCTCAACCGCAAGGGGTCCAGCAACCCAGCGGCTATGGCCAGCCCGGTTACGTCCGGCAGGCGGTCGGCACCCAGGCGTTTCATGACACGGGCCCGGTACAGATCAATGGTTTTTACGCTCACCCCCAGCTGATCGGCAATTTCGCGGCTGGTATAGCCCTGGGCCAGGGGCAGGAAAACGTCCCGCTCGCGGCGGGTCATGCTGGCGAGGCGTTTTTCCGTGCTGGCATCGGCGGCGTGCTGGCGGCCGTTCTGGTGTTCCTGCAGGGCCTGCTGAACGCTGTCCAGCAGCAGTTGCTGGTTGAAGGGCTTTTCAATGAAATCAAAGGCGCCGGATTTGAATGCCCGCACCACAATGGGTACATCGGCGTGGCCGGAAACAAAAATGATGGGGATGTTCAGATCCCGCTTCTGCATCTCTTCCTGCACGTTCAGCCCGCCCAGCCCGGGCATGCGCACATCCAGCACCACGCAGCCGACGTTGGCGTCGTTTACTGTGTCCAGAAAGCGGCGGCCGTCGCTGTAGGCCTGAACGGTCAGGCCCACGGATTCCAGCAGCCACTGGGTGGATTCCAGCATGCCGGCATCGTCATCGACCACGCACACGGTGGCTTGCGGGCTGTTGGCTGCATCAGTCATCAGAATTCTCCATTAGGCTCTCCATCCGAGTTCTCCTTGGTGACCGGCGTATTGCGCTGGGCGGTTGCCGGGAAGCGGCAAGTCAGTGTCAGGCCACCGGTGCTGGCCGGTGTGGCATCCAGAAAGCCGCCAAAATCCTCGATTATAGAGCGGCTCATGGACAATCCAAGCCCCAGGCCCTGGGGCTTGCTGGTGTAGAAGGGCTGGAATATCTGCCGGATGGCTTCTTCGCTCAGCCCTTCGCCTTCGTCGGTCACTTCCAGCAGCACTTCGCCCTTGTCGTTGACCCGGGTTTCTATCACTACGTTGGCCAGCTCCGCCTGAATCTTGCTGCCATTCTGGCGGGCTTCAACACTGGCGTCGATGGCGTTGCGGATCAGGTTGATCAGTACCTGCTCCAGCAACACCGGATCGGCGGTGATAATCGGCTGGCTGTCGGTCAGGCTCTCGACAATGCGCACGCGCTTTTTCTCGGCTTCCCATTGCACCAGGCGCGCCACGTTGGCGGCCACTTCGTTTACGGCGATGGGTGCGGTGCGTTTCTGGCCTTTGCGAAGAAAGGCCCGCAGGCGCTTGATCACCTCGGAGGCGCGGTTGGCATGGTGGACGATTTTCTCCAGCCCGTCTTCCACCTTGGCCAGGCGGGCGGGCTGGTGCTGCGCGCCTTGTAAGAAACGCTGGCTGGCGCTGGCAAAGTTGACAATGGAGGCCAGCGGCTGGTTCATCTCGTGGGCAACGCTGGAGGCCAGTTCGCCGAGCGTCGCCAGGCGCGTGGTGTGGGCCAGCTCATCGGCCAGCAGGCGGTTTTTCTCTTCTGATTCCACCCGGGAGGTGATGTCGCGGGACACGCTGATCACTTCCACCACCGCGCCTGTGTAGGTTTCCCGGATGGCCCGGCTGGAGATTTCCAGGTAGCGGACCTTGCCGTCACTGTGAGTGATGTTCAGGGTAAGGGTGGCGTAGCCTTCTTCCCGCAGTTTTTCCTGCGCCTCGGCCAGTTTCCTGGCCGCCTGCTCACTATTAAAGACTTCTTCCAGAGTCTTGCCGCGAAGCGCTTCCGGGCGATAGCCCAACAACTGCCAGGACGCCGGCGTGGCATCGATAAACCGGCCGTCCGGGGCGTGGCGGGAAATCAGATCGGTGGTGTTCTCGGTAATTAGCCGGTACAGGCGGTTGGAGCGCTGGGCCTGTTCGCGCAGGCGAATCTCCCGGGTGGCTTCCCGGCCACGGGCGATGACCTGCTGGTTGTCGGCATCGGGAATGAAGTTCCAGATGCAGTTGAGGTCGGCAAACCGGGACTCCACGTTCTCGATGGCCCGGTTCTGGGTGAGGGCTGCGCGAATCAGGTGCACGGTGTTAACCGGCAGCATGGCTTCGGGGGTGCTCAAACCGGCGTCTGCCATTAATAGCTGAACCGACCGGGTGGACGCAATAATCTGGCCGCGCTGGTCCAGAACCAGTGTTGGCTGGGGATCGTTGGCTAACAGCGGAAAGGCGGTTGGCTGGTCGGCTTTGCTCATGCGGGCCCCGGCGGTGCAGCGTAAGATTTCGACCGGTTTTATGGTATGGTTCCGGCGCTTCGGTTTTGCGTGGCGACAGTATACCTGTTTAGGCGGCGCCTGTTCGAAGCGCGAGATAGTTTGAAGGCATCATCATACAGCGAGGCGGTCAGAAGGTTCCATGGGGACATCCATTTACGATCAGGGGCTTGAGCCGTGCCAGGCGAATTACGCCGTGCAGTCGCCGGTCGATTTTCTCGAGCGCACCGCTAGCGTTTATCCCGAGCATCTCTCGATTATTCACGGCGCGGTTCGTTACACCTGGCGCGAAACCGGCGAACGTTGCCGCCGCCTTGCCTCGGCTCTGGCCGGGCGGGGCATTGGCCGGGGCGACACGGTGGCGGTGATGCTGCCCAATATTCCGGCCATGATTGAATGCCATTTTGGCGTGCCCATGGCCGGCGCGGTGTTGAACTCCCTGAATGTGCGCCAGGATGCCGCAGCCATTGCCTACATGCTGGAACACAGTGAAACCGGGGTGGTGATTGCCGACAGGGAATACGGTGCGGTGATTCGCGAAGCCGTGGCGCGTCTCGAGCAAAAGCCGCTGCTGATCGAGGTGGACGATCCGGAGTACGGTGAGGGTGAACCGGTTAGCGAGCTGGAATATGAAACCTTCCTGTTGGAGGGCGATCCGCAGGCCGAGTGGTCGTTTCCCCCGGATGAGTGGGACGCCATCTCCCTGAGCTACACGTCCGGCACCACGGGTAACCCGAAAGGGGTGGTTTATCACCATCGCGGCGCGTTCATGCAGGCGCTGGGTAACCAGGCTGCGTGGTCCATGGGCATGCACCCGGTGTATCTGTGGACGCTGCCCATGTTTCACTGCAATGGCTGGTGCTTCCCCTGGACCATCACCGCCATGGCCGGCACTCATATTTGCCTGCGCCGGGTAGACCCGGAAAAGGTGTTGCAGCTGATTCGCGCTCATCAGGTCACCCATTTGTGCGGTGCGCCGATTGTTTTGAATGCCTTGCTGAACGCCTCGGCCGAAGCCAAGGCGGAACTCCGTCATGAAGTGAACGCCCTTACCGGCGGTGCCGCGCCGCCTGCGCAACTGATTCAGGGCATTGAGGAAATGGGTGTGCGGGTCACTCACGCCTACGGGCTGACCGAGGTTTACGGCCTGGTGACCCTGTGCGCCTGGAAACCGGAATGGGACGGCTTGCCGTTGGACCAGCGGGCCCGGCTGAAAGCCCGGCAGGGTGTGCGTTACCAGACCCTGGCCGGCACCATGGTGGCCGACCCCCGGACCCTGAAACCGGTGCCGAAAGACGGCAAAACCCTGGGTGAGATTTTCCTGCGCGGCAATACCGTGATGAAGGGCTACCTGAAGAATCCCGAAGCAACCGCGGACGCTTTCCGTGGGGGCTGGTTCCATACCGGGGATCTGGCGGTGTGGCACAAGGACGGTTATATGGAGATCCGGGACCGCCTGAAGGACATCATTATTTCCGGCGGCGAGAACATTTCCACCATCGAGGTGGAGGACGCGCTATACAAGCACCCGGCGGTATTGGAAGCGGCGGTGGTGGCCGGCCCGGACGAACGCTGGGGCGAGATTCCCTGTGCCTTCGTGACCCTGAAGCCGGACTCGGACGATGTCACGGAGGATGAAATCATTGCCTTCTGCCGGCAGCACCTGGCGATCTTTAAAGTGCCGGGCAAGGTGGTGTTCACGCGGTTGCCGAAGACATCCACGGGCAAAATCCGCAAGTTCATGCTGCGTAATCAGGCGAAGGAGATGCAGTAAACAGGAAGGAATGGAAAGCGGCTATGATGGGGAGCCGTATTTAACCGCCAGAGCCGGGCAGCCCTGGCGGTAATGGGGGAGCGCTCGGGTTTTAGCGCTCCAGATACTGCAGCTTGTCCGGCTTGCCATCCCACTCTTCGGCGTCTGGCAGTGGGTCTTTCTTTTCGGTGATGTTCGGCCACTTGCCCGCCAGATCGGCGTTGATCTCAACAAAGGCTTCCTGGCCGACCGGCAGCTCGTCTTCCGAGAAGATCGCTTCGGCGGGGCATTCCGGCTCGCACAGGGCGCAGTCAATGCACTCGTCCGGGTCGATTACCAGAAAGTTCGGGCCTTCGTAGAGACAGTCTACCGGGCAGACTTCCACACAGTCGGTGTATTTGCACTTGATGCAGTTATCAGTAACGATAAAGGCCATAGTCAGATCCCTGGTCGTGGAGTAATCGGTCTCATCAGGAGCTTGTGTAATTTGGCTCCGGTTCTGATTTTGTGCGCGATATTGTAGGGAGCGGCCCGCACTGCCGCAAGCTTTGGCTCGCTATATCCTTATTGCCTGGGTCAATTTTCTGCCAGTTTCTTTCAGCCTTCCAGTTTTTCTTTTAGCTCGTACAGCCGGTTCAGCGCCTCCCGGGGCGTCAGGTTGTCCAGATCCAGCTTGCGCAGGCTTTCTTCCACCACGCTTGGTTCCATGCTGGCGAACATGTCGCCCTGCATGATGGTTTCGCTTTGCTGGCTTGCCTGGCTTTGTGGGGCTGGCGGCGTGGGTTCCCGCACTTCATGAGCTGGCGCGGCGGCGGTGGGGCGGTCTTCGCCCTCCAGCTGTGCCAGTTGGCTTTTCGCATGGGTAATCACGTTCTGCGGCACACCGGCCAGTTTTGCAACTTGTAAACCGTAACTCTGGCTGGCGGGACCGTCGTGCACGTTGTGCAGGAACACGATGGAATCGTCGTGCTCGGTGGCGGTGAGATGCACGTTTACCGCATGCTCCAGATCCTCGGCCAGTTGGGTCAGCTCGAAGTAGTGGGTGGCAAACAGGGTGTAGCAGCGAATGTGCTTGGCCAGGTGCTCGGCGGTGGCCCAGGCCAGGGACAGGCCGTCAAAGGTGCTGGTGCCCCGGCCCACTTCGTCCATCAGCACCAGACTGTGTTCGGTGGCGTTGTGCAGGATGTTGGCGGTTTCTGTCATCTCCACCCTGAACGTGCAGCGGCCGCCGGCCATTGCGCCTAGCGCCCTCAATCGGATGACAAC
>JABXHG010000600.1 GCA_013393545.1 Alteromonadaceae bacterium | reverse complement strand
ACCAACAACTGATCTTTTTTTTTTCACCTGAGGAAAAAGGGGGGAGAGGGAGGTTTGCAACCCCCGGGTAAGATGCATCTACAGTTTCCTTAGAAGGGAATTGTTTTCACCCCCTCCCCCCCCTTTCTTTGAGAAGGGGGCGTATACTACCACAACTTTTCTGTTTTCATAGGGTTGACACGAATTTTTTTCAATCGATTTGCCCGTGAAAACAAAAAAACCGCTCAGGTTGTCCGTGAGCGGTTCTTGTTGATCAGTAGTTACCCGATTCCGGCTCTTCTCCACCTTTTTCGGACTGAATCCGCTGGTAGATTTCTTCCCGGTGTACGGCTACGTCTTTGGGCGCGTTCACACCGATGCGAACCTGATTACCCTTGACACCCAATACAGTCACGGTGATTTCATCACCAATCATCAGAGTTTCGCCAACGCGGCGAGTCAAAATCAACATATCCCTTTTCTCCCTATTCCGAAGCTACCTGTTCCGACAGCATCATCTGTATTTACTAGTGCTATTTAAAATGAGATCACTCATCACACTGAAGCCGCAATAATACTTATTTGTCGACAATAATCCATAGCAAAAAACAATTACGTCAATTATACACTATTTAGGTGCACATCAACTCAGGACTGCTCTTCAACAACGGCTTTTTCCAGTTCAAAGGCACTGTGCAACGCGCGCACTGCCAGCTCAAGATATTTTTCGTCAATAACGACAGAAATCTTGATTTCCGAAGTGGAGATCATCTGGATGTTAATGCCCTCGTTCGACAGCGCTTCGAACATCCGGGTGGCCACACCCGCGTGGGAGCGCATACCAACCCCCACAATGCTGACCTTGGCGATTTTGGTGTCGCCACCCACCTCACCGGCACCGATCTCGGCACTGATGCCACGCAGGACGTCCTGCGCGCGTTTGAAGTCGTTGCGGTGAACGGTAAAGGTGAACGCGGTCTTGTTATCTTCACCCACGTTCTGGACGATCATGTCCACTTCGATGTTGGCATCGCTGACCGGCTTGAGAATACGGAGCGCGCTGCCCGGGGTGTCCGGCACGCCGGAGATGGTCAGCTTGGCTTCATCGCGGTTGAACGCAATACCGGAGACAACGGGTTGTTCCATGGCGTTTTCATCCTCAAAAGTAATCAGGGTGCCATCGCCTTCCTGGAAGCTGGAGAGCACCCTCAATGGAACGTTGTATTTACCTGCAAACTCGACGGCGCGGATCTGCAGCACTTTCGAGCCCAGGCTGGCCATTTCGAGCATTTCTTCAAAGGTGATGCGCTCCAGCCGGCGGGCGCTGTCCACCACACGCGGATCGGTGGTGTATACACCATCCACATCGGTGTAGATCTGACATTCCTCGGCTTTCAGAGCCGCTGCCAACGCCACGGCGGTGGTGTCGGAGCCACCCCGCCCAAGCGTGGTGATATTCCCGGCGTCATCGATGCCCTGGAAACCGGCCACCACAACCACTCGGCCGGCATCCAGATCTTCGCGCATGCGATGCTCGTCGATGTCCTTGATGCGCGCCTTGGTGTGGCTGCTGTCGGTCAGAATCCGCACCTGGCTGCCGGTGTACGAGCGGGCATCACAGCCGCGCTTGTGCAGGGCCATGGACAACAGGGCAATGGTGACCTGCTCGCCGGTGGACACCAGCACGTCCATTTCCCGGGGCACCGGTTCTTCCATAATGTCATGGGCAAGACCGATCAGGCGGTTGGTTTCTCCGCTCATGGCGGAAACCACCACAACCACATCATGCCCTTCCGCGCGGCAGCGAGACACTCGCTCGGCTACCGCTTCTATGCGCTCGGTCGTGCCGACCGAGGTACCTCCAAACTTTTGAACCAGCAGCGCCATGCTCCCCGGCCTCCAAAAATAAGTTTTATCCTGCGTTTTGCTCAACCCACGCCGGCACACCCGCCAGGGCATCAGCCAGCTTGGCCGGATTGTTACCGCCACCCTGGGCCATGTCAGGCCGGCCGCCGCCCTTGCCGTCGACTTCCGCCGCCAGGTGCTTCATCAGGTCACCGGCTTTGATGCGACCGGTGGCTGATTTGGTGACACCGGCCACCAGAACCACCTTGTCGCCTTCCACCGTGGCCAGAACCACCACACCTTCGCCCAGCTTGTTTTTCAGTTGGTCTGCGGTTTCCATCAGCGCTTTGCGGTCCGCGCCTTCCATTTCGGCCGCAACCACCTTCAGGCCGGCCACCTCAACAGCGGAGCTGGCCAGGTCACTACCAGCGGAACTGGCGAGTTTTGCCTTCAGGGCATCCACTTCCTTTTCCAGCTGACGGTTGCGCTCAATGGTCTGCTGAACCTTGCTGATCACGGTATCGCGCGTGCCTTTTACCAGTTTTGCGGTTTCGCGCAAGGTATTTTCGGTGTCCTCCAGCCATTCCAGCGCACCGAAACCGGTGACCGCCTCGATACGACGCACACCGGAGGAGATACCGCTCTCGGAGGTAATACGGAACAGGCCTATGTCGCCGGTGCGGCTAACGTGGGTGCCACCACACAGCTCCACGGAGTAACGGTCGGCGCCCATACTCAGCACCCGCACCTCGTCGCCGTATTTCTCGCCAAACAGCGCCATGGCGCCCTTCTCTTTGGCGGTTTCCATGTCGGTGATATCGATATCCACCGGGGTGTTCTGAAGGATCTGCTCGTTGACCTGGCGTTCAATTTCTTTCAGCTCGTCTGCGGTAACCGCTTCAAAGTGGGAGAAGTCGAAACGCAGTTTGTCCGGGTCCACCAGGGAACCTTTCTGGCTGACATGCTCGCCCAGCACCTTGCGCAGGGCAGCGTGCAGCAGGTGGGTGGCGGAGTGGTTACGCTTGATACGCTCGCGGCGGGCGTGGTCGATGCGGGCATCCACTTCCAGCCCGGGGAACAGTTCACCTTCCACCAGAGTGCCCACGTGCAGGTGGTTATTGCCCTCTTTACGGGTGTCGTTCACCTGGAAACGGCCGCCGCTCCAGGTCAGCAGACCGGTGTCACCCACCTGGCCGCCGGATTCTGCGTAGAAAGGCGTGCGCTCCAGTACCACCACGCACTCGTCGCCGGCTTCCGCGTTACCTTCTTCTCCGCCAACCAGCACGGTGCGAATACGCTCGTGGCCGTCGATGTGGTCGTAACCGGTGAACTCGGTCTCACCTTCAATGGTGATGCCGGCAGCGTTGTAATCGATGCCAAACTTGCTGGCTGCCCGGGCGCGTTCGCGCTGGGCTTCCATGGCTTTCTCGTAGCCTTCGTAATCAAGGCTCAGGCCACGCTCGCGGGCAATGTCGTTGGTCAGGTCCACCGGGAAACCATAAGTGTCGTACAGGGTGAACACGGTCTCGCCCGGGATTTCCTTGCCCTTGAGTTCAGCAATGTCCTGCTCTAGCAGGCGCAGACCCTTGTCCAGAGTCTTCGCGAACTGTTCTTCTTCCTGCAACAGTACTTTTTCAATCTGCTTGCGGCTGCTGACCAGCTGCGGGAAGGCTTCGCCCATCAGTTCAACCAGGGCGCCGGTGAGCTTGTAGAAGAACGGCTCGCTGGCACCCAGCTTGTTGCCGTGGCGGGCGGCCCGGCGGATGATCCGGCGCAGCACAAAGCCCCGGCCTTCGTTGGACGGCATTACGCCATCAGAGATCAGGAAAGCGCAGGCACGGATGTGGTCGGCCACAACACGCAGGGAGGCTTCGGTGGTGTCCACGCCACCGAGCAGCTCGGACGCCGCCTTCAACAGGTCCTGGAACAGGTCGATTTCATAGTTGCTGTGCACGCCCTGCAACACGGCGGTAATGCGCTCCAGGCCCATGCCGGTGTCCACCGATGGCTTGGGCAGGTTCAGCATTTCGCCATCGGCGGTGCGGTTGTACTGCATGAACACCACGTTCCAGATTTCGATATAGCGGTCGCCGTCTTCCTCGGGGCTGCCGGGAGGGCCACCGGCTACGTCCGGGCCGTGGTCGTAGAAGATTTCGGTACAGGGGCCACAGGGGCCGGTGTCGCCCATCTGCCAGAAGTTGTCGGAGGCGTAACGGGCGCCTTTGTTGTCGCCGATGCGGATAATACGCTCGGCCGGCACACCGATTTCCTGGTTCCAGATATCAAAGGCTTCGTCGTCTTCGGCGTAAACGGTGATCCACAGTTTTTCCGTCGGCAGGTTCAGCCACTTTTCATCGGTGAGGAAGGTCCAGGCGAAGTTAATGGCGTCGCGCTTGAAATAGTCGCCGAAGCTGAAGTTGCCCAGCATTTCAAAAAAGGTATGGTGGCGGGCGGTGTAGCCCACATTTTCCAGGTCGTTATGCTTGCCGCCGGCGCGCACGCATTTCTGCGTGGTAGTCGCACGGGTGTAGTCGCGCTCTTCCCTGCCCAAAAACAGGTCCTTGAACTGATTCATCCCCGCATTGGTGAACAGCAATGTGGGATCGTCTGCCGGCACCAGTGAACTGCTTGGAACAATGGTGTGGCCATTCTGTCGGAAATATTCCAGGAAAGCTTTTCGCAACTCGGCGGTTTTCATAACCCTTTGATACCCTCTCGGAAACCCGGCGAAACAGCCGCCGGATCTGCAATTGAACAGGAATACTTACCTGCGTGTGCAAATCCGCTACTCTAGCACACGCCGAAAACAGGAAAAACGTGAAATCTCACAGGAGAATCCATGGCCCGACGCTTTCATGACGCCGAGCAACTGCTTCCGCCAGCCACTGCCCTGAAGCGGGCTCTGGCCATTATTTACGATGGTCTGATCAGCATTGCGGTATTGCTGGTCACCACCTGGGCCTACACCATGGTGGCCGGATGGATAACCGGATGGGACAAGTACGAACAACTGGCCGAGGCGGGCCAACTATCGGGCGACCCGGGGCTGACCTTTGTGTTGTTCCTGGTGCTTTACCTGTTCTTCGCCTATTTCTGGACGCGCGTCGGCCAGACATTGGGCATGCAGGTGTGGCGGGTACGCATCGAGAACCTGGATGGCACTTCGGTGAGCTGGACCCAGGCGCTCAGGCGTTATGGTACGGCGGCGTTTGTGGTCTTCCTCACTATCCTGGCGGCTTATTATCTCGGCAGCCTGACAATGATCCTGACCGTGCCGGCCATCATCGCGCTGTTCTACCCGATCAACGGCCTGTCACTGACTGACCGCGCTTCCAACAGCGTGGTGGTGCAAGTGCCCAGGCCCGAGAAAAAGAAGTAGCGTACCGGGCCGGCTCAGCCGGCTCGGCGCATCAGTAGCGCGCCCGCCACCGCGCTGATGGCAATGGGGGTCAACACCGCCAGCATGGGGTTAAAGCCGTAGACCATGCTCATCGGCCCCAACAAATCCTGCATGTACTTGAACAACAGGCCTACCAGCAAGCCGGTGAACACCCGGAACCCCATGGTGACCGAGCGCAGCGGGCCGAATACGAACGAAATCGCCACCAACACCATCACCGCCGTGCCCAGCGGCATCAACGCTTTTTTCCAGAACGCCAGCCAGTAGCGGGCGGCACTCAGCCCCTGCTCACCCAGGTAGCGGGCATAGGTGTAGAGCCCGGACATGGACAAGTCTTCCGGATCAACAATCAATACGCTTAACACGCTCGGCGAAAGGCCGGTGTCCCAACGCACAGATGACTCCTGTTCACGCACTGTCCGCTCGCCCTCCAGGCGGGTGGTGGTCACGTTTTCCAGCAGCCAGTAATCCCCCTGATAGATGGCCCGCCGGGCAAAGCTGGACTCCTTCAGCTGCCGGTTGTCGTCAAACTCGAAGCGGGAGACCCCGTGCAATACGCCGTTCGGCTGCACCGCGTTCAGATGCATGAAAATATCGCCTTCCCGGTGCCACACCCCATGCGCTTCCGCCACGTTGTTACCCGAGCCCAGCGCCACGGCTTTTTCGCTCTGGGCAATGCGTTCCGTGGTGGGTGCCACGAATTCACCAATCAACACCCCCAGCACTACCACCACCAGAGCCGGCTTCATGGCTGACCAGACAATACGCTTGAGCGACACGCCGGCCGCCCGCACCACCGTCAGCTCCGAGGAACTGGCCATGGCACCCAGGCCCACCAGGCACCCCATGAAAGCGCCCAGCGGCAAATATTCATAAATGCGGCGCGGCAGGGTCAGCGCCACATGCCAGAGCGCCTGCAGGGTCTGGTAGTCGTTGCGGGTATCTTCCAGCTCGGCAATGAAGGCAAAAATCAGATCCAGCGACAGCACCACCATCATCACCAGGAAAATGGCACCGCCGACCGTACGCATCACATAACCATCGATCTTACGCATGGGTGCGGGCCTCCTTTTCCAGTTTGCGCCGGTACAGCCAGGCCGGTCCGAAGTGTAGCCAAAGCCCCAGCGACAGGAACAAGGCGTGCACCCACAGCATGCCGATCCACTCCGGCACCTTCTCATCGGCCAGGGCGTCGCGAGCGACAATCAACAGCCCCAGATAGGTGATGTACACCAACATCGCCGGCAGCAAGTGGAAAAACCGCCCCTGCCGCGGATTCACCCGGCTCAGGCGCACCGCCAGCAAGGTGACGATGGGGACAATCAACGGCAACGAGAAGCGCCAGTGCAGCAGAGCACGGTCTTCGGGATTGTCCGAGCGCCACAAATCCAGAGTGCTCATGCCTTCTTCCAGGCTTTTGTCGCCTTCCTCGCCACTCTGTATTTTCAGGCCGTAAGCCTCAAACTCGGTGGTGTTGTAATCCAGTCGCCCGGGCGTGCCCTGAAAACGGCCACCGTCCTCCAGAATCAGAAAACGGCTGCCGGTGTTTTCGTCAATCAACTGTGAACCGGTCTCGGCGGTAATCAACGTCACGCCCTGGCCGCTGCGATCGTATTCGGCGATGAACACGCCCTGCAATTCCCGCTTGTCGTCACTGAGCGCTTCGGTGTAGGTCACCCGGTTACCGGAGGTAAAATTCTGGAAGCGCCCGGGCGCGAGCATTTCAAATTCCGTGGCCTGGCTCTGCTCGTTGAAAATCCGCTCCACCTGTTTCATGCCCCAGGGCGAGATAAACAGGCTTGTGGCACCGACCACCAGCATCACCGGCAAAGCACCGATCATGGTTTTAGTCAAAAGCTGCTTGTCACTTACGCCACAGGCAAACAGCACGGTCATCTCGCTTTCCAGATACATGCGCCCGTAGGCCAGCAGAATGCCGATAAATAGCCCCAGCGGCAGAATCAGCTCCAGAAAACCGGGAAACCGGTAGCCCATAATGGCAAACAGCACACCGGCCGCCAGCTCACCCTCGGCCGCCTGGGCCAGGTATTTAATGAAACGGCCACTCATGAACACCAGCAAAAGCACGCTGGAGACAGCAAGCATGCTGACCATGATTTGGCGGATGAGGTAACGGAAAACGATAGTCAAATCAGTCTCTCTGGCTGTCGCCAAGCGGATATATGGGCGGTTTGCGCAACTGCCGGGTATTCTAAGTAACCTGGCCAACGAATGACAGCGCCACGCCTTCTGAGTAAAACGATGGTAAGGATACCCCCGCCTCCCTTGATTAATCGCGCAACTACCCCGATCCTTACGTATTATCCGAAGGCCAAATCCGGCTGACGAATCACATTGAATATAAAGGAGTTGCCATGAACTTCAGTCTGAGCAGTAAAGCCATTACCGCAACCAAAGCCGATTGCCTGGTTGTCGCGTTGCCGGAAAAAGGCGACTGGCCGGAATCCACCAAAGCCGCGGACGAAGCACTGGGCGGACTGATTGGGCAATTCAGCAAGGCCGGCGACCTGACCGGCAAAAACGGTACCGTGAACACCCTGCCCCTGACCGAGCAACAGTGGCCACGGGTCATGGTGGTCGGCACCGGCAAGAACGACGATCGCACCGCCGCGAATTACCGTAAGGCGCTGACCGCCATGGCTGGCGCCCTGAAAGACGTTCCCGCCAAGAATGCGCTGATCACCCTGGCCGACACCGATATTCAGGGCGAAGACAGTGTGAGCTCCGAGGAAAGCAAGCTAAAACTGATTGGCCGCAGCCTGGAAGAGCAGCTGTACACCTTCAATGACTACAAGAGCAAAAAGCCGGACGCTCGCAAGCTGAACAAGGTTGTGGTCCTGGCCAGTGGCACCACCAAAGCCCTGAAAGACGCCCTGCACCTGGGCCTGGCCACCGGGCGCGGCATGAACTACACACGCGACCTGGGCAACACCCCACCCAATGTCTGCCACCCGGTCTGGCTCGCCGACCAGGCAAAGAAACTGGCCAAGGACTACGACAGCATCAAAACCGAAGTGCTGGACGAAAAGCAGATGGAAAAGCTGGGCATGAACACCATCCTGGCCGTCGGCAAGGGCTCGAAACAGCCCCCACGCCTGATCGTCATGGAATACCGGGGCGGCAAGGCCAAAGACAAGCCCTATGTGCTGGTGGGTAAAGGCATCACCTTCGATTCCGGCGGCATCAGCCTCAAACCCGGCGAAGGCATGGATGAAATGAAATACGACATGGGCGGCTCCGCCTCCGTGTTCGGCACCATGCAGGTACTGGCCGAAACCAAGCCCAAGATCAACGTGGTCGCCGTGGTTGCAGCGGCTGAAAACATGCCGGACGGCGGCGCCGCCCGCCCGGGCGACATCATCAAAACACTGGATGGCCAGACCGTCGAAATTCTCAACACCGACGCCGAAGGCCGCCTGGTGCTGTGCGATGCCCTCACCTACGTGAAGAAATTCGACCCGGAAGCCGTGATCGACATGGCCACCCTAACCGGCGCCTGCATCATTGCCCTGGGCAACCAGGCCACCGGCCTGTACGCCAACAACGACGATTTGGCCGGCGAACTGCTGGCGGCGGGCGAGCGCACCGGTGACCGCGCCTGGCGCATGCCTTTGTGGGATGAATACCAGAGCCAGCTAGACTCCAACTTCGCCGACATGCAAAACATTGGCGGCCGCCCCGCCGGCTCCATCACCGCCGCCTGCTTCCTGAGCCGGTTCGCAAAAGACTACCGCTGGGCCCACCTCGACATCGCCGGCACCGCCTGGAACTCCGGCAAAGCCAAAGGCGCCACCGGCCGCCCGGTACCGCTGCTGGTTGACTACCTGATGTCCCATGCAGGATAACCAGCCCAACCCACCGGAACCCGGCAGCCCCGCTGCCGGTGCTTCCGGCCCCGGTTCCGACAACCAAAACCAGCGCTACTGGTTCCACATCCTCGGCCAGAACACCCCTGCCGCCCGCAACCTCCACGCCGCCAAACTCGTGGACAAAGCGTGGCAACAGGGCGACCGCGTGTGCATCATTTGCGACACAGAAGAACACGCCCAGGAACTGGACGACCTGCTGTGGAACTTCAAACCCGATGCCTTCATCCCCCACAGCATCTCCACTTCCGAGGACACTCCCTGCGACGACCCGGTCGGCATCCTGCTCTACCCGCCGGTGGCCTCGGATTGGGACACCGTCATCGTCCTGTCTGCCACACTGCCCAAAGACGCCGACCAGTACCGCCGCTTAGCGTTGGTAGCCCACAACGATCCCGCTGTACTGAACCAGGCTCGGGGGCATTATAAGCAGCTTCGGGCGATGGGGATTGAAGCACGGGTGCATGATATGCGGCGGTGATCCCACAGTTCGCCGCAACCAAAGCGACCATGTATAATCGGCGCTTTCAAAATTTCTTCCGAGCATCAACAACGGTCACTGCAGAAACCCATGGAAAAAACCTACCAGCCAGAAAACATCGAGCGCCAGTGCTCCGACAACTGGGAATCCAAAGGCTATTTCCGCCCAAGCGGCACGGGCGG
>JABXHG010000599.1 GCA_013393545.1 Alteromonadaceae bacterium | reverse complement strand
GTGAGGGAGAAAACGAAAAGAGCCGTTGGTGTTGGTCAGGGGTGTTTGGGAAGCAGGGGCTCCGCGGGCTGGGCTCGAACCAGGCACAACGGGATTACCAGTCGGTGGCTCTACCAACTGAGCTATCGGGGAACATCGTCGAGATGTGCGTATACTAAGTGCTGTGACGGCCGCCGTCAACCCCCTGAATTAAAAGGTTAAAATTTGATCAAAGAGAAAGGCTTCGCATACCGCCCGCCGGTCTGGCTGCGCAACGGCCACGTGCAGTCCATCTGGCCGAGCCTGTTCCGGCGAGTGCCGATGATCAAGCCGGTTGAAGAGGTGCTGGCCACGCCCGATGGCGATGAATTGCATCTGGATTGGTACCGGCAGGGCAGTGACCGGCTGGTGGTATTATCACATGGACTGGAGGGCAACAGTCGTCGGCCCTACATGTTGGGTATGGCGCGAGCCCTGATGCTTCAGGGTTGGGACGTATTGGCGTGGAACTTTCGCTCCTGCGGTGGGGTGATGAACAGCCAGCCCCGTTTTTACCACAGTGGTGCCACCGAAGACCTTCACGTGGTTGTCAGCCACGCATTACGCGGGAGCTACCGCCGCCTTGATCTGGCCGGCTTCAGCATGGGCGGCAACCTGACTCTGCTGTATCTGGCTCAGCTGGGTCGTTATGCAGATCAACGTTTGGGGAGCGCGGTGGCCTATTCAGTGCCGGTGGATCTGGCTGGCAGCGCCCGGGTGTTGGCGTTGCCGAGCCGGAAAATCTACATGCAGCGTTTTTTGCAGGACCTGCGGGAGAAAATGCAGGCGAAGGCCCAATCGTTTCCAGAAGTTATCGATACCACGGGATTTGAGCGGATCCGCAATTTTCAGCAGTTTGATAATCGCTATACCGCGCCCCTGCACGGTTTCGAGAGTGCCGATCACTACTGGCAAAGCTGTTCCGCGTTGCCAAGACTGAAGGATATTCGGGTGCCAGCGCTGCTGGTTAATGCCGCGGACGATCCGTTTTTATCGGCCGACTGCTATCCTCAATCGGCGGATGTGTTGGGCCCCTGCGTGCGGATGGAAGTGCCCCGATGGGGCGGGCATGTGGGCTTCGTGCAGCGATCGGGCAACGGCCTTTACTGGTCCGAACAGCGTGCTGTCCGGTTTTTTTCAGGCATCGCCGGATAGCAGTGGTTCCAGTCGGGGCCAAACGTTGTCGAGTAATAGCGGCTGAGCCTGCTCGGTCGGGTGAATGCCATCTCCCTGCATCATGCCGTCCTGGTTATAAATGCCTTCCAGAAAGAAGGGAACCAGAGTTGCTCCATACCTGTCGGAAACGGACTGGTAGATGCGGGTAAACGCCTGGTTGTAGCTTCTGCCGTAGTTGGGCGGCATTTTCATGCCGACCAGAAAGGGCGTGGCGCCGGCACTTTTGACCTGCTCGACCATGTCGGCCAGATTGCTTTCAATAACGTCTGGCGGAAAGCCGCGCAGGCCATCGTTGCCGCCCAGTTCAATGACCACCAGCTCCGGGTTGTGCTTCTCCAGCAGGCGGGGCAAGCGACGCAGTCCGCCATCGGTGGTTTCGCCGCTGATACTGGCGTTCACCACCTGCCACCCGGGATTCTCCTTCTCCAGGCGGTTTTGCAGCAGCTGGACCCAAGCCGTTTGGGTCGGCACGCCGTAGGCGGCGCTCAGGCTGTCGCCCAGTACCAGCAAGGTGTTCTGGCTGGCAGCTACCGGCAATGCCAACAGCATGAACAAGGCGATCAGAAATGATCTGAGATACATTGAAGCCGTATGCATAATAACCTGCTAACCCTCGCAGTAATTGATTGAAACCTGTGAGCAGCCAAGGGAGCCACTGTGAACCAGATGACAGAGTTTAACGCAAACCAGAGCCGCCCGATGTTACGGGTGTCCGGGCTTGGCCATCGCGTCAGCCTGGAAACGGATACGCTGACGATCTTGCAAGGGGTCAATCTGGAAATCAATCGTGGCGAGTCGGTCGCTATTGTTGGCCGTTCCGGCTCTGGCAAAACCACCTTGCTGGGTTTGCTGGCCGGGTTGGACACCCCCACCGAGGGCGTGGTTGAACTGGATGGCGCGCAAATCAGCCAGCTCAGTGAGGACGAGCGTGCGCGTTTGCGGGCCAGCCGGGTGGGGTTTGTGTTCCAGTCGTTTCAACTGCTGCCGGCGCTCAGTGCTTTGGAAAACGTTATGTTGCCGCTGGAGCTGGCTGGCATCGAAGCCCCGGAAGGCCGGGCCCGGGAGCTGCTCGAGCGGGTGGGGCTGGGCGAACGCCTGAATCACACGCCCAGGCAGTTGTCCGGCGGTGAACAACAGCGGGTGGCCATTGCCCGTGCTTTTGCCTCGGAACCGGTGGTGCTGTTCGCCGATGAACCTACCGGTAACCTCGATAACCGCACCGGCCAGGCGGTGTCTGATCTCCTGATGGAGCTCAACCGGGAGCAGGGGACCACCCTGGTGATGGTAACCCACGACGAGCACCTGGCGGCCCGGTGCGGCCGGCAACTGCACATAGAAGCTGGCGTGTTGACGGAGCCGACAGCGGCCCGGGAGCAGGTGAGCTGATGCAGGCTGCGGAAAAGCTTATGTCCGTTCGCCGGGACCTGCGTGAGCGGGATGTCCGTGTGGTTCTGGTGGCGCTGGTGATTGCTGTCGCCACCGTGGCCACCATTGCGCTGTTCGCCGGCCAGCTACAGCGCACGCTGGTGTCGTCTGCCAGTTCGTTTCTTGCCGCAGACCGTCAGCTGGAGGCGGAAAATGGCCGGCCCATCCCGGACAACTGGCTGGATGAGGCGCGGGCCCGGGGGCTGGAAACGGGGCGCATGGTGGAATTCTCCACCATGATTTCCGGTCAGGATGGTTTCCAGATGGCCTCCATCAAGGCGGTCAGCAATGAATACCCGTTGCGCGGCGAAGTGGAGATCCAGCGCCAGGAGCCTGGCGGCCAGCGAGAAACCCTGGCAGCCGGCCCTCAGCCGGGGCAGGTCTGGGTTAATCCCCGATTGTTGCGGTTACTGGATTTGAACATTGGTGACACCCTGTCCGTCGGTGAGCGGGAACTGGAAGTGGCGGCGTTGCTGATACGCGAGCCGGATGGAGGTTTCCGCCTGTCGTCACTGGCTCCGCGCGTGATGATGCATGTAGATGACGTGGCCGACACCGGCGCCGTGCAGGAGGGCAGCCGGGTTGAGCTGGTCTACCTGTTTGCCGGCACCGAAGCGATGCTTGACCAGTACTATCAATGGCTGGAGCCACAGCTGGAACCCAGCCATGAATGGGAAGGCGTACGCGAGGGCGAGACTTTCTCCCGCTCGTTCGACCGGGCCGAGCGTTTCCTGTTGCTGGGTGGCAGTCTTGCGGTGCTTCTGGCTGCCGTGGCGGTTGCGGTTGCCAGTCGTCAGTATGCATTGTCCCAGCGGGATACCGTGGCTCTGCTTAAAACCCTGGGTTTACAGGGGCGTGGTATAGGGCGGCTGTATTTGCGCCGGCTGGCCCTGTGGGGCGCGACCGGAATCATCGGTGGCTTGCTGGTGGCGCTGCCACTGTTCTGGTTGTTGGTCAGTCTGTTGGGAGATGCCCTGGAGCGGCCGGTGGAGATGCACTTTGACCCAGCGGCCTTGTTACCCGCGCTGCTGACCGCGCTGGTTTCCCTGTTCGCGTTTGCCTACCCGCCCATTCGCCGTTTGCGGCATGTTCCCGCCATGCGCGTGTTGCGTGCGCAGCCGGGCGAAACCGGTCGCCAGGCGTTGCCGGATCTGGCCATAGCCCTGGCCGCGATCTTTGGCCTGGTCTGGCTGTATGCCGGCGAGCTGGTGCTGGTGGTTGCCCTTTTGGGTGGTCTGGTGCTGCTGCTGGCCATTCTGGCGCTGATGGGCCTGCTGATGATGGCCCTGCTGCGCCGGGTACGTGGTGGCGGTAATGCCTGGCGCTTGGCCTTTGTCGGGTTATATCGCCACCGCCAGGCCAGTCTTGCGCAACTGTCGGTGTTCGCCATGACCATCATGCTGGCAGCGACCCTGATTCTGGTGCGCACGTCGCTGTTAAGCGACTGGCAGACTCAACTGCCAGAGGACGCGCCGAACCACTTCTTGATCAACATCGGGCCGGAATCGGTAGAGCAGGTCGAAAGCTTCTGGCAGGCGCGCAACGCACCGTTGGAAAACCTGTATCCGATGGTCCGTGGCCGACTGACTGAACTGAACGGCGAGCCGGTCAAGGAGGCAGTCAGCAAGGATGAACGCATCAATGCCCTGAACCGCGAACTTAATCTGACCTGGATGGACCAGCTGCCCGAAGACAACAATATTGTTCGTGGCCAGTGGTTTGGCGAGGGGGATACCGACGGCGTTTCGGTTGAGGCGGACCTTGCTGAACGCCTGGGCCTGGAGTTGGGAGACCGGCTGACCTTTACCATCGGTTCGGCGAAAGTGACTGAGCCGGTGGTGAGCATTCGCACAGTGCAGTGGGACAGCATGAAGCCCAATTTCTACATCGCCTTCCCGCCGGAAGGCGGCCTGACCGATATGCCGGCCACCTGGATTACCAGCTTTTATTTACCGACGGACAGTAAGGGCGCTCTGGGGGAGTTTTCCCGACAATTCCCGACTGTGTCAGTGCTGGAAGTGGATCATATCATCGAGCGCATTCAGGAAATCGTCCGTCAGGTGACTCAGGCTATCGAAGCCATTCTGGCCCTGATATTGGCGGCAGCCCTGGTGGTGATGGCGGCGGTGGTGAGTGCCACCCTGCGTGATCGCCAGCGCGAAGGTGCCCTGATTCGCACCCTCGGTGGTCGTCAATCATTGCTGGTGCGCAGCACCATGCTGGAGTTCGCTGTGCTGGGTTTGCTGGCCGGTGTGCTGGGGGTGGCGGCTGCCGAGGCGGCGGTGTACGTACTGCAGTCGCGAATGTTTGACGGCAATTTTGGCTGGCATTGGCAGGTTGTGGTGCCATTGCCGCTGATCAGCGCGGTGTTGCTGGCCCTGTTCGGTCGATGGCAGTTGCGACCGGTGTTAAGCGTGTCTCCGATGCTCCTGTTACGCCGTTTGGAGTGAACGGCGTTAACGGTATTTGGCGAGAATGTCCTCCAGTTCGCCATTGTTTCGGATAGTGGCGAGTTGGCGGTTGAAGCGGCGAGTGAAGTCTGTCCAGTCCTTGCGCACCATCAAACGGAAGCCCAGGCGGCTGATGGATTTCTGTGAGCTGCGAAACTGGTCGGTCATACCCTCGTGGCGCAGTAGCCAGCGACCGACCAGTCGATCCGCCAGTGCTGCATCAAACCGGTCGCTGTGGAGCAGGTAGCGAAACATGTTGCGCTCGTGGGCCACTTCGAAGCGCTGAATGCGGCCGTCGGCAAAAAACGGCTCCAGAGCCGGATACACATAGCCCAGCGGTGTCACGATGGTGGTGCCGACCAGGTCATCGAGGCTGTTGAATTCGAGGTCCGAATTCTCGGGGAAGAAAAACACTTCTTCGACCTGAACAATGGCATCGGTGAAACTGAAATCGTCCGGCGAGCGGGTCCATTCAATGGCCCGGGGAGTGGCGTCTATGTAACCATCGGCAAGCATGTTGTCGACCCGCTTGCGGGGGATGCGTTTGGGCTCTACCTGGTATCCCATGCGCGGCAGAACCAGGTTGACCACATCCCACATGATGCCGGAGGGCGTTTCGCCATCGACAATCAGGTAGGGCGGATAGCCGTTGGGAGAGATATTGAAATGGAATACGCCCTCGTCTTTGTGCGTGGCCTGAGCCGGCAGGGCCGCGCCAAGCGTCAGCAGCAGCGCCAGTGCGGTGTGCCAGAATCGTGGAGGTAGGCGGCCTGCCAATACCGGGGTCATTGAAGCGCGGCCAGTTTCTGTTTGGCTTCGGTGCCGACATCGCCGCCGGCCTGGGCTGCGGCCGAATAATATTGAATGGCCTGCTGACGCTGACTCTGCTGTACCGCGACGTCGCCCAGGCGCAGATAGCCAATGGCGGTCGGGACCACCTCGTTGGCTTTTTCCAAGTGTTCGCGGGCTTTAGAGACGTTGTTCATGGCCAGAGCATTCAAGCCGTTGTACAGCTGATATTCAAACATTTCCGGGTACAGAGAAACCGCTTTGTCGAAATCCTTTTCAGCTTGCGCCCGGTTGCCGCTATTCTGGTGAATCCGCCCCCGAAGTGCGTAAAACATGGCTTCGCGCGGCTCTTTTTCGATGGCTGTGTTAATGGCCGCAAGGGCTTCGTCGAACTGTTTTTCCGAAGCCAGATTCACCGCTTTTTGATGGGCATCGTAGGCCGGTTGCAGGCTACGCAGTTTGGCGGTTCGGCGTTGATAGATGTCCTCACCACGAAAGCCGTTGGCACCGAGTTCACGAGCCAGCTTGCGATTCTCCTCGACTCGTTTGGCCGAAGGCGGGTGAGTGGCGAAAAGCCCTTCCAGCCAACTGCTCTCCTGGCCTTTCGATAACGCCAGAAAAAGCTCCTGAAGTTCCACGGCGGCTTGCGGGTCATAGCCGGCCTCGTGCATGTAGCGAATGCCGTAGGCGTCGGATTCCAGCTCATCACCCTGGCTGTACTGTGCAAGAGCGACCTGGGCACCGACGGCTGCACCGCCCATGACTAGCCCGGCCCACTCGTTGTCGGACAACGCCAGGCCCAGGCCGGCCATGCCGGCGGAAATAATCATTCCCTGTTGCATACGCTGGGCGCCGTGGCGAGCCGCCGCGTGCACAATCTCGTGGGCCAGCACCGAAGCAAGCTGGGCTTCGTCTTCCAGTTTTACCAGCAGGCCGCGATTTATGGCGATCTTGCCACCGGGCAGGGCCCAGGCGTTAGGGGTGCTGTTGTTCAGTACCACGAATTCGTAGGGCAGGTCCGGGCGGTCGCTGACTCGTGCCAGTTTCTGACCTACCTCCCGGACATAGACGGTCAGTTCCGGATCAATATAGAACTGGCCCCCCTGGGTTTGCTGGGTTGGAACGTACTGTTCCGCGCCGATAGACCGCTCCTGGTTTTCCGACACCAGCGAGAGCTCCCTTTCGCCAGTGACTGGATTCACCGAACAGCCGGCCAGGGCCATGACCGTCACCAACAAGGCGACGACTTTCGGGAAAATAGTGCGCATCACATCAAAACTCCTTTGCTATTCAGCGTATCCTTCGTTGCCGGTGACAGCCGGGCACCTTTGCGTTGGTGGCCGGTGAAGGACTCTTGGCGTATTATAACGTTTGATTTTACTCAACGTCTGCCACCTTCCAAAAATGGCGCCCATGGAAAACTACCTGGAATATACAGCGCTGGCCTGGTTTATCGCCTGCAGCGCCGGCTACACCTGGTACTCGAAATACCACGCCCACAAGCGTGCCTGCCTCTCCAACACCCTGAACCTGTACCGCGAAGACTGGATGCGGGTCATGTTGCAACGCGGTAACCGAATGTCGGATACCTCGGTGGTGGGCAACCTTGAGCGCAACGGTGCCTTTTTTGCCTCCAGCTGCCTGTTGATCCTGGCTGGTATCATCACCGCACTTGGCTACACCAGTGAAGCCATGGAAATCTTCGCCAGCATGCCCCTGAGCCCGGTGCCTACCCGGGAAATATGGGAGCTGAGACTGTTGGTGCTGATGGTGGTGTTTATCTACGCCTTCTTCAAATTCACCTGGTCAATGCGCATGTACAACTTCCTGGCGGTGATGATCGGGAGTGCACCACTGGCGGAAGACACCAAAACCACCCCGGCTGGCCGGGAAGCCTTCGCGAAAAGCGCAGGCAAGATCTGTGACCTGGCGGGCGATGCCTTTAACCTTGGCCTTCGCTCCTATTACTATGCGTTGTCCGTTGTGGCCTGGTTCTTCCATCCCATTGCCTTCATGGTTGCTTCCACCCTGATCGTCTATGTATTGTATCGCCGCGAATTTCATTCAGACGCTTTGAATCATTTGCGCTCCGGTAAAATCTTTGAACAGCCGGAAGTGGCAGGCAAGACAAAGGACAAAAAAGAAGGATGAACAACCAGACGCGCCTTGCACAGGCTAATCGTTTTATCGAAACCCTGACCCAGGCCAGAGAACTCGGCCTGACCGCCATTGAGGCCGGGGAGGGCAGTTTGCTGGTCAGGTTGCCCTACAGCGAAAAAATCATCGGTAACCCGGACACCGGCGCCATCCACGGTGGTGCCATCACCACGCTGATGGACACTACCTCGGGCTCGGTCATCATCTGCGCCCTGGATGAATTCGAACTTTGCCCGACCCTGGATCTGCGGGTGGATTACATGCACCCCGCGGAACCCGGCAAGCCGGTGTATGCCCGGGCCGAGACCTACAAAATCACCTCCAACATCATCTTCACCCGCTGTGAGGCTTACCAGGAGGAAGGCAACACCATCGCCAACTGCGTGGGCACCTTCATGCGCATCGGCAAGGAAGCATCCCCCAAGTCCTACCGCGACCTGATCACCGGAGGGAACCAATGATCGACCCGGCCGTACTCGAGCATACCCAGAAAACCGGTGACTTTACCCGCCTGCTGGAAGATATTCCCTACGCACGCTGGATTGGCCTGCGTTGCGACCGCTTCGGAGACGACCTGATCTTCCGCCTGCCGGCCAAAGACGAAAACCTGGGCAACCCGATACTGCCCGCCATCCACGGTGGCGTGATAGGCGGCTTTATGGAACTGGCCGCCGAAATCTACCTGATCCTCGGCCAGGAAACCCTGCGCATGCCCAAAATCGTCGACTTCTCCCTCGACTACCTGCGCGCGGGCCTGAACCGCGAAACCTACGCCGAATGCCACCTGACCCGCCAGGGCAACCGCGTAGCCAACGTGGGCGTGGTGGCCTGGCAGAAATCCCGCTCCAAGCCGATTGCGACGGCGCGAGCGCATTTTTTGCTGGAAGGTTAAAACGGTTTTCTACAGGGCTTGAAAAGGTTTGGCTTGCCCCCATTTTTTGGTGACGCGAACTCCATTGCCTGTAGACGTGGGTGGGGTGCGTCTTTCCAAAAATTTGCGGAGCCAGGGGTGAAGGGCGATAGCCCTTCACGGGCTGGCCACGGATGGCCTGCCCCGGACCCGCCACGCGACGCAGGAGCAATTAGCGTTGCGGGGCGGAGCATAAGCGCCACATGGATGTGCCGAAGGAGCGCTTTTTGGAAAGACGCACCCCACCCACGTCTTGCACCAAATCCGAGAAAAGGAGACCAAACCCCATGACGGTAGAAACCAACAAAGAAACGCTAGGATTCCAGACGGAAGTCAAACAGCTGCTGCAGTTGATGATCCACTCCCTGTACTCCAACAAGGAAATCTTCCTGCGCGAGCTTATCTCCAACGCCTCGGACGCCGAAGACAAACTGCGCTTCGCCGCCCTGAAAGACGAGGCTCTATACGAAGGTGATCAGGAACTCAACATCCGCCTGGACTACGACAAAGACGCCGGCACCGTCACCCTGAGCGATAACGGCATCGGCATGACCCGTGATGACGTGATCGCCAACCTCGGCACCATTGCCAAATCCGGCACCGCCGAATTCCTCAAGCAGCTGTCCGGCGACGAAAAGAAAGATAGCAAGCTGATCGGCCAGTTCGGTGTGGGTTTCTATTCTTCCTTTATCGTGGCGGACAAAGTCACCGTAAAAACCCGCCGTGCCGGCGCACCGGCCAGCGAAGGGGTGCATTGGGAATCGAAGGGTGACGGTGAATTCACCATCGAGCAGACCGAGCGCGAGCAGCGCGGTACTGAAATCACCCTGCATCTGAAATCAGACGCCACCGAGTTTGCCGACGGCTTCCGCCTGCGCAACCTGGTGAAAAAGTACTCCGACCACATCTCTTTCCCGGTGATCATGAAGTCCGAATCCGAGGAAGAGGACAAGAAGGGCGAAGACGAAACCGTCAACGATGCTACCGCTCTGTGGACCCTGCCGCGCACCGAGATCAAGGACGAAGAGTACAAGGAATTCTACAAGCACATCGCCCACGACTTTGAAGACCCGCTGACCTGGTCCCACAACAAGGTCGAGGGCAAGCTGGACTACACCATCCACCAGTACATCCCCAAGCGCGCGCCGGCTGACCTCTACCAGCGTTACGCGCCTTCCGGCCTGTGCCTTCACCTAGCGCGTGACTTCCTCCTCGGCGACCCCCAGCTGTTCCACCCTGTGCCCCTTGCTCACTACGAGGCCGCTACCCACCTCTCC
>JABXHG010000060.1 GCA_013393545.1 Alteromonadaceae bacterium | reverse complement strand
CCACTCAGGAACCCGTCCCACGCCAAACCGCCAGAGCCGATTTGCTAAACCCTTAAATGAGCGCTGGCAGGGGGAGTTTAACCCCCGACCTACGCGTTACGAGTGCGTTGCTCTACCAACTGAGCTATGCCAGCTCACATTCGCCTCATCAGCGAGGCCGGTATACTACGGAGTTTTTTTCGGTCTTGCAACACCTTTGCAGCTTGCTGGCTCGACAATTTCGAACTTTTCACCGAATTCCGCTTCAACCGTTTGAAGCCAGGGACTTTTCGCCGCAGGCCCAACCTCAAAAACGAGCGCGTATCCTAAACGATTACGGGGGAACTTGGCCAGTATCACATCGAGATTTTCCCGTTTTTTTTGTGTGATTACGGCCCTGGCAGCCGGTTCGGATTCAAACAGACCCAATGAGATACCGTTTTGGTGCTCACCCTGGGTAACCAACCAGGCTTCGCTGCCCAGTGCTCTTAATTCCCTGAGCTGCATCAAGGCCTGCTGTTCAGGCTGGGGGCGGACCAGGACCCAATTCAGAGCTGGTAGATCCCGCTCAAGGTACTCCACGGTGTAGGGCCGGCCTATCGCCATGCCCTTTTCGACAGCATCCGCCTCTGATTCAAACCAGGCTAACCGGACGCAAGGCCGGGGATGAGCTCCCGAAGTGCTCGGCTTGAGGCTGGCAACCCTCGGTAACTGGCCTAACGACTGGGCCGACATAGCCTTCCGATCAGTGTTACCCAAGTACCATATCGCGCCATTGACGACCAACAAGAACAGCACCAGCCACCTCATCTGATGACTGCCTCTTGCCGGTCTGCGAAGAACAGGCCATCCAGAACCAGACCCGGCCGAAGCTCTGCGGCAAATCCGGCAGCTTGCCAACGTGATGCGTCGCCGCCGGTGAGAACCCGAGTATCGATGCCGTACCTCTGACAATCAGCACCGATCCTTTCAACCAATGAGGTTATCAGCCAGTCAAGGCCGTGATTAACCGCATCGGAAGTGCAATTCGCCGGCCGGATATCCACTGGCTCTTTTGGATCGAAACCGACCCGAGCGGTGTTCTGCAGAAGGCTCTGTCGGATCATTCCCATTCCGGGCAGGATAAACCCACCGAGGTGCTGTCCCTGACGGTCTATATAATCGACAGTCAGCGCACTGCCCGCATCGACAACCACCAGACCATTCTGGAATTCCTTCCACGCGGCAACCATTGCGTGCCAACGATCCGCTCCCATCCTACTAACGTCGCTATAGGAGTTCTTTAGTCCTTCACTACACGTCTGCGGCCAATGAAAGTGCACCGGTGCGCTGGATAGTTCTCGAAGCCGTTTATCGAGTTGCTCAGTAGCCACCTCGGAGCCCACCATGGAAACCGCAACTCGCTCGGGACCGCGTAGAGTAGCTTTATGTCGGGACAGGTAAAGCGAAAAGGCCTCGAGATCGGCGCCTTCCGCAAGCGGTGCACCAGATTCTTCACAAAGGCGCCATTTGAGCCTGGTGTTGCCGGAGTCCACCAATAAAATCATTGCTGAACCCTCAAGCTGATATCGCCCGCGCCGACGCTGACGGTTTTAATACCCTGCTTAAGGAGGTAATTACCCCGCCCATCGATACCTGCACCAATGCCTTCCAGGTCCGCATCCCTGGCTTTGAGTGGTCGGTCGTAAAAAATATCACGGACTTGCCAGGGTTCTCTGAAGGCTGTGAAGCCGTCTTTCTGGAACAGATCGACGGAAAAGTGCAGTTCGTCCAGTATTCTCGCCGCGATCTCGCTGCGACGCCAGCGGATTGCTGGCCAGGACGTCGCAAGACTAGTCCAGGGTTGATCCACTATGGCTGATGACTGCATGTGCACGTTGATACCAATACCTGCGATCACCTGCACATAGCCTTCCTGAAGCTCGCCCTGAATCTCAACAAGAATACCACCAAGCTTTTTATCGAAGGCGTAAAGATCGTTGGGCCATTTAAGCCCCAGGGGAGACGCTCCCAGGGCTTCAAGGGCACGGGAAACCGCGACACCCAACACGAGACTAAGCCCTTCCAGGGCAGCAAAACCGCCTTTCAAGGCGAGCCCGATACTCAGGTAGATATTTTCACCCCTCGGGCTTTCCCAGGCACGCCCCAGACGGCCCCGCCCAGCCGTCTGCGTTTCAGCCATGACGACCGGAAATCGGCCACCAGCCGAAGGCAGCCTACGTGCTACCTCGCGATTGGTGGAATCGATTTCCGGCAGAATCGCCAGATCCATAAGGGATCGCAAATTCTCTGACAGCCCTTGCCGGACGGCTTCAGCATCCAGGTGGTCCACCATCGACAACAACTGGTAACCGCGACCTTTAATAGTGCGGATCTCCAGGCCCTGCTCGCGGGCCTTGCGTATTTGCTTCCAGACCGCCGTCCGGGAAACTCCCAAAGCACGGGCCAGGAATTCTCCGGAATGGATCTGCTGGTCTTCCAGTAGTGTTAATAAAGCAGGAGCTTTCATCGCACGAGTATCCGAAACAAAACAAGTAGGGGATTAAACACTACAAGCACTGAAAAAACAAAAAGGCACTTTTTTCCGCCCATAAAAAAACCCCAACATCAAGGATGCTGGGGTTTTTGGTATTAGGAGCCTGACGATGACCTACTCTCGCATGGGCGAACCACACTACCATCGGCGCAGGACTGTTT
>JABXHG010000006.1 GCA_013393545.1 Alteromonadaceae bacterium | reverse complement strand
ATCTCAGGCTCAGGATAAGGCTCAGGCTCAGGCTCAGGCTCAGTAGCCAGTGTCGGCGCCACACCAGAAGGTGCGAAGCTATTCGTTGTTGCGGGAGAAACCTGCTCCAGTATCAGCTGCCTTTGTTCAGCCGGCCCCAGGACAATATTCAGACCAGCGATCACACCGCCCTCTGCCGTTACTTCTATTACCTCAGGTTGCTCCACGACACGCTGAGCCATTGGGCCACTCAGGCCCAGCTGGTAGTTCCCTGGCGGGACACCGGCGAACAGAAAAAAGCCGTCGAACGCAGTCCGCTGGCTAGCAACCACCTCACCATCGTCATTCAAAAGTTGAACCGGAGCCCGTTCAACTTCCACCTGCTCGTTACCGTCACCAGACTGGCTATAAACATGGCCTTCCAGCTCCATGGACTGAATAACCGGGAAGTTCACTTCACTCCAGCTGCCCGGCCGCGGTTTTACCGACACCCCCGGAGAAACCGGCACCATATCGATACCCGGCAAGGAGCTCGGATCTATAGCAACGTCTGTCACCCGGTTTTTACGCAAACGGGTGATGTAACCGCTACCATCAGGCTCGGTATGCGCCAGACGCCAGGCCTGCACCGCATCTATCCTTACATCTTCAAGGCCCTGTTCATTGCCATCCATTACGCCGTTGCCATTTTGATCAACAAACGCTCGCGCATGAACAGCCCCGTGGTTTGTTTGAGACAAGCGATCGACCGCCGGCCAGCTACGCCCCGGTTGCGGGTTGAAGCTGGTCGAGAGACTAACCAGACCAACCCAGCGCTCATTACTATCGTAGATAATTTGCGGGCTCACCTGCAGGTAATCCAGTAACCAGTTAAAGCCCGCCCGGTAAGTGGTGTAATCACTTCTGGCACTGTGGTTCACATCAAAATTCATGGTCATGTTTGAATCCACCCGAAGGTTGGCGGAGGCATTCACCGAATTCACTTCCGTATCCGGGGAGATGCCGTAACCAACACCGGCTCTGAACCGCCAGGGGCGCATGCTGGTGGATACATTCAGTACACCACCGGTTCGTTCATCCACGTCACTGGCATTATCATCGCGGTCATAATAGAAAGACTTGGAAACCCGGATGCCACTTTCCGTCGAAACGGTAGTACCAATGCTGGCCGAAGAGGAGTTGGACTGTTCCCGCTCTTGGTGAATGGCGTCAAAATTCACGGGTACCGACGCAACCCGCGTCGACAGACTGGCACTCCCCCTCCATTCCGGGCGATCAGCAGGCACCAGTGATTCAGGAATATCGCCTTCCATGTATCGGGTATAGCGCAAGGAGGAGGTTGTTGAATCGCCAAGGCGGGCACGAACAAGGCCGGTCGCCTCATCCTGGGCCAGAGCTCGGTCTTCGTACCCTGCGCTGGTTTGCAACCTCGCGAAATTGACGCTCAGGCCTGCACTATAATCCTGCTTTCGCTCGTCATTAAAAACAAAGCTGTCTACCCCGAAAGACGCCACCGCATTCGATGCAAGCCCCAGATTGAAATCCCCAAGGAACCGGCCGGTATCCACATCGCCTTTAGTCGCGCCCTGGCGCACGTCAAAAACCGAACGACCATCTTGTACCGCTGCCAGCTCATAGCTCACCTCACCCAGGCCAAGCTCACTTCGACCAGCGTAGTAAACTTCCTCTTCCCGCCGTTCTTCGCCAAAGGGACCATAAAAAACAAACTCGAAACGGTTTTCACCAAATTCGAGAGGTACATCCAGAAATTCGTACTGGGCATCTCCACCAACCTCGGTAATCGCATCGATGAGCACGCCATTACGATAAAGCTCAACTTCCCAACCTGGTGGGATGTCGCCCCGCAGATCCACCTGCTCATCCGAAAACAAACCGGTCAGACCTTCCTGAGCACCTCCACCGCGAATAAGGAGACCGCGTGCCCCTGCATCAACATCACCCACCTCCACATGCTCCAAACGAAGCGGGCCGTCCAGATCCGAACGTTCCAGCTTGAACCGGCCATCACTGACGTCCTCATCCTTACTGCCGCTGATCGCAATTGTGGAAGTCATCCAGGCCAGATCACCACGGGACAACACAGAATAATTGCCGCCCAGGCTTGTGCTACTGTCTTCCTCGTCATCCAGCACACTGGTCATATTCAGACGCACGTCCGTCGCGTGGGAGCCAATAAAACGGTAAGGCGTTGCCTGGAAAGGCAGTTCAGGTTCTCGACTTGCAGCGCCCGGGCCAGCAAAGCTTCGACTTCGGCTACGGGACAGGCGGGCCTGAAGAGGAATGGTTTCGGTAGTTTCTACATCCAGTGCCAACTGACGAACGCGGGGATTCAAGATAATCGGAAACCAGCTTTCCAAAGCTTCCGCCAGCACAAAGATATCGCCCTGATAAGCAATGGCCTGGTCGCCAACGTCAAACGACTGATTGCCGGAGACCACCTCGCCTGCGTTCAAATCCAGAGAGAAAGCCCTTTCCTCTTTCACATACCAACCGCCAGCACGCCCGGATGCCGCATCAACGTTAACCGGAAACTGCAGAACATCCATTAACTCAGACAAAGCCAGCCAAAAACGCCCGCCATCCTGGTAGCCCAAAATCGCAAAGCCGAGCGAGCTGCCATCAAGCTGGACATCCAGCAGCAACTCATTCTCCATCTTGAGCATTGGCTGAGCCTGTTCAGACTCCTGCGCACGGGCACCCGAAGCCCATGACAGTGACATGAGGCAAAGAAGTGGCAGTAAAAATGCTACCGAAATTCGGTAAGGGGGCATGACAGGGCCTCCAGCTGAATTTTGTCGAAAAACCGACGCTCAACTGGAGGGAAGCAATAGGTGGGCCAACAAAACTGACCAGCTAGCGAGGCTGGCGGCAAGCAGCGCAATTATTTACTCTGAAACACCCTCTCATCCCAAAGCTTGCCTTCATACTCGGCTATACCGTCATACGCGATACGAATCCAGGAACCAGCCGGTATTGCCTTATCGCGCAGCGGCACTCGAACCACTTTTCGGTCGGTTTCATGGAACACATACAGTTCCTTGCGCCGACCAATCACCTCAACCGGGCTATTGGCATCCCGCTGCATTTCCACCAAAAGCTCACCGTAGCTACTGGCCTCTCCGCTCCGATCCAGAGTCACCTGTAAGGCCATGTTGCGATCAGCAGTGGCAGGCACTACCGACACTTCCGAAATATTCACTTCCGGTACGGAAACCTGATGCCGGGCAATCACCGGAATGGAAAACGACATCTGCATAAACAGGCGAAAACCCACGCCCTCACGCTCAGGGTCATCCATTTCAATCACGCTGGCTGGTTCCGACTCCTCCGCGACAACCTGCAATTTAAGATGGGAACGGTACTCTCCGGGCTCCAGGTCTGCAGGCGGACGAAAGTTCAGCCGGACCGTCTGGTTTTCGCCGGGTCCGACAGTAATCTGGCGAGGCGAGAAGCGGATCATTTCTGCTGCGGAAGGCCAGTCTTCTCCCTCTTCCACCATCTCATAGTTTCCCTCATCGTTTACCCGTTTATCTTCCCAGGACAACCGGTAAGTTCTGGAACCATCGGCGGTGTTGCGCAAGACCAGCGTCGCGGAACGGTTGTCGGTATCCATATAAGCCCGGGTTGGGCTAATCAGCATGTCAGACCAGGCCGGCGCAACCATGGCCAACGCCAGAACAAACACACTCAGAGCCAATCGCAGACTGGTTTTTATCGTCATGGGAGGGTTATTCCTGTTTTTAATAAGACACAGTAACAGAGTAGGTGGCCTCGTAGGTGCCGGCTGGGTAAACCACCGAGCTTGTGAGGTCACCTTGGGTTTTCAGAGTCGCGCCGACACCAATTTCCAGCTCGCCGGCGTCGTTGGTGCGGCCCTTGCCATCGGGGCTGGTCTCAAGATCGGTCAGCACGAAGTGAGGGCCTGTGGGGTTGTCCTTATGCTTCATTTCCACTTCAGTTGGGCCGGTTTCAATGGTGAGTTCACGATTGGGCGCCGCACCACTGACCATGAGCACCGCCGGCCGGGGCGGCGAAAGTGACAGTATTTTGGCTTCGCCGGCATTGACGATATCCCGACGCCCATCAGGAAATAACCTGAAACTGGCCTGGTTTCCCGGCTCACCCCGCGCAAACAAGGTACCGAAGTGCATGGAACTGGCTTCTTCAAGCGCAAAACTGCTGCGTACTTCTCCAACAAAATTGACGGTTTCACTGACAGTGACATACTCGCCGACGCTCGGCTCCCAATAATGCATTCGCAACTGAGCATCACCCAGGTAGGGAGCGTCTTCGTAGTCACCTCCATTACCCGAGGTCGAAAAACTGGCCCCCAATTGGAATTCTGCTTCACCAAGGTCGTTAGTGCGAACAGTACCAGTATCGTAGCTATCAACGATGAGTATTTCAGGAATGCCCGTGCCACCAGCCGTCATGCTGGCTTGGTCTATTTCAATATCAATGCCGGTATTAGGGGGAAAGCCGGTTAACCGGTAACGGCCAGGCTCGCCTTTTTCTACCAGGATAAGATTACCTGTAATGCTCAGGTTTCGGCCGCTTCGGGGAAATTCCAGAGTTGAGACTGAGGTGTTGCTGGTTATGGCGAGGGTGCCGAAGTCCAGAGGCGCTAATTGATTAATGTCCTGAGCTGCAGTCATGGGCGAGAGGCTAAGGATGCCAAAAAATGAGAAGCACCAGCCAAGTGCCTCCCATTTCAGCAACCTTGCACATAAAAGCCAAAGCTGTTGCTTAAACTGCATCAAATATCAGGCCTTCAAAATTCGGCCGTCACCTCGAAAGAACCTTCATAGGTGCCAGTTTCATATTGCGTGCGAGTGCCGCTATCGTCAGTGAAAATTTCAGCGCCAATACCAAAGGTTACTTCAGTCACTCCAAAGTCAGGATCAACTTCCACAGTCGCGCCCGCAGCGGCAGGCCCATTAATTTCTGAACCGCCATCGATATCACCGACGGTAAAATTAGCCAAATACAATCGAGCAACATTGGGATCGCCACCGGCACCACCAAAACGCACTTCTACAACATCAGTGATACTCGTAACATCATCTGCAGCTGCCCAGGAAGAACCATCAAATGTTGCTGTTGGAACTACTATCTTAAAATTTTGGTCCGTTGCCACGGAGGCTCTTGCAGCAGACTGACCGCCTAAGCTTGTGATTACCTGATCAGTTTCACCCTCTTCAATACCGCCTTCAGGAGTGAGAACCAGCGAACCTATGCCTGCTGTACCGTCCGTTTGGTTGACGAATAAATTACCAAGATTCATCGGTTCTACAACACCAACTTCCAAGGTGTTCTGTACTTCTGCCGTTACGTCAAAGTTTGCAGCTTGAACGCTCGCTCCGCTCAATGCTGCAGCAGCAACCGCCGCGCTCAAGCCAACTTTACGTACCATTCCCATCGTTTTAACCATAATAACCTTCCATTTTAGTAGTCCGGCACCCACCGCCGGCTGAAGAGTCTTCCGGGCACAAAGCCCTCAAGCGGTAAGCCAGAAAAGTGCCAAGCAACACAACCACTTTGGCCGCCCACTTAGTGAGCTTAACGGGCCAAGTACCCAAAACTTAAACACAGTTCACAAAACTTTCTCGCTTTTTTTGTAAAAAAGTGTATCCAGAATCTACGCATTTCCCAAAAAATCAAAACCTTAGACTCCCATACCGGTTTGTAAAACCATGTCGTTTATGCAATTTTTACGACCACCCAAACCAACAGCCACTAACTCGCTCAGAAACGAGCAGATAACCTGACCAAGGAACGCAAATGCCTCTCAACAAAGCCCGCAGTTCACTTTACCTTGCCGTTGGCCTCTCCATCGCCTCCACTTCTGCCTTGGCCAGCCCACAATCCTTCATGTCAGCGCGCTCTTTTGCCATGGGTGGCACGGGCGTTGCTGTTGCCCACCCGTCAGCAGCCCCGACGTCAAACCCGGCCATGATGGCTTCGGAACAGCACGATTGGGCGGATGACTTTGGTTTGATGCTGCCATCCGTGAACGCCCGCCTGGCGGATGAAGAAGAGGTGGTTGATCAAATTGACGACATTCAGGATGTCATTGATAACTTTGATAACTATTTTGACCGGATTGACTCATCAACAAATCCAACCCCGGAAGATGTGGCTGAATTCCAGAACACGGCGGGTGACCTCAACGGTCGTCTTAACGCATTCAGCAAAGATACAATGAGAACGAATGTCGGTTTAGGGGTCGGCTTCGCCATTCCCACATCCAGCGTTTCTGTTGGTGTCTTCGCCAACGGCAACCTGACTGCAACCGTACGCGGGGAACTGGACGATGGCGACAGTCAATTGCTCAGTGATATTGCCGATGCTTCAACGGCAAGTGATGTCAAAAACCTGATTGATAACGCTGAAACAGATCAAGACGGCAATCTCAAGCTCGACTCCCGCGGTCGCATTCTGGCCTCAGCCGTCGCTGAAGTTGGTATCAGCCTGGCCACAACGTTCGATTTGAATAACGACAATGCACTGCAAGTCGGTGTATCCCCCAAGTACGTGGAGCTCCAAACCTTCCAGTACACCGAAACCGTCTCCGGCTTTGAAGACGACGATTTCGACTCCGACCAATACCAGACCGATAAAAGCGGCTTTAACCTGGACATCGGCGCCGCTTACGCCTTCGGTGAAGACAACCAGTGGAACACCGGCGTGGTCGTTAAAAACATTATCCCGATGGAGCTGGATTCCGCTCAGGCGAGACCTGTACTGGATGAAAAGCGCACTTTTGAACTCAACCCCATGGTTACCGCAGGCATCGCCCACAAGAGCGATCACCACGTGCTGACCGCCGAGTTGGACCTCACCAAAAAAGAAGCCTTCGGCTTTGAAGACGACACCCAATGGCTGGCTGTTGGTGCCGAATTTGACGCATGGCGCTGGGCGCAGCTGCGCGCAGGCGTACGGCACAACCTGGCCAGCAACGACGACAACGACGGCATTGAAGAAGACACCCAGTTCACCGCTGGTCTGGGCCTGAACTTCTTCGGTATCCGCATGGATATCGGTGGTCTGTACAGCAGCGCTGATGTCGGTGCTGCCATCGAACTCGGTTCTGCTTTCTAAGTACAAACCGTTTACAATCCGCCCCATGCAAACATATCTGGTAGGCGGCGCCGTCCGCGACAAATTGCTGGGGCTGGAGGTTAAAGACCACGACTGGGTGGTGGTTGGCGCCACCCCCGAAGACATGCTGGCTCGTGGGTTCAAACAGGTGGGTGCGGATTTTCCGGTATTTCTGCACCCCCAAACTCACGAGGAATACGCCCTAGCCCGCACGGAGCGCAAGCAAGGCCAGGGGTATCACGGGTTCTCCGTGTACGCGGCGCCGGATGTCTCCCTGGAAGATGATCTGAAACGCCGGGATCTGACCATCAACGCCATGGCCGAAACCGAAAACGGCGAGCTGGTAGACCCATTCGGCGGCCATACCGACCTGCAAAACCGCACTCTGCGCCATGTATCCGAAGCCTTCTGCGAAGATCCGCTGCGTATTTTGCGCACTGCCCGTTTTGCCGCTCGCCTGGCACCTCGGGGGTTTAGCGTGTGCCCGCAAACCATGGCACTTATGCGCCAAATGGTCGAAGACGGTGAGCTGACCCACCTGGTACCAGAGAGGGTCTGGCAGGAAATGCAAAATGCCCTGCACGAACAGGCACCCACCGTTTTCTTTGAGCTGCTGCAGGAGCTGGGAGCTCTGGCGATACTGATCCCGGAACTGTCAGAGACAACAGCCCTGGATGCGGGGCTGAAGGCACTTGATTGCATGCACCGGCAAAACGGCAACACGGCCCAACGGTTCGCCGCATTGTTCTCGGCCCTTCCGGAGCCAGACGCAACCCACCGTGCCGCTGCCATGAAAACGCCCAACGAGTGCCGGGACATGACTCACCTTGTCTGCCTGTTCATGGCACAGCTTTCAGAAACCGGTAGAACGGGCCTCGCCCCGCAACAGGCCCTGGAGCTGCTGGGTCAGGCGGACCTTTGGCGCCGGGCCGAACGCTTCGAGGCCCTACTGCAAACACTGGCCTGTACCACCACCGCTTCAGGGGACTCAGCCATCAGGCAGCTGCGCACGGCAGCCGATGCCGCCACCAGTGTGAACCCGAGAGACTTGCTGGCACAGGGCTATAAAGGAAAAGAGCTGGGCGAAGCCATCCAGGCAGAGCGTCTTGCCCGTATAACCCACGCTCGAGAACAAGAAGGATGAAGGCATGGACAACCCCGTAGCCCTGATTACCGGCGCCGCTCACCGGCTCGGCGCCCATACGGCAAAGACGCTGCACCAGCGCGGCTGGAATGTGGTGATTCACTATCGAAGCCGGGAAACCGAAGCCCGCGATCTGGTGGAAAGCCTGAACCTGAGTCGCCCCAACTCGGCGGTTTGCAAACAGGGGGACCTTACACAAAGCGAGGACGTTGCCCGGGTGGCCGAGCAGTCTTGCCAGAACTGGGACCGGCTGGATGCTCTTGTGAACAACGCCTCGGTGTTCTATCCCAACCCCACCAGTGAAGCCACCGAAGACGACTGGCAGCAGATCATGGGCGCCAACCTGAAAGCACCCTTTTTCCTGCTTCAGCATTGCCTGCCGGCGTTGCGGGAAAGCAAAGGCGGCGTCATCAACCTGATCGACATCTACAGCGAAAAACCGCTAGCCGACCACCCACTTTACTGTGCCAGTAAAGCAGGCCTTGCGGCTCTCACCCGCTCATGGGCCAAGGACCTGGCACCGGATATCCGGGTGAACGGTGTCTCGCCCGGCGCTATTCTCTGGCCGGAAGGGGATCAAGCCGTAGACCCGGAACACCAGCAAGCCATCCTGGCCAAAACGCCCATGGCGCGCACCGGCCAGCCGGATGACATTGCCGGTGCCATCGCTTACCTTCTGTGCGACGCTCCGTTTGTCACTGGCCAGATTCTGTCGGTGGACGGCGGCCGCAGCCTTAATATGTAATCACCGCCCGGAGCCCCCTTACCGTGCTAAACGTCGTTCTTTTTGAGCCGGAAATACCGCCGAACACCGGCAACATCATTCGCCTGTGCGCCAATACCGGCTGCCAGTTGCACCTGATAGAGCCGCTGGGGTTTTCTCTCGAAGACAAGCAGATGCGGCGGGCCGGGCTGGATTACAGCGAATACGCATCCGTTAAAATCCACCCGGATTACGCCAGCTTTCTGGAAAGCGAGCAGCCCGCACGCCTGTTCGGGCTGACCACCAAAGGCACGCGTCACTACCATGAAGTCGCGTTTGAAGATGGGGACTACCTGATGTTCGGCCCGGAAACCCGCGGCCTACCAACAGAAGTCCGTGAAGCACTGGCACCGGAACATCGTCTCCGGGTGCCCATGCAGCCGCAAAGCCGCAGTCTGAACCTCTCCAATACGGCGGCGCTGGTGGTCTATGAAGCCTGGCGCCAGCTGGGCTTTCCCGGCTCGGTATGATTTTCACGGGCACAAAAAAACCGGCCGAAGCCGGTTTTTCATGCAGGTAAACAGCGCCCGAATCAGTGGGTCTTTTCTTCCTGCGCATTGCCCGCCGCTTCTTCCTGCTTGCGCTTGAGCGCCTGGGCGTAGATGGCATCAAAGTTCACCGGCGCCAGCATCAGGGCCGGGAAGCTGCCCTTGTTCACGATGCCGTCAATCGCTTCGCGGGCATAGGGGAACAGTACCTGTGGGCAGTAGGCACCAAGCATGTGGCTCAGCTGTGCGCCTTCCACGCCGGATACCATGAACACGCCCGCCTGCTGGATTTCCACCAGGTAAGCCACTTTCTCGCCCACTTTGGTGGTCACGGTCAGGGACAGTACCACTTCGTACTGGTTATCGGCGATCTTGCTGTGAGAGGTGTTCAGATCCAGACTCACCTGCGGCTTCCACTGCTCCTGGAAGACCAGTGGCGAGTTAGGTGATTCAAACGACAGATCTTTTACATAAATGCGCTGAAGCGCGAATTGCGCCTGATTCTTTTCTTCGTTGCCTGCGGCTTGCTGATTCTCAGCCATGTTACATCCTTTATTGTCCTGAGGCGGGCCATGCCCGGTTGTCGAGTGCCCTTACATTGCGGCAGATCGACAACCGGATCAAGTCCAATTACTTCTTCACCAGAGGCAGATTCGCGCCCTGCCAATCCGCCACGCCGCCGTTCAGGCGCACAACATTCTCAAAGCCTTCCCCGTTCAGCTGTTTCACCGCCATGGCTGAATGCTGGCCCATCTTGTCTACCACCACAATCTGTACATCCTTATCCTTGTGCTTGCTCAGCTCATTGGCGCGGCTTTTGATGCTGGCCAGCGGAATGTGGATGGAGCCGGTAATGTGCCCCTCGGCGAAGTCCTTGCGATCGCGGATATCCACCACCACGGCCTTGTCTTTGTTCATCAGGCTGACCAACCCCTGGGAGGACACCTTGGCACCGCCACGGCGGGATTCCAGCACAATGATGGCCACCAGAAAGGCCACGAACAAAGACACCAGAATGTAGTGATTAACAACGAATTCGAACAAGCGATCCATGAAACTACCCTGCAAATTAATTTGGCCGGATTATACACACCCCGGGGCGCTCACAGAAGGCAGGCAGCTTGGCCATAAAACTGGCCATGATAGCGGCATCGAATAACCGTGATTGCCAGTCACCACACCTGAGCCGTGGCCTGTATAAATGAAAACGGTTACAATCTGTGCCCTGTTTGATCCTGTTATTTTCGCAACCAACCGGACGAAACCATGACCGAGACGCGCAAGCCCACTGCACTGATCATCCTCGACGGCTGGGGCCACCGTGACCCGGCGGAAGACAACGCCATCTCCAACGCCAACACCCCGTTCTGGGACAAGCTCTGGCAGAGCCAACCGAAAACGCTGATCAACACCTCCGGCATGTTTGTCGGCCTGCCGCAGGGGCAAATGGGTAACTCGGAAGTCGGCCACATGAACCTGGGCGCCGGCCGGGTGGTGTATCAGAGCCTGACGCGAATCGACAAGGATCTGGAAACCGGCAACTTCCAGAAAAATGAAGCCCTGTGTGCAGCCATCGACAAGGCCGTGGCCAACGGCAAGGCCGTGCACCTGATGGGCCTGATGTCACCGGGTGGCGTACACAGCCACGAAGACCACATCCTGGCCGCCGCTGAACTGGCCGCCGCCCGTGGTGCCAAAGAAGTCTACATTCACGCCTTCCTGGACGGCCGCGACATGCCACCGCGCAGCGCCCGCCCATCACTGGAAAAGGCGTCTGAAAAAATGAAAGCCCTCGGTGTGGGCCGCGTGGCCACCATTGTCGGTCGCTACTTTGCAATGGACCGGGACAACCGCTGGGACCGTATCGAACAGGCCTACGACGCCATGACCCTCGGGGAAGCCGAATTCACCTTTGACGACCCCCTGACCGCCCTGGAACAGGCCTACGAGCGCGGCGAGAACGACGAGTTCGTCAAAGCCACCCGCGTGCGTGCCGAAGGCGAGCCGGAAGGCACCATTAACGATGGCGACGCGGTGCTGTTCATGAACTTCCGCGCCGACCGCGCCCGGGAAATGACCCGCACCTTAGTGGAAGAGGAGTTCGACGGCTTCGAACGCAAAAAACACCCGAAGCTGGCCGATTTCGTGATGCTCACCGAGTACGCCGCCGACATCAAAACGTCCTGCGCCTACCCGCCCGAGCAACTGGCCAACGGCCTGGGCGAATACATGGCCAGCCAGGGCAAAACCCAACTGCGCATCGCCGAAACCGAGAAATACGCCCACGTCACCTTCTTCTTCAATGGCGGCCTGGAAACACCGTTTGAAGGCGAGGACCGCATCCTGGTGCCGTCCCCCAAAGTGGTCACCTACGACCTGCAGCCGGAAATGAGTGCACCGGAAGTGACCGACAAACTGGTGGAAGCCATCAAGAGCGGCAAATACGATCTGATCGTGTGCAACTACGCCAACGGCGACATGGTCGGCCACACTGGTAGCCTGGAAGCCGCCATCAAAGCCGCCGAGTGCCTGGATCAGTGCGTGCAGCGCGTGGTGGAAGCTCTGGATGAAGTGGGCGGCGAATCGCTGATCACCGCCGACCACGGCAACTGCGAACAGATGACCGATCCGGAATCCGGCCAGTTACACACCTCGCACACCATTGGCCCGGTTCCTTTGCTATACACCGGCCCGCGTAAGGTCAGCCTGAAAGATGATGGCAGCCTGTGCGACATCGCCCCCACTCTGCTCAAACTCATGGAGGTGGAGCAGCCGAAGGAAATGACCGGCCACAATCTGGCAGACATCCACTGATCCGGGTTCGGCAGGCTGTTTTGCTCCGTATTCCGGCTCTGGCACTGGCTCTCGTTTTGGGAGCCATACCGGTTTATGCCCAACAGAACGTCACTCCCGCACAGATAGAGGCGCTCAAAGAAGAGATCGCAACTATCGACCGCTGGTTGGCGGATGCGGAGAGTGAGCGTTCGGAACTGGAACAGCAGCTTGCCAACACCGAGAAGCGCATCAGCACCCTGACCCGCGAACGCCGGCAACTGCAGGCCCAACAAGCCGAACAAACGCAAAAGCTATCCAAATTGCAGGAGCAACAGGCAGAACTCGCGGACACTCTGGAAAGCCAGCGCGAAGGCCTTGAAAAACAACTAAGAGCCGCCTGGATGGAAGGCGACGTCCCGGCCCTGAAGATTCTGCTCAACGAAGCCGAACCGGACGACATCGCCCGCACCATGACCTACTACGAATACCTGTCCCGCGATACCGTCAAACGCCTGAAAGCCTTCCAGGCAGACCTGCAACGCCTGGAGCAGACTCGTCAGGACGTGCGCAGTACCCAAACCCGTCTGGCCCGCACAGAAACCAATCTTGAACAGCGCCAGCAGGCGCTGGCCGACAGCCGCAAAAAGCGCGAACAAACTCTGGCCAGGCTCGAACAGGATATTCGCAACCGCCGCAACGAGCGCCAGGAACTGGCCGCCGACCGGGAACGCCTTGAACAACTGCTCAAAGAAGTGCAGGAAGCCATTGCCGACATCCCCTCACCCAACGAGCAGCAACCGTTCAGATCATTGCAACGCAAGCTACCCTGGCCGGGCGACGGCAAGGTTGTCGCCAATTTCGGCAGCCTGTACGCCGATGGCAAGCTTCGCCGCAATGGCTTGATTATCAACACCGCCGAGCAGGCCGACATCCGGGCCGTGCATTACGGGCGCGTGGTGTTCGCCAACTGGCTCAGAGGCTTCGGGCTGATGACCATCATTGACCACGGCGACGGCTATATGACTCTGTACGGCCACAGCAGCAGCCTGTTCACTGAACCCGGCGACTGGATTAACGCCGGCGAAACCATTGCCCAGGCGGGGCGCACCGGCGGCACCGAAGACCCGGCCGTGTACTTCGAAATTCGCCGTAACGGCAAACCGGTCAATCCCCGTAGCTGGCTGGGCAAGCCGTAGCCGCGCAGGGCTGACAAACTGGCACGCGAGCGCCATACTGTCTGCACCAATACGCCCATCCAGACAAACGGCAACAACCTCGAATCGTTGAACGCAAACAGGACAAGTGAATGAAACTGGCCAGCTGTAGTCTCCGGATCCCGCCACTGCGCTATCTTGTGTTGATGGCCTGCTTTCTGGGCTCACCCGGTGTGGTTCAGGCCCAGGACGCCGAAGCCCGGGCAGAACTTCCCCTTGATGATCTGCGCAAATTCACCGAAGTGTTCAGCCGGATCAAGGATGCCTACGTGGAAGACGTGTCTGACCGCCAACTGTTGGAAAGCGCCATCAAGGGCATGCTGTCCGACCTTGACCCGCACTCCACCTACCTGGCGCCGGACGATTACGAAGAGCTGGAAGAAAGCACCTCCGGCAAATTCGGCGGGCTGGGCATTGAAGTGGGTATGGAAAACGGTTTTGTGAAGGTGATCGCCCCGATCGACGACACGCCTGCACAGAAAGCCGGCGTTCAGGCCGGCGATCTGATTATCAAGCTGGATGAAAAACCGGTGAAAGGCATGTCACTGGAAGAAGCCGTGAACATCATGCGCGGCGAGCCCGGCTCCGTGCTCACGCTCACCATCATGCGCGACGGCGAAAGCGGACCGATCGAAATCGACGTCACCCGCGACATCATCAAGGTCACCAGCATCAAATCGCGCATGGTGGATAACGGTTACGGCTATGTGCGCATCACCCAGTTCCAGGCCGACACCGGCGAACAATTCGAGGATGCGCTGCGAAAACTGGAAGACACCTACGGCAAAGACCTGGACGGTCTGGTGATCGATCTGCGCAACAACCCGGGCGGCGTACTGCAGGCGGCTGTCGACACCGCCGATGCCCTGCTGGACGAAGGCCTGATTGTCTATACCGAAGGGCGCATTCAAAGTTCACGCCTGCGCTTTAACGCCAAAGCCGGCGACATAATGGCTGGCACTCCGATTGTGGTTCTGATCAACGGTGGCTCCGCCTCTGCCTCGGAGATCCTGGCGGGCGCCTTGCAGGATCACCAGCGGGCCGTGATCATGGGCACCCAATCTTTCGGCAAGGGCAGCGTTCAGACCGTCATCCCACTGGATGAGACCCATGCCATCAAGATGACCACCGCCCGCTACTTTACCCCGGATGGCCGCTCCATCCAGGCTTCCGGCATAGAACCGGATATCATTGTAAAACCGGCGGAACTGACCGAATTGGAAGGAGGCCCACGCTTCTCCGAGGCCGACCTCGACGGCCACCTGGTTGGTGAAAACGAAGAAAAAAGCGGCGGCGAAGAAGACCGCCAGGCAGGCTCCACTGCCGACAAGGACTATCAACTACGCTCGGCACTGAACCTACTCAAGGGCCTGAACATTCTTGATCGCAAACAGGCTTCCCACTTGCAGGGCGACAACCAGTGACAATCCGCAACCTCGCATCTCTGGCATTGGCCCTGTGTCTGGCCCCGCTGGCTGCAAGTGCCGGCGGGGTCGACCGTCAAGCGGGGCAGCCGCCGACCATTGCCATCATTATCGATGACATGGGCTATAACCCGCACGAGGGTCGGCGCCTGGCAGAAATGGACCAACCGCTGACACTGGCCTTCCTGCCCTTTCGCCACCACACGGTGCCACTGGCAAAGCTGGCCCACCGGCACGCCAAGGAAATCATCCTGCACGCGCCCATGGCCAACACCCGCAACATCGGCCTCGGCCCGGCTGGCCTGACACCGGACATGGACGAATCCACCATGGCCCGAACTCTGCGCCGGGCCTTGCAGTCCATTCCCCATGTGCAAGGGGTGAATAACCACATGGGCAGCCTGCTGACCCAGCAAATCGAGCCCATGCAATGGGTGATGAGGGAGCTGGACCGCTACCCTCTTTATTTTGTCGACAGCCGCACCATCGCCACTTCAGTGGCCGGCACCATCGCGGCCGCACAAAACATCCCCAGCCTGCCCCGGGATGTGTTTCTGGATCACGAACAAACCGAGGAGTTTGTCGACCAGCAATTCAAGCTGTTGATTGAAAAGGCAAAGGAGAATGGCACGGCCATTGGCATCGGCCACCCGCACACGGTAACGGTGGATTACCTGGAAAAGCACCTTCCGGAACTGGATGAACAGGGCGTTGCCGTGGCTACCGTCAGCGGCCTGTGGGCCATGCGTAACGGTAACCAGATGATGTTTGCCGAAGGCGAGAAGGAACCGATAGTGCCTATGGTGGCGCGGAGTGAGGAAGACTAAAGACGATTTTTGCCACTAAATCCACGAAAAAACACGAAAAAATTAAATGCTTTTGGGTCACGGACACTCACAGATGCTCAGTGACAAAAACTTTAGGAAGTTGTCCGTGTAAATCCATGAGTGTTCGTCGCAAATTTTTCACATTTTCATTCATCTTTATTTAGTGTTTTTTCGTGGATTTCGTGGCAAAACCTTTTTTAGTCCCTAACCTCAATACCTTGTGCCTTCATAAACGCCTTGGCTTCGGGGATGGTGTGTTGGCCAAAGTGGAAGATGGAGGCCGCCAGCACAGCATCGGCGCCACCTTTGGTCACCCCATCGGCCAGGTGCTGAAGCTCACCTACCCCACCTGAGGCAATCACTGGCACACTCACCGCATCACTGATAGCGCGGGTCAGTTCGATATCGAAGCCGACTTTGGTGCCGTCCCGGTCCATGCTGGTCAGCAGCAGTTCCCCTGCCCCCAGATCCACCATTTTCCGGGCCCAATCTACCGCATCCAGACCGGTTGGCTTGCGGCCACCATGGGTGAAGATTTCCCAGCTCAGTTCTTCGCCCTCGCCGCTGACACGCTTGGCGTCGATGGCCACGACGATGCACTGTCGGCCAAAGCGTTCTGCGGCTTCTTTGACGAATTCCGGGTTAAACACGGCTGCGGTGTTGATGGACACCTTGTCGGCGCCGGCGTTCAGCAGCTTGCGAATGTCGTCCACGGTGCGAACACCACCACCTACAGTCAGCGGGATGAACACTTCGGCGGCCATGCGCTCAACGGTTTCGTAGGTGGTATCGCGGCTTTCGTGGCTGGCGGTGATGTCCAGGAAGGTGATTTCGTCGGCGCCCTGCTCGTTATAGCGGCGCGCGACTTCCACTGGGTCACCGGCATCGCGGATATCGACGAAGTTTACGCCTTTCACCACGCGGCCCTTGTCCACGTCCAGGCAGGGAATAATGCGTTTTGCCAATGCCATGATGCTTCCTCAGTTTTCCAGCGAGTCGCAGTAGGCCTGGGCTTCGCTCACGTCCAGGGTGCCTTCGTAGATGGCGCGGCCGGTAATAGCCCCCTGCACGCGCTTGTCGGCCACGGTGGCCAGGCGTTTGAGGTCGTCCATGTTGGTCACGCCGCCGGAGGCAATTACCGGGATGCCGCCTTCTTCGGCCAGTTTGGCGGTGGCTTCCACGTTCACGCCCTGCATCATGCCGTCGCGGCTGATGTCGGTGTAAACGATCGCTTCCACGCCGTCGTTGGCGAAACGCTTGGCCAGGTCCACGGCTTTGACTTCGGACACTTCGGCCCAGCCGTCAGTAGCTACCAGGCCGTCTTTGGCATCCAGGCCGACGATGATGTGGCCGGGGAAGCGTTTGCACATTTCGGTGACGAATTCGGGTTCTTTTACGGCTTTGGTGCCGATGATGACCCACTGTACACCGGCCTTCAGATAGGCTTCGATGGTTTCAGCCGAGCGAATGCCGCCGCCGATCTGGATCGGCAGGTTGGGGTATTTGGTGGCGATTTCTTTAACGATTTCGCCGTTCACTGGTTCGCCGGCGAAGGCGCCGTTCAGGTCTACCAGGTGCAGGCGGCGGGCGCCGGCTTCTACCCATTTGGTGGCCATGTCCACGGGGTTATCGCCGAATACGGTGGAGTCGTCCATGCGGCCCTGGCGTAGTCTTACGCATTTGCCGTCTTTTAGGTCGATTGCTGGGATGATGAGCATGTTGTTTCCTTTGGAATTTGCTGCCGGGAGATCGTCGCGCCGCCCACTGCTACGGAGTTAAGCCTTCCGGGACACGCTGTGAATACATCCTTGGCAGATTTTTGCTCCTGCAAAATCTGCACTTCCACCATCCCTGGCGAGCGTGCTTGACTGCAGCATCCGTGCTGCAGACAGTCCCGGAAGGCTTAACTCCGCATCAGCGGGCTGCTTTGTTCTTGTCTGCAAAACACTTGGACAAGAACCAGGGCTAACGTGGAACTCCCTCAGCTTTTTCCGTTCCAGTTCGTGAAATTTTCCAGCAGCTGCAAACCGGCCCGGGCGCTTTTTTCCGGGTGGAATTGAGCTGCAAAGATGTTGTCTTTGGCCACGGCGGCGGCCAGGTCTACGCCGTAGTGGGTGCGGCCGGCCATGTCGGCATTGCCGGCGGCTTCGGCGTAGTAGCTGTGCACAAAATAGAAGCGGTCGCCATCCGGGATGTTGTGCCACAAGGGGTGGTCCATGCTGTGCCACACTTCGTTCCAGCCCATGTGGGGCACTTTCAGGCGCTCACCGTTTTCGGTGAGGTTGTCGCCGAAGTAGCGCACCTCGGACGGGAACAGGCCGATGCCTTCCACGCCGCCGTTTTCCTCGCTGCGGGCCATCAGCGCCTGCATGCCCACGCAGATGCCAAGAAACGGGCGGTCCCGGGAAACTTCTTTCACCAGCTCAACCACACCCAGCCGGTGCATTTCGGCCATGCAGTCGCGGATGGCGCCAACGCCGGGGAGGATCACCCGGTCCGCCTCGCGGATTTTGGCGGCATCGCCGGTCACCAGCACGGAGCAGTTCGGGGCCACGTGCTCCACGGCTTTTTTTGCCGAGTGCAGGTTGCCCATGCCGTAGTCAATTATGGCAACGGTGTTCATGGTCAATCTGTTCCTTTCGGTAACCGGTTACAGGGCGCCCTTGGTGGAGGGTGTAATGCCCGCCATGCGCTCGTCCATTTCGATCGCCACTCGCAGGGCGCGGCCGAAGGCTTTGAACACGGTTTCAATCTGGTGGTGGGTGTTCTTGCCCTTCAGGTTGTCGATGTGCAGGGTCACCATGGAGTGGTTCACGAAGCCATGGAAGAACTCTTCGAACAGGTCCACGTCAAAGCCACCCACGGTGGCACGGGTGTAGGGCACGTCCATCTGCAGGCCGGGGCGGCCAGAGAGGTCGATCACCACCCGGGACAGGGCTTCATCCAGCGGCACGTAGGCGTGACCGTAGCGGCGAATGCCTTTCTTGTCGCCCACGGCCTGTTTGAAGGCCTGGCCCAGGGTGATGCCAATGTCTTCCACGGTGTGGTGGTCGTCAATGTGCAGGTCGCCCTTGCAACTAATAGTCAGATCCACCAGGCCGTGGCGGGCAATCTGGTCCATCATGTGTTCAAGGAAGGGCACGCCAGTGTCGAAACTGGACTTGCCGGTGCCGTCGAGGTTGATCTCAACGGTGATCTGGGTTTCGAGGGTATTACGCTCTACCCGAGCCTTACGTTCGGCCATGGAGACTCCGTATGAAAACTGGCTTGATACCGAAAACTTTGTGCACGATTATACCTGCTATCAACGGCTGAGTCTCACGCCTGCCTCAATCACCTGCAAAAGGAATTCTTATCATGAAAGCTCTTCGCTATGCGTTCTCTGCGGTTATCGCACTGATCGTGCTGGCAGTGGCTGCCGTCGCTATTGCGATTGCCGTCATTGACCCGAACGACTACAAACCGCAGATCGAAGCCGCTGTGGAAGACAAAACCAACCTGGACCTGATTCTGGAAGGGGACATTGGCTGGTCATTCATCCCTCTGGGGCTGGAGCTGAATCAGGTTGAGGCCACGCTTGAAGGCGAGCGGCTGGTGGTGCTGGAGCAACTGATTGCGCAGATTGATTTCTGGTCGCTCATTTCCATGTCGCCCCAGGTGAATACCTTTTTGCTGAACGGGCTGGACGCCCGCCTGCAGGTGAATGAACAGGGCGAAGGCAACTGGACTCGAATCATGCCGGAGGCCTCTGCTTCGGCCGAAAGCACGGAGACCGCCCCGGCCTCCGGTGAGGCCAGCAGCGAAACCACTGAGACTCAAGGTGCTGGCGGCGAGCCGCTGAACTTCAATGTCGAAAGCGTGGAAATCAGCGATGCCCGTGTGCATTACGATGACCAGAGCACCGGCCAGTCGGTTACGCTCGAAAACTTCAACGTGGCCGCCAGCAGCATCACGCTGGGTTCCGCGTTTCCGCTGGATATCAGTTTCCGGGTGGAGACGGCTCAGCCACAATTCGCGGTGGACGGCAACATCAGCGCTCAGCTTCAGGCCAACCAGGCGCTTAACGAGTTTGCGGTTTCCGGCCTTGAAGCCGTGTTTGACATGAACGGCGAGCCGTTTGGCGGCAAATCAGTGACTGCGGAGCTGGGCGGCTCTTTGACCGCCAATCTGGAGAATGAAACCGCTTCGCTGAGCGACTTCACCGCCAGCCTCGCGAACCTGGAGTTGAACACCGACCTGAACGTGCAGGGCTTCGGCACACAGCCAGCTCTAAAAGGCGGGGTAGAGGTTGGCGAGTTTTCCCTCAAACAGCTGCTGAGCGCCCTTGGCCAGCCGGCTATTGAGACGGATGACCCGAAGGTTCTTGAACGTATCGCATTCGCCACGGATATTGGCGGCGAGCCGGGAATTGTCGACCTCTCAGGCCTGACCATCACGCTGGACGACACCACCTTCAAAGGTTCAGGCAGCTACAATCTGGGCACCAGCGGCATCATCTTCGACCTTAATGGCGACAAGCTGAACGCAGATCGCTACATGCCACCAGCCAGTGACGAATCGGAGGCTTCCGACGCGAGCTCGAACGAAACCGCCGGCGACGCCTCCAGTGCCGACAAAGCCGCCGCCAACCAGCCGGAAACCGATCTGCTGCCCTTGGAAACCCTACGCAGCCTGCTGCTGGACATTGATTTCGGCCTGGCCGAACTGATTGTCAGCAACCTGAACATTCGGGACATCAAGGCCAGCACCACCGCCGAAAACGGTGTTCTTCAGGTAGATGAGTTCAGCGGCAAACTCTACGAAGGCGGTTTCAACGCCAACGTATCCCTCGACGCCAGAACCGATAACCCGAAATGGCGCATCCGCTCGAATTTGGTCAATGTGCAGACTCTGCCTTTGCTGACGGATCTGGCCGAAATGGAAATGCTTTCCGGTGGCGCCAACCTTGATCTTGCCGTTGACACCACAGGCAACCGTATTTCCGCCCTGCGCGAAAACGCCAACGGCCAGATCAACTTCAACCTGGCCGAGGGCCAGTTCCGCAACATGAATCTGACCCGCATGGCCTGCCAGGGCATTGCCATGGCGAACCAGGAGGAGCTGACCACTACCGACTGGGGCACGCACACGCCGTTCAACGACATGCGCGGCACGCTGGACATCAACGGCAACACCCTGAACAACACGGACCTGGTTGCCGCCCTCGCTGGCATGCGTCTGGAAGGCAACGGCACTGTAGACCTGGCGCAGACCGACCTGGATTACGAATTGGGCTTGCGGATTGTTGGCGAGATTCATCGTGACAACGCCTGCCGCGTGACTGAATACGTGGAAAACGTGGTCATTCCGGTGGAATGCCGTGGCAACTTCTCCGAGGAGCCCGCCAAGCTCTGTTCCTTTGACGGCTCTCGTTTCCGCGACACACTCAAGGACATTGCCGCCAATGCCGCCCGCGCAAAAGCCCGGGAAGAAGTTGATCGCGCCAAACAAAAAGCCGAGGACAAGGTACGGGAAAAACTGGAAGAAGAACTCGGCGGTGAAAGCGGCAAGAAAGTTCAGGATGCCCTGAAAGGCTTGTTTGGCCAATGACAGACCGTTTCGCCGAAAAACTGCTCGCCTGGTACGACCAGCACGGCAGGCACAACCTGCCGTGGCACCATGATCGCAACGCCTACCGGGTCTGGGTTTCTGAAATCATGCTTCAGCAGACCCAGGTTACTACCGTGATCCCCTACTTCGAAGCGTTCATGGAACGCTTTCCCACCGTGCAGGACCTGGCGAGCGCTCCGGTAGACGATGTGCTCAGCCACTGGTCCGGCCTGGGGTACTACGCCCGGGCCCGCAACCTTCACAAGGCCGCGACACAGGTGGTTGACGAGTTTGGCGGCGAATTTCCCGCCAATGCCGAAACCCTCGAAACGCTCACCGGCATTGGCCGCTCCACCGCAGCAGCCATTGTCGCCCAGGCGTTCGGCAAACGCGCCGCCATTCTCGACGGCAACGTGAAACGCGTTCTGGCCCGTTACCACGCCGTACCCGGCTGGCCCGGTAAAACCGGAGTACTCAGGCAGCTTTGGGTGCATGCCGAAGAGCACACTCCAGACGAACGGGTACGCGACTACACCCAGGCGATCATGGACCTGGGTGCGATGGTATGCACCCGTAGCAAACCCGATTGCCAGGCTTGCCCGGTAAACGAAAACTGCCTGGCTTATGCCAACAACGAGACCCACCTTTACCCCGGCTCCAAGCCGAAAAAGGCCAAGCCCGAAAAAACCACCTGGATGCTGATTCTGGAAGACGCGGAAGCCAGGGTTCTGCTTGAACGGCGCCCACCCAGCGGCATCTGGGGGGGATTATGGAGCCTGCCGGAACTGGATCCAGCCCACGGTGCGGATGAACTACAACACGCCTGTGAACGGGAACTAGGCATGGAATGTCACGAACCGGAGCTAATCAGCGGCTTTCGCCACACCTTCAGCCACTATCACCTGCACATACAGCCCGCTCGCCTGACTGTACAGCGCCAGGCCAGCATTGCGGACTCTGAACGTTTCCAGTGGTTCCATCGTGACCAGGCACTGGACATGGGTCTTCCGGCGCCCATTCGCACCTTGTTAACCGAACCTGAACAGACCGCCCTGCTCTGAGCTGAGCCTACACAAGCCAGAGCAGGCGCCGGTCTGTTATCATCCCCTCAAACCAGCCTATAACCGGTAACAGGAGCCACCATGAGCCGCACCGTATTTTGCCGCAAATACCAGAAAGAAATGGAAGGCCTGGCATTCCCGCCCAGGCCCGGCGCAAAAGGCCAGGAAATCATGGAAACCGTGTCCAAACAGGCGTGGGAAGAATGGCAGAACCAGAAAACCATGCTGATCAACGAAAAGCACCTGAACCTGATGGACTCGAACACCCGCAAATACCTACAGGCACAGATGGATCGCTTCTTCAATAACGAACCCTTTGACCAGGCCGAAGGCTACGTTCCGCCGGAAAAATAATCCTCAGCGTGCGCAAACCACCGAGTATTGGTCAAGGCTTGAGCAACCCTGAAATCTTTCAGATTTTTTTGCCTCACGGCCTTGACTCAACCCGCCTAAACCGGTTTAATAGCCCCCCGTTGCACAGCAGTACAGCAACACGCCCGGATAGCCCAGTTGGTAGCGCAGGGGATTGAAAATCCCCGTGTTGGGGGGTCGGTTCCGCCTCCGGGCACCAAGATTCAATAACTTAGCCCGCCTCGTGCGGGCTTTGTTGTTTTTGGATTCCACAAAGTGACCACTGAGAATTACAAACCTAAATTCTGCCCCCCCCCCCCCCAGAGACTTTACCCCTCCTGGGCACCCGTCCAGCAGCCCCTCCATCAGCAATCAATACACCCCAGCACCTCGATAATCCGGTCACTGGAGCGACCAATTATGGCCCATGCTTCCACCGCCTCCTATGGAAGTTACCGCCTCATGAAGCTCGCCACCGACACACCAAGAAATACAGCTATACCAAGAAATGTATATAACGCTCTTCTGTTTATTTCGGTCGGAACTTCCACAACCTTAATGGAAACAATCCCAACCACTAAAAAAATCACCGTTAGAAAGAGAAAAGCAAAACAGGCATTCATAGAAACCCCTTATATTATAGGACCGCTGCAGGCATTGCCTGTCACGATAGCGGTCCGATAGATCAGATCAAACTAAGGAAGAAATGGGAATTGCCTATCATCGTTCATTTCACTCAGGCCATAACCAATTGCAAGACCACCCCCAAAAGAAAAGGTTGCAGCTCCCGCCGCTCCAACCCACCCTACGGGTGTAGCGGCTACTCCAACGCCTAGCGCAACAGAGCCAATTCCAGCACCGACGGCCCCCCAGTCTACATCTCCTCCCGATATCTCATTGACTTCCTGAACATTCAATTCACGCATTTCAACTTCTCCCTAATTAGTCGTTAATTTACATCCATGCTGCTAGTTCAAGCGGCCGCCTATGCAACGCAAACAAAGCTAGCAATAGACGCATGACGCCAGCTACCTGTAACTTTTACAATCTGTGGCCCACGTCACAGAATAAATTATTGGCCTGGACCTTCCGATGCGACTGATAATAGCTTAAACGAGACAAGTTACTAATCCGAAATAAAGTAATCGGACATCACCCGGATATATAAGCCAAGCCCGGATGACCAGAAAAATTCCAATAACCGTGGCAGTTTCTGCAAGCGCCGAAGCTGCCGGTAAACAATGCTCCGAAGTTGTTCATTATTTTTAATGATCTTTTTACCGACGTGGTGGCATTTGGTATAGCCCCAAACAGGCTCATCAGGGTTCAGCTCCGGTGAGTACGGCGGCAAAAAGAACAGCTTGAGCTTTCCGATGAGCTTGGCGAGCGGCCGCTACATCATAAATGATGTTCGCTTACTTTAGTACCCATTAGTATTGGTAAAAAATTACCTGCCGGCGCAGGGCTATTGCGACTGTTCTCCGAAAAAATGGCGGGAAACGAAAAAAGGCACATAAATAACGATATAATAACGTCTGAAAATCTCGAGTCTTTCGGTTTTAAACACCATTAGAAAAAATCAGCGGTTATTCAGACCCTCCAAAAATTTACTTTTCATTGCCACAACACTATAACAACACAGATTCCAATCAAACGCTCTCCTACTTGACTGCAAAGTGACCACTCGGCCAAACGCCAAAAAAACCCTCGATGTAAGACAAGTTTATTTTTTATCATAGGAGTCAGACTCCTATGATCTTTAAGAAAAGTAATTTTTCGATGACTCAACCAATAAAAGCTAATCACTTGAATAGCTATTTCTTTAATTATCACATACAAAATAAAAATTAAGAATGCAATTTTATCGAGTGTGAACATATAACTTCCGGACAGACAAGGGCTCCCTGCATAGAGAGCCCTTTTTAAACTTTTAGTTCCAGCCTCCAAAGAGGGCGGAAGCGAATCCGATAGTTCGGATTGCTCCGATCGGAGATGGACTTGCTAACGTGACAAGAACTAAACCAATGTTTCGACGCGTGGCATCAGGAGTATGCCTCAATGCACTAGCGTTGAGGCTGTAGGAAAAAGCCAGAGGCCTATCTTGCCCCGAAACTGATCAAAAAATACTCTAAAAATAGGGCCTATTCTTAAAATCTGGAGCACTCATGATTGAAAACGTTCCCAGATTTTACGTAGGAGTGCAATCGGGCAAAGAAGCGGGAGTTTTTCTACAGCCTCGTTAGCCACAAAGTCATCCAACTGATCCCCAGGCTCTTTATTGATCACTAGTCATGACATCTTTATTTTACTTATGATAACTGTTTTCAGAAAATTTAATGCTGCCGCCTTCCTCCCTTTTCATAGGCTTCATTTATTGCGAAAGACATCGTCAAACTTAAAACGAATACATATAAACTGTCCAAGTATGCTCCACCAAGAACACTATACGAAACGAACCTTGCACAGATAAATAAGAAAAATGCAACCACAACATATTTTATAAATATATAAAGCTTTATACGGTCATAAATTTTCATACCAAAATATACATTCTAAAAGTCTTTCAGACGCCCTGCTGCAGCAGGGCGACATATCAACTACCGGCCAACGGTATGAATCTGGTCAAGTACTAATCCGAAATAAGGCAAGCGGACATCGCCCGGATATATAAGCCAAGTCCGGATGACCAAAAAAATTTCAATAACCGTGGCAGTTTCTGCAAGCGCCGAAGCTGCCGGTAAACAATGCTCCGAATTTGTTCTTTATTGTTGATTATCTTTTTACCGACAGGGTGGCATTTGGTATAACTCATCAGGATTCAGCTCCGGTGAGTACGGCGGCAAGAAGAACAGCTTGAGTTTGCCGTCAAGACTCTCGACATACTCGCGAACGCAAATTGCTTCCAGGTTTTATGATCAAGTTTACGACCGTCATCGTGGCGCATGAGTGTCGATATCCGACATGCTTGGCGAACGACCACTGCATTATAAATGATTTTCGCTTACGTTCGTACCCATCAGTAAAACAAGTTTATTTTAAATCCTAAGGGCCAGGCCTCCTCCATCGTTAAATAACGTATTTTTTCGACAATCAAAACAAAAAAAACCAACCGAACCGCCATTTCTTTAATTGTCACACATAGAAAAATTGCCAAAAAGAATCAGAAAATAAAAGAAATAAATATCGTCAATCCAACAAATAATAAAATTAGATTATTGTGAATGAACTGCTCCACCTTAGTTCCATTTTGACGTATCTCTCTGTCATTGTCGCGTAAAGTTTTACCGGGACTCCCAATAATCAATGGGACAATAGCTACAGCTAAACACGTTACTACAAGTGCCTTTAGATACGAGCTTTCCGGATTCATCCACCAAATCCCGGTAGAGGCACCTACCATTGCCATCTGCAATTGATATACCTTCATAATTTCACAAAAAAGAGGAGGGAGCTCCTCCCTCCTCAACCTTTAAATATTAGGGTTAATTTGCGCCCTGAAGCGCACCACCAACAGCCGAGATCCGGGGAATCGCATACCGGACAGCCGCAGAGACGGGAGCACCGCCTATGGCACCGGTTGCAACGCCAGTCCCAGTAGCAATAGCAAGGTCGCCCCAACTAAAACTGCCACTCGTTGCCGCACTTCCAAGGTACCCCGCAGCACCAGTAATCCCTCCGAAGGCCGCACCAAATGGACCAAATGCGCCACCTATTTCATGAACTTCCTGAGTATTCAATTCACGCATTCCAACTTCTCCTTAATCAGTCGTTAATTTACATCCATGTTGCTAATTCAAGCGGCCGCCTATGCAACGCGAACAAATCTAGCAACAGACGCATGACGCCGGCTATCTGTAACTTTTAAACCTTGTGACTTGCGTCACACGATAATTTATTGACCCAGACTTTCGGGTGCGCTCAACAATACCTCAATCAGGAAAGTTTGTTGTTTGAAAACACATATCCACAAAAAATTGGGTATAAAAAAATACCGAAGGACTCGTGTATACGATAACCATTAAAGCCTAACTGTTTTACGTGCCTCTGTTTTTGGCCATCGTTCATCGAGTGGCCAACGTGACCGAATCGTCGGACCGACCGAAATGCACCAAACTAGAAAAGGCAATCAGTGGCGGCATGAAAATGCCGCATTGGCGTTGATGACACTCTCGAACTGATTCACACCATCGACATAAACGCTGCCAACGTTCATGACATCGTTCTTACCGGAAAATTGTTGCTCGGTAAAGAGTAACGCGTGTTCGGTGATGCAGGTTATCCCGGTATCCAGAAGCCGGATGAGTATGAGGATCGCAAAATGTCTCGAGGTTCATTGCCAAGCTTATTGAGACAATCCAAGTATTCATTGTGATACCTATCAGCAACAACTTCGCGGGCGAGCACATGGTTATCGAGGATCAGGAAAGCTGGCCTGTCAGCGTATTCGGTGATTATCAATTCGACTCAATTCTCGCCAAGGCTTGTATACAGAACATGCTAAGAGTAATGTTGTACCCCATCGTAACAAAAAGCAAAAATAACATTGCCTCTTCCTGCTCGAAACCAGGAAAAAGAATTATTGCACTCGTTGTCAAAAAAAACACAAGAAACGATACTGGCACCCATCGATACATTTTTGACACGCGCGAGTCAACCTTACCCTGAAAAAATAACCTCATACCACCTCGTCGAAAATGTCATTTCCAACTTACAACAATGAAATCCCCAAGACTCAGACATCAACCAATAACTTTACATTGATTGACCGAAAATCCCTATAAATTATGATTTATAGGGATTTTTCAAAATAGATATTTATCTATAAATTGTTCCTAGTGCGAGCATGGCACCACCCACCGGGTAACCAAATGCCATAGTTACTGGACTAAAAGAAGACATTCCCAAAATAGTCATTCCACCGGCCTGCCAGTCATTAAACCCGCCGCTAACACGGTTAATCTCTTGTACATTTAATTCACGCATTCCAAATTCTCCTTAATCAGTCGTTAATTTACATCCATGTTGCTAATTCAAGCGGCCGCCTATGCAACGCGAACAAATCTAGCAACAGACGCATGACGCCGGCTACCTGTAACTTTTAAAATTTGCGACCCGAATCACAGAATAATTTATTGGCCTGGACTTCCGGATACGACCGATAATAGCGTAAACGAGAAAATTTACTATTCAACAAAACATACCTACACAGCATAGGGATATATAAACGACACACCGAAGGACTGGTGCATACAGTGACTATTAAAACCACGCTGTTTTACGTGGCTCTTGTTCTGGCCATCGTTCATGGACGAATCAGTGCAAACGAGCGGACAGCGATACCAACAGATCTTTATACGCTATACGCCGAAGCGATCACCCAAGACCCTGAACTGAAGGTGGCCCGGGCGGCACAAAAAGCAGCGTCTGAAGCTCTCCCACAAGCTCGATCAGGCTTACTTCCAGACCTTTCGATATCTGCAGAGCAAAGGCGGTATGAGCAGCGAACAAAGGCTGTCGAAGGCTTCAGCTCAGAGCGCGAAGACCACTACTCGCGCCAGACGCTGGCCGCTAGCCTGAACCAGGCGCTTTTCGATCTTCCGGCCTGGTATCGATATCAAGCCGGAAAGTCTCTGAAGCGGGAAGCGGCTGCGGAATTCACAAATTCATTGCAATCATTGGGCGAACGTCTCGTTACTGCTTATTTCCGTGTGCTAAGGGCCCAAAGCAGCCTGGGCGCTAGGCAATCCGAGCAACAGGCGCTTCAACGGCAACAAGCGCAGGTAGAGAGACAACTGGAGGCTGGAATAGCCTCAAGAATTGACCTGTTGGAGGTGAGGGCGGAAAAGAGTCGCGTTTCCATGGAGCTGGTCAACGCCCGGAGCGAGCTCACTCAGTCACTCAGGGCCCTCAAGGCGATTACAGGTCTGACGGTTCACTCGGTTCAACCACTGCAGCGCCTGCCGGCCAAGGCGACCATCGGCAGAATTGCTGAGCTTTCGGAGAAAGCTCGATCAGCAAACCCACAGCTGACGCTTGCGCAACAGAAAACTCTTACGGCTCGTGAGAACGCAAGGGCGGCAAAGTCTGCCCATGCACCAACACTGTCATTGGAGCTAAGCGCCCAAAGAGACCTGTCTGATAGCCCTGACGTTGTCCCTTCGGGCTATGGCGACCTTACCACCGACACGGCAAGTATCGCGGTTCGGCTGGAACTACCTCTCTATTCCGGTGGGCGAACCAGCTCACAGAGCCGCGAACGTCAGCACCGCCTTGAACAGGCCCGCCAAAACCTAAGGCTTCGACGTACCGATATTCTCAATGAACTGGAATCCAACTTTGAAAAACTGCAAAGCACACGTCAGGCAATAAGCGCCGGCCAACAGGCCGTCGACGCGCGTAAACTCGCGCTAAAGGCGGCACAAAAAGGCCAGAAAGCTGGTATCCGGGATCTGGTGGACATTCTCAGGGCTCGCCGCGAACAGTTTGCTGCAATCGATGTACTCAACGATGCAAGGTACGAGTATGTCACCACGCTTGCCCGGATCTATCGTTTGATCGGAGGCCTCGACGAAACTCGTATCCGGCAGATCAATACCTGGTTGGCACACAAATGAGAGATTCACTTTTTCGGCAAGAGGCTGTTAACCACCAAAGAAACCGGTTGTGGGGAGACGTGATTCTTACCCAGCCGTTATCTACGAGGCTCGCCACTGTCGTGATTGGAGCGGCGCTAGTAATGCTGATTACTTTTCTTGTTGTTGGAGACTATACGAGAAAAGAGCGTGTCAGCGGCTACCTGGTGCCTGAATCCGGCCTTGTTGAGATCTACCCCGACCAACGGGGCAATGTGACGGAGGTCCTGGTTGAATCGGGGGATGTGGTAGAAAAAGGCGACACATTGGCGAGGATCACCACTGACAGAACGACCGATAGTGGCGGAACGATTAGCACCCTTTTAATCGATGTACTCAAACAGCAAAAAGGCCTCCTTAGTCAGCGAATAGATCGCGCTGAACGCCTGATGGTCGAGCGTAAGGCCCATCTATCCCACCGGGTTACCAACCTGAAAGCGCAAATAAAACAACTTGAGGAACAGCGGAGCCTGCAACAAAAACGGCTGCATCTTGCCCGAACTCGTTACACCTCGCTTGAAGACCTGCATCGGGAGCAGTTGATGTCAGAAAGTGATTATCAGGACAGGTTCCAGTTATTTCTCGACGAGCAGCAAAACCTGGAACAACTTGAACGCTCCCTTTTAACGGAAAAGAGCAAACTGCAATCCGCAAAGTTCGAGCTGGCCTCTCTGAGTACCGAGACGGCAGAGGAAGTTGATCAACTCGAGGCGGAAAAATCCCGGGTAACTCAACAAATTATTCAATTTGATGGTGAAAGCTCCTTCAGCCTGAAGGCGCTCATTGCAGGTACTGTGACATCTCTACAGCTGGCACCCGGGCAAAGAGTGAATCCCCAGCAGCCAGTACTTGCCATATTGCCGGAAGGCCAGCAACTGGAAGCCGATCTGTTCATACCCACGCGCGCTATCGGATTCCTTTCCCCGGGCCTGCCTGTCGACATACGTTACGACGCTTTCCCCTATCAACGCTTTGGAACCTATTCCGCAGAGGTCACGCAGATAGCGAAAACCATTCTGTCTCCCGATGAAATCAATGCTCCGTTGCGACTTCAGGAACCGGTGTATCGCGCACGGGCAATTCTAGAGCACGAAGAAGTGCTTGCCTACGGGCAGAACTTCCCCCTCCAAGCCGGGATGATTTTCGAAGCCCATCTGCGCCTCGATGAACGCCCTCTTTACCAATGGCTGCTGAAGCCCCTCTACAGTCTGAAAGGGACTTTTTGATATGCAATCTCCCCTCTCGCTGCTTCGTTTTTCCGGGCGTAGACGGCTTCCGGTAATTCACCAGACAGAAATGGCTGAATGCGGGTTGGCCTGCCTTGCGATGGTGTCTGGTTATCACGGCCACGACGTTGACCTTGTTACCCTGAGGCGCCGCTTCCCCGTGTCGCTGAAAGGGGCAACGTTAAAAAGCCTTATGGACACGGCTGACGGCCTGAATCTGACGCCAAGAGCATTGAGCCTTGAGCTGGACCAGCTTACGAATGTGAAGACGCCCGCCATTCTCCACTGGAACATGAATCACTTTGTTGTGCTTCAAAAGGCGGGGAAACGTGGAATAGCAATCCACGACCCGGCCCAGGGACGCCAGGAGCTGGACTGGCAAACGGCGTCCCGGCATTTCACAGGGGTCGCCCTGGAGCTGATGCCAACGAAAGATTTTGAAATCAAGGACGAAAAGCTATCCATGCGCCTTACGGATTTCTGGGACCGGATCACCGGTTTCAAACGGGCGCTTCTTCAAATTCTTGTACTCTCTTTTGCGCTTCAGATCTTCGCTCTCGGAAGTCCCTTTTACATGCAGCTAGTGGTTGATGACGCCATCGTCAGCCACGATCAGAACCTGCTTACAGTTCTGGCTCTTGGTTTTCTGCTACTAATGCTGATAGAGGTAACAACCCGCGCCTTCCGCTCCTATGTGATCCTTGTCGTCAGCAATACCCCCCCCTCTGTCAAGGTAGTTGGAACCTCACCCGATGTTAGACTCTCTAAATAAAGTGGGGCGAGACAGAGGTTTTCATGAAGTATTCTCCAGAGCGCCGCGAAGCGATCCTGCGTAAATTACTTCC
>JABXHG010000598.1 GCA_013393545.1 Alteromonadaceae bacterium | reverse complement strand
TTCATTGAGGCCAGAACCAACCAGATGGTTCAACGTAAAGGCCGGATATACGTGCGCAGTTTTACCTGATTAACTTTTTACTCCACCGAGAGCTTTGGGGGCTTGCACAACAAGAGGTCTACATATATGTATTCACAGCGTGTTTTGGAAAGGCATGTCAGCTTGCTTCGTACTCATAAGTGACGAATCACACAGGAGCAGTTGCTGGTGACATTCAAACTTTCTTTCCACAAGCTGGCCGCCACCCTGCTGGCCAGTGCCGCACTGTCCGGCCCACTGATGGCGCAGGACAATAAACAGAACGACACCCACAACCTGTACCTGCAGCAATGCGCCGCCTGCCACGGCCCGGACCGGCTCGGCGGCATGGGCCCCGCCCTGCTGCCGGAAAACCTCGGGCGTTTGAAAAAATCCGAAGCGAAAAAAGTGATCCGTAAAGGCCGGGCTGCCACCCAGATGCTCGGGTACGAGAACACCCTCAACGACCAGCAAATCGCCAACCTGACCGACTACATCTACCAGCCCCCCAGCCACGAGCTGACCTGGGGCGAGGGGGAAATCCGCGACAGCCGCATCGTCAATCACCCGCACGGCTCGCTGCCGGACGAACCGGTGTTCGAGGTGGACGACCTGATGAACCTGTTCCTGGTGGTGGAAATCGGTGATCACCACGTCACCCTGCTGGACGGCGACAAAATGGAGCCCATCCATCGCTTCCCCAGCCGCTTTGCCCTGCACGGCGGCCCGAAATACGGCCCGGAAGGCCGCTATGTGTACTTCGGATCCCGGGACGGCTGGATCACCCAGTACGACATCTACAATCTGGAAGTGGTAGCCGAGGTACGTGCCGGCATCAACATGCGCAACATTGCCGTCTCAGCCGACGGCGAGTACGTCATGGCCGCCAACTACCTGCCCCACACGCTGGTGCTGTTCGACGCCGACAACCTGGAAATGCTCGATTTCATCCCGGTGGAAAACGACGCGGGCGACAGCTCACGGGTCAGCGCCGTGTATACCGCACCGCCCCGGGACAGCTTTATCGCTGCCCTGAAAGACATTCCGGAAGCCTGGGAAATCACCGTGGAGGACGAACAGGCCCGGGTCCGGAGGATGAAATCCGACACCCTGCTGGACGACTTTTTCTTTGATCCCGGCTATGACCATCTGATCGGCGCCGCCCGGGATGGCAAGCATGGTATCGTCATGAGCCTGGATTCCGGCGAGACCGTCGCCGAACTGCCCCTGCCCGGCATGCCCCACCTTGGGTCAGGCATTACCTGGGAATACGAAGGCCGGCGAGTGATGGCCACGCCTCACTTCCGCGCCGGCGCCATTTCCATCATCGACATGGACACCTGGGAAGTGATCAAAACTCTGAAAACGGACGGCCCGGGCTTCTTCATGCGCAGCCACGAGAACTCCCGCTACGCATGGGCAGATGTCTTTTTCGGCCCGAACGCCGACAAGGTGCATATCATCGACAAACAAACCCTGGAAATCGTCAAAACCCTGCAGCCGGAGCCAGGCAAGGTCGCGGCCCACGTGGAATTCGACCGCCACGGCGAGAAACTGTTGCTGAGCATCTGGGATGATGACGGTGCCATTATCGTGTACGACGCAGACACGCTGGAGGAGGAAAAGCGCATTCCCATGAACAAGCCTTCCGGCAAATACAATGTCTGGAACAAGATCAATTATGAGGAAGGCACCAGCCACTGACCCCACAATAAACATTTATTTTAAATAAATCTTATTGTGGTAGTATGATTGACCCACATCAACACAACCGGGGTCAATCGATGAACAGCAGGTTCCGCCCGCCAGAAACGTCACCGACCACCGATATCGCCTTGCTGAATGGACTCAGCAGGGCTTTTGGCATTTCCCTGAATGGCAAGCAGGACGGCCCGGACGCCTGCTTCCTCGGCGACCTGGCCCGGCTTTTTCACCCGCATCAGGTCGATGCCGAAACATCGCTGGAAAAGCATGACTCGCCATGGACCAACGTTTATTTGATCGAATCCGGTGTGCTGCGCCTGTTCCGGGAGTCTCCCACTGGCAAGGTTGCCGTGCACCACTTCTTTTCTGAAGGAGACCTGGTATGGCCGGTGTTTGGTCGCAGCCGAACCGTGCGTAACACCCTTTGCCTCACCAGCTCCCTGCCGGCAAAACTGTGGGTGGCGGATTTCAGTGCGTTCCGCGCAGCCATCCAGAACCACGGCGATGGTCGGTGGCAGAAATTTGCCCTGGTGCTGACGGAAGAAATCGCAGAATTGACCAGCATGCGGGAGTATCGCAAACAAACCATGCCCGCAACGCAACGGTATCAAATCCTGCTGGAGGAATACCCGGAACTGGTTCGCCGGGTGCCAGACAACCAGTTGGCCTCCTGGCTGGGCGTGGTACCGGCGACGTTTTCACGCCTGAAAACCGGACACCGTTAACAAGCGGTTGCAACAAAAAAAGCGGCAGGTTTTACCCTGCCGCTTCAAACCTGAGTTAACACGTCAGTGACTGCCAACAATCAGCCGTGCAGCTTCACCGCCAATTCGGCTACGTGCTTGCCCTGGAAACGGGCAATGGCGGTTTCCTTTTCGCTGGGCTGGCGCGAACCATCACCACCAGCGATAGTGGAAGCACCGTAAGGTGTGCCACCGTTCACTTCAGAAATATCGAAGAACTCCGGAATACCGTAGCCAAGCGGCACCAGCACCATGCCGTGGTGGGCCAGGGTGGTCCAGAAAGAGCTGATGGTGTGCTCCTGGCCGCCACCGGTGCCGGTAGAGGTGAACACACTGCCAAGCTTGCCGTGCAGCTTGCCTTCGGCCCACAGACCGCCGGTCTGGTCCAGGAAGTTGCGCATCTGCCCGGCCATGTTGCCGAAACGGGTCGGGGTGCCGAAAATAACGGCGTCATAATCTGCCAGTTCTTTCGGATCGGCTACCGGCGCCTGCTGATCGGTCTTGCCGCCAGCATCCAGAAACGCCTGGTCAGCCATGGTTTCCGGTACGCGTTTGATAACCACATCCGCACCTTCAACACTGCGGGCGCCTTCGGCCACGGTGTTAGCCATGGTTTCGATGTGGCCGTACATGGAATAGTAAAGCACCAGAACTTTTGCCATCTTGCGATCTCCTTTGTCTGAATTCCGTAATGAATAGGACTTAGCCTAACGGCAAGGTGATAGAGAGGAAAACGGAAGTTTTCCGACAGGTCGTTCAGTTTTTCTGATGAGGTACAAACAAGCGTAGCCAAAATCACGGTACACCTGTACGCTGAAAGGCCTTATCACTTTTGGCTTCGCACTGGCCAACATCACCAGCGCAGGCAATGGCACAACGGACAGTATGACATCAGCAACACCAGCCATGAGCGATTCCGTCCATCATCGCATTGAAGAGTGGATCAACAGCGCGACCCACAGCATCGGCGCGGTACTCAGCATTGTTGGCACGATTGCCCTGCTGGTTGGTGCCAGCCGGCAAGGGGATGTCTGGAAAATTGTCAGCTTTGCCGTGTTTGGCGCTTCCCTGGCCCTGCTTTACCTGGCCTCGGCCCTGTATCACGGTTCCCGCAATCCGAAATGGCGGGCGGTCTTCAAAACGCTTGATCACTGCGCCATTTTCTTTTTGATTGCCGGCACCTACACCCCTCTCGTTCTGGTGAATCTGCGCGGCACCACCGGCTGGACGCTGTTTGCGGTTGTCTGGTCACTGGCTCTGGCCGGCGTGGCGCTCAAGATCGCCTTCAAACACCGCTTCAAGCTGGCCCGGGTCGGCATCTACATCGCCATGGGGTGGCAGATCATCTTTGCCGCCTCGGACCTTGCTGCCAACATCAGTGAAACAGCCCTGTATCTGACCATTGCTGGCGGCGTGGTCTATACCCTGGGCGTAGCCTTTTACCTGGCGGACCGCATTCCCTATATGCATGCCATCTGGCATCTGTTCGTGATTGGCGGCAGCGCCTGCCATTTTGCCGCTATCTATGTTGGCGTTCTGCCGCATACGGCCTGAGCCGGGCTTACAGGACCGGCCCGCAATAAAATCACGATTGAAGAAAGCCCGAGAGACTCAGTCTTTGTCTGCGCTTGCCGGCTCACAGCCAAGCATTTGCCGGATATCGCTGCCCACGCCCTCTTTCCCGGCGCTCAGCTGCAAGGCCAGGTCTTTGGTGTTCTGGCCTTCATCGTTCCTGATTTCCGGATCGGCGCCCGCCTCAAGCAGCAGGCTCACCAGCTCAGGTGTGCGGTTGCGCACCGCCATCATCAATGCCGTTTGTCCCTTTTCAGTTTCCTGAAGGTTGGGGTCGGCATCCCGAGCCAGAAGCAGCTCAACAGCCTGCGGCCGGTTACTGATCACCGCCCCCATCAAGGCCGTATAACCGGTTTTCTCCTGGTGGTTGATGTCTGCGCCCTGGTCCAGCAGGTAAGAAAGAATATCGGTGTGCCCGCGAGACGCCGCCCGCATCATCGCCGTCCAGTCACAATCATCACCGGCATCCACCCGCGCGCCCTTGTCCACCAGGTCTCGCACCCGGTCGCCGTCGCCTTCTTCGGCGGCAATAATCAAAGGCGTGCGACCGCGACTGTCGCGAGCTTCCAGGTCTTCCCCTTCGGAGAAAATCTGCCAGACCAAAACCAGAACCAACAAGGCTGAAAGCCCGCCCAATACGCCGGACCAACGTTCCAGAAACTCCATGACTTTACTCCTTAAAAACTACCCTGAGCCCTGGCATACCCGTAGAATTGCCGGCTCTGAATTAACCCCCGGAGCCCATGCATGTCTTTGGATATGAACCCCGCCAGCAGTTTTGACCAACTTAAACGTATCGAATCGAGCAAACTGTTCCAGGGCGCAGTGATTAGCATCATTATCCTGTCCGCGCTTGCCATCGGCGCCAAGACATACGAACTGCCCGCTTTTGCCGAGCGGTCCCTGAGTATTCTGGATACCGCCATCACGGTTTTCTTCCTGGTGGAAATCCTGTTCCGGTTTGTCGCCTGCCCGAATAAAAAGCGGTTCTTCATGGATGGCTGGAACATTTTCGACACCATCGTGGTCATCGGCAGCCTGATTCCGCTGGATAACGCCGAGGCGGTTCTGCTTGGGCGCCTGCTGCGGGTGTTCCGGGTACTACGTCTGGTGTCCGTGGTGCCGGAACTGCGCTTTCTGATCAACTCCCTGCTCAAAGCCATTCCGCGCATGGGCTACATTGCGCTGCTGATGTTCATCATCTTTTACATCTATGCGGCCATGGGCTCCATGTTTTTCGCCAAAGTGGATGAAACCCTGTGGGGCGATGTGGCCATTTCCATGCTCACCCTGTTCCGCATTGCCACATTCGAGGACTGGACCGATGTCATGTACGACACCCTCGAAGTCTACCCCCTCAGCTGGATCTACTACCTCACGTTCATTTTCCTGACGGCGTTCGTGTTCCTGAACATGATGATCGGGGCCATTCTGGAGGTGATGAGTGAGGAGCAAAACGCCAAAGAAGCCAAACAGGCGCACGACGAGCGGGATGAAATCGCCCGCCAGCTCCGCGCTGTACAGGAACAGCTACAGGAGCTCAGCAGGCAGGTGGGCGAGAAGCGGGAATAACCCGGCTCTGCCCCGTTACCCGAAGACCGGTTTGGCCAAGGCCAGATGGAAAATGGCACTGACCTGAACCAAAGCCAGAACGGCGCCGGCAATACGAACCGGCTTGCTGAATGCCGGTTTGATGGCAAAGGTGCCTGCGACAATATAACCCACCAGCAGCAGAATTTTGGCGATGATCCAGCCCGGCATGGCCGAGATATAGCCAGCAACAAACAGCAACGAGATCGCCGTGACCAGCAAAACGGTGTCATTGGCGTGAGGAATCCAGCGCAATGGCGTTTGGCGCCAGCCCGGTTTACCCACCATGTCCAGCAGCAGCCGTAAAGCGAACAGGCTGATAGTCAGGTAGGCGGTGGTCATGTGCAGATGCTTGAGAATTACAAAGGCGCTCATAGCGGCTCCCGGTTGAAGTCTGTGTCGCGGGCATTGTACGCAAAATACCCCCAAGCAGGTATGGTGATCGTCCGGCTCCACATTTAACATATACTCTAAATAAATGTATAAGGGAGATCCCGATGCCGGCTCATACCGCTACCGCCGAACACACCAGCGCCAGCGTTGGCCAGCTGTTCGCCTACCCCTTCCGGATTTTCTTCCTGTCCATGACGGTGCTGACTCTGACGGCCATCCCGCTTTGGGTGCTGGAAGTATCCGGGGCCATCAGCCTGCCGCTGGCCATGCCCGGACTGCTGTGGCACCAGCATGAAATGCTGTTTGGTTTCCTGTCCGCAGCCATTGCCGGCTTTCTGCTGACGGCAGTGTGTGTCTGGACCGGCACCGAACGCACCCATGGCTGGCCGCTGGTTTTACTCTGGGGTGTCTGGCTGGCGGGCCGCTTGCTTTTACTGCTGGGCGCGGGCCTGCCGGACTGGCTGGTTCAGGGTGTGAACCTGGCCTTCCTGCCGCTGGTGATGATTGACGCCGGCTGGCGCGTGGTCAAGGCCCGGCAGAAACGCCAGCTGATGATCCTGGTGGTGCTGGGCCTGCTGTGGGCCATGCAGATTGGCTTTGTCACCCGCCTGGACATGACCTACAGCTATGGTGCACTGATTATGGCCATGGCACTGATCAGTATCATTGGCGGGCGCATTACCCCGGCGTTTACCAACGGCTGGCTTAACCGCAATGGCGTGAACGGCCCGGCGGTGAAAATGGTCCCGCAATTGGACCTCGCCGCACTGTTCTCGATGATCGCCCTGCTGCTGACACTTCTGGCTGGCTGGCACACAGTGGCGGCGTTCCTTGCCGTGATTGCCGCAGGCCTGATGCTAATTCGTCTTTATAACTGGAAAGGTTGGCTGGCCCGCCGTGAACCCCTGCTCTGGATCCTGCATCTCTCCATTCTCTGGGTGCCGATTGCCCTGCTGTTATTGGCCGGCACGCTAGTGGCCGGCTGGCCGTCCAACGCCTGGAGCCACGCTGCGGGCACTGGCGCCATCGGCTGCCTGATTCTGGGTGTGATCGCCCGGGTGTCACTGGGCCATACCGGCCGGCCACTGGCATTGCCCAAAGGCATGGTACTGGCATTCATGGCCGTTCAGCTGGCGGCGGTCATCCGCGTGGTGACTGCCCTGAACCTCATCCCCTGGCACCCAGGCGTTGGCGCCAGCACGCTTTTGTGGGTACTGGCCTACGGGCTGTTCCTGGTGCGCTATACCGGCGTCCTCGCACGCCCACGGGCAGACGGCAAACCCGGCTAAAACACCACAACTCCGAAAATCATCCACTAAAGGTCAATAGCTCCAAAGCGGAAAGGCGTTAAAGTATCAGGAAATCATTTTGCAACAGAGAAACAGGCAACATGCATCCTGACCATTTTGACAAACAAGACCTGATCCGCTGCGGCCACGGCGAGCTGTTCGAAGGCGACATGCGCCTGCCGACCGATGAAATGCTGATGTTCGACCGCATCACCCACATCGGCGCGGAAGACGGCGCCTACGGCAAAGGCAGCCTGGTGGCTGAACTGGATATCGACCCGGACCTGTGGTTCTTCAAAGTCCATTTCCAGGGCGACCCGGTCATGCCCGGCTGCCTGGGCCTTGATGCCATGTGGCAGTTGGTTGGTTTTTTCCTCGCCTGGACCGGCGGCAAGGGCAAAGGCCGTGCGTTGGGCTCCGGTGAAGTTAAATTCTTTGGTCAGGTGTTGCCCGAGAACAAAAAGGTTACCTATCGCCTCGACATCAAGCGGCACATTCGCCGCAAACTGACCATGGCGATTGCCGATGCCAGCATGGAAGTGGACGGCCGTGAAATCTACACCGCCAAGGACCTTCGGGTTGGCCTGTTCACCTCGACTGATGATTTTTAGGAGTTGATACGATGCGTCGCGTAGTTATTACTGGCATGGGGATTGTCTCCAGCCTTGGCACCAACCAAAAAGAAGTGACTCAGTCCCTGAAAGAGTCTCGCTCCGGTATCGCTTTCAGTCAGGAAGCGAAAGATGCAGGCCTGCGTAGCCATATTACCGGTAAGATCGACCTGAACCTGCCGGAACTGATTGACCGCAAACTCTGGCGCTTCATGTGCCCGGCTTCCGGTTACACCTACCTGGCCATGAAAGAGGCCATCGAGCAGTCTGGCCTGACTGACGAGCAGATCCGCGCTAACAGCACCGGCATCGTGTTCGGCACCGGCGGTGCTTCCACCGTTGAGCTGATCGACGCCATCGACACCCAGCGCGAGAAAGGCATTCGCCGCGTCGGCCCTTACCGCGTACCGCGCACCATGGGCAGCGCCATCAACGCTTCCATGGCCACCGCGTTCGGCATTACCGGCATCAACTACGGCATCACCTCAGCCTGCGCCACCAGTGCCCACTGCATCGGCCACGCGGCTGACCAGATTGCCCTGGGCCGCCAAGATGTGATGTTTGCCGGCGGCGGCGAAGACATCCACTGGACCCTGAGCCTGATGTTCGACGCCATGGGCGCGTTGTCCACCAAGTACAACGACACTCCGGAACTGGCTTCACGCACCTACGACGCCAACCGTGACGGCTTCGTCATCTCCGGTGGCGGCGGTGTGCTGGCGCTGGAAGCGCTGGAGCATGCCGAAGCACGCGGTGCGAACATTCTGGGTGAGATCGTCGGCTTTGGCGCCACTTCCGACGGCGCCGACATGGTTGCGCCGAGTGGTGAAGGCGCCATTCGCTGCATGAAGCAGGCCATGGCCAACGTTGACGGCGAGATCAGCTACATCAACACCCACGGCACCAGCACACCAGCCGGCGACATCACCGAGCTGAAGGCGCTGAAAGAAACCTTCGGCGACAAGATCCCGCCGCTGGCTTCCACCAAGCCGCTGTGTGGTCACGCCCTGGGCGCAGCTGGTGTACACGAAGCCATCTACTCGCTGATCCAACAGCGCGAAGGCTTCATCGCACCGTCCGCCAACATCCAGGATCTGGATGAAGGTGCCGAAGGCTACCCGATCGTGCGCGAACGCCAGGACAACCAGAATCTGGACCTGGTGATGAGCAACAGCTTCGGCTTCGGTGGCACCAACGCCACCCTGATCTTCAAGAAAGTCTGACGGAGCGGTATTCAGCCGGGGAAGTGCCCATCCAGCGCTGGAACGCCCGGCTGAAGGCGCGGAGTTCCGAGAAACCAAGCTGCGCGGCAATTTCCACCAGCGGCTTGGTTTTATCCTTCATATAAGCCAACGCCTTTTCCCGACGCACCTGCTCCAACAGGTGAGCAAACGTTACCCCCTCCTGCTTCAGCTTCTTGTGCAACGTATAGCGGCTCATATTGAGCTGGCCGGCGACCGTCTCCACGCCCACTTTGCCACGATCGAGCTGCACCTGAATCAGGGTGCTGACCTTGTTACCCAGCGAACGCTTCGGAATTTCATGCCCTACAGGCTCTGCTGCCATGCTGGTTTCCTCCTGCAATCAAAACGGGCAGACTGTGAATTCTCGACAATCAGCGTACACTTGTTAGCTGAAAAGAATCAATCCTACTTTCGCAAACCTTAAAAACCGGTCACGCCTTCCCAGTGAACCGGAAGTTTTCCATAATAGCCGCCTGTCTTTTCCCGTTCTGACCAATCCCCGGAGACACCATGACCACCCCGGAACTGCTTGCACCCGCCGGCACCCCCGAGCACCTTGAAACCGCCTTTGCCTATGGCGCCGACGCCGTGTATGCCGGCCAGCCACGTTATTCGCTGCGCGTGCGCAACAACAGCTTCAAGGATATCAACGCCCTGGCCGGCGGCATTGAGCGCGCCCACGAACTGGGCAAGCAGTTTTATCTGGTCTCCAACATCGCGCCCCATAACGACAAAGTGCGCAGCTATCTCCGTGATCTGGCGCCGATTGTCGAACTCAAACCCGATGCACTGATCATGTCCGACCCGGGCCTGATCATGCTGGTACGGGAAAACTGGCCGGACCAGCCTATCCATCTGTCGGTTCAGGCCAACGCCGTGAACTGGGCCACCGTGGAATTCTGGCGCCGCCAGGGCGTGAGCCGGGTGATCCTGTCCCGGGAACTGGCACTGGAAGAAATCCGCACCATCCGTGAAAAAGTGCCGGAAATGGAGCTGGAAGTGTTCGTGCACGGTGCCCTGTGCATGGCCTACTCCGGCCGCTGCCTGCTGTCTGGCTACATGAACCACCGGGACGCCAACCAGGGCGCCTGCACCAACGCCTGTCGCTGGAACTATAAAGAAGTGGCCCACAGCCACGACCAGACCGGCGACCTGATCGCCAGCACGGCCGACGCCGTTCAGGAATTCGAACCCAAGGAAATCCTGCTGGAAGAACCCAACCGCCCCGGCGGCTACATCCCCGCATACGAGGACGAGCACGGCACCTACATCATGAACTCAAAAGACCTGCGCGCCGTACAACACGTGGCGGAACTGGTCAAAATGGGGGTTCACTCACTGAAGATCGAAGGGCGCACCAAGAGCACCTACTATGTGGCACGCACCACCCAGGTCTACCGCAAGGCCATCGACGACGCCGTGGCCGGCAAGCCCTTCGACATGGGCATGATGGACCAGCTCGAGGCCCTGTCGAACCGGGCTTACACTGAAGGTTTCCTGCGTCGGCACGTACCCCAGGAATACCAGACCTACGAGCAAGGCTCGTCTTTCCTGGGCACCCAGCAGGTGGTGGGCACCGTGGTTGAGCGCGATGAGCAATGGCTGACCATTGACGTAAAAAACAAGTTCGCCCCGGGCGACCAGCTGGAACTGATCAACCCCGCCGGCAATTTACGGTTCTCCGCCAACAAAATGGAAAACCGCAAAGGCGAAGCCATGGAATACGCGCCGGGCAGCGGGCATGTGGTGCGTATACCCAAGCCGGACAATCTGCCGGAATCGCTGGCATTCAGTTATCTGACACGGATTTTGCCAGAGAATAACTAACAGCCATGGGAGCAGGCAGGCCTTTCCAAAACTGTCTGCAGCCAGGGATGACTGCAGTTGAGCTTACGACCGCCATGGACGGCGGAAGTGCAGATTTTGCAGGAGCAAAAATCTGCCAGGGACGTACTCGCGGGCGTGTTTTGGAAAGGCCTGCCCGCTTGCTCATAGCACGGAGTGGTTAAAATGGGGCTATCACCCTGATTAATGTATACTCAGCGCAAGCCCAATTTAATACCTGACTATTTTACTCTGGTATTGTATAATCACTCGCCAGAATGCAGGGGACCGGACTTATAACGCCGCCCCACGATGAGAGAAGAACGGAGCAACGATCATGGCGACCCCCGAC
>JABXHG010000597.1 GCA_013393545.1 Alteromonadaceae bacterium | reverse complement strand
AAACTCAGGGCCGCTTACCACCGGCATCGCCCCTGGTGCTGCCCGTCTGACGTCTGGTATGGATGCGGTGATGATTGGCTGGTATGGTTCTTGCATCATCTGTTACGTGACCCGCAAGGAGCAACTGGGTCTGCCCAACAAGGCCGACGTGAAACCGGGAATAATCACACCCACGCTTGCCGCCGACGCCGCGGCCCTTGCCAAGGGACACCCAGGTGCGCAGATTCGCGACAACGCGCTTTCAAAAGCCCGTTTTGAGTTCCGCTGGGAAGACCAGTTCAACCTCGGTCTGGACCCGGACACCGCCCGCGCCTACCACGCCGAAACCCTGCCGAAGGAGTCCGCCAAGGTGGCCCACTTCTGCTCCATGTGCGGGCCAAAGTTCTGCTCCATGAAGATCTCGCAGGAAGTACGGGATTACGCAGCGGAAAACGGCCTGGACGAAGTGACGGCCATTGACGCCGGCATGCAGGAAAAGTCGAAGGAGTTTGTCGAATCCGGCGGGAAGCTCTACGACAAGGTCTGACAGGCGCGGTAACTTGCAGTAGCGCCATGCTTCCGGCTATCGTTCAAGGCCGAACACATAGCCGGAAGCCTTCATGCCCAAACCATTCCAGTTCAACGCCAACGACGTCACCGTCGAAAAACGCGAAACCGTCTTTCAGGGTTTCTTCCGCATGGACAAGCTCTGGTTGACCCACGCGCGTTTTGATGGCCGCGAAATGCCTACCTTTACCCGCGAACTCTTCGTGCGTGGCGATGCCACCTGCGTGCTGCCCTACGACCCCGAGCGGGACGAAGTGGTATTGCTGGAGCAATTCCGCCTGGGCGCCCTGGGCCGGGAGCAGTCGCCCTGGCTGCTGGAACTGGTGGCCGGCATGAACGAAGACGGCGAGGCGCCGGAAGAGGTGGCCCGCCGCGAGGCGGAGGAAGAGGCCGGGCTGAGTTTTCGTCACCTGGAAAAGGTGTGCGACTACCTGGTGTCGCCGGGAGGCACAACAGAACTGGTGCATTTGTATTGCGGCCACACCAGCACAGCGGACGCGGGTGGTTTGTATGGCCTGGAGCACGAGCACGAAGATATCCGCGCGCATGTGGTGCCTGCGGCTGAGGCGATTGCCATGATTCAGGACGGACGCATCAACAATGCTGCCGCCATCATCGCCGTCCAGTGGTTGCAGCTGAACCGCGAGCGATTGCGCAAGGAGTGGTGGGCATGACCGAGTGGGTGAAACGGCCCAAGCGGTATGTGCCGGACCTGCGCCGTTTTGGTGCGTTGTGTGACGGCAACTACGAGCGACTGCGCAAGCTCAGGAAGCTCGAGGTGGAAGGTAAGCCTGTCTGTGAATTCGAGCTGCACCGGGAAAACCAGTATTTGGGCCGGGTGCGTATTGAGGTGCTGCAGACTACTAAATTCACCGAGACTCTGTTGCTGGAGCAGGTGCATAACAGTGGCCGGTGGCTGAACAACCCGCAAATGACCGTGCGCGTGTACCACGACGCCGCCATGGCTGAGATCATCAGTTGTTATCGTCAGCGCCAGATCGCGCCGGTGAACGATTACCCGAACCGCTTTATGCATCATCCGGATGAAAAAGTGCAGGTGAATGGATTCCTGGCGGATTGGCTGGATTACTGCCTGCGTTTTGGTCATTTACCCATGGAACATGCAGCCTGGACCGTCGGTGAGGGGCAGTAGCTCCTTGCGGCTCCGGATGTGAAAGTTTGTAAAATATCCTCGTCAGCTGTTCAGAATGTGAACCATTCTCCATTCCGGCATGACCAACCGGCCTCCGCCTGTCGTACACTGATATCAACTCGTTATTGATTGCAACGAAAGCAGACAGGCCCGGCATGACCGAATCCAGAAAACAACCACCGCTGCGTGTTCTTCAGCTAACCGACCCCCACCTGATGGCCGATGAGCAGGGCAGCCTGTTGGGCATTAATACCCGTGACAGCCTGAACGCGGTCATTGACGAAGCTCTCTCGGCTCACGGTCAGCCGGATCTGGTGTTGGCTACCGGAGACATCACTCAGGATGCCTCGGAAGCCGCCTATCGTTACTTTGGCGAGCGCCTCAATGAATTCGGGTGTCCCTCGCTCTGGATCGCGGGCAATCACGATGACTCGGCCGTGCTGGTCTCGATTGCAAAAGAATTTCAGACAGGGCAAAAACAGCTGGTGCAGGGTGGTTGGCATTTTGTCATGCTCGATTCTTCAGTGCCCGGCAAGGTGTATGGCGAGTTGGACTCCACTGAACTGGAGTTTCTTCAGCGGGCACTAGTCGAACATCCCGACCTGCCTACCATGGTTTGCCTTCACCACCACCCGGTCAGCATTGGTTCGGCCTGGATGGACAAGATCGGCCTGACCAACCCGGAATTGTTCTGGCAGATTCTGGAGCAACATCCACAGGTAAGAATCGTGCTCTGGGGCCATATCCATCAGGATTTTCACCAGCAACGCAACGGTGTTCACCTGCTGGCCACTCCCTCCAGCTGTATCCAATTCGAGACCGGCTCCGAAGGCTTTGCCGTGGAACCGGCTGCGCCGGGTTATCGATGGTTTGAGCTAAGTGCCTCCGGTGAGTTTCAAACCGAAGTGGGCCGCGCCACCCGGTTTGAGTTTGAGCTGGATGAGAACAGCGGAGGGTATTGATCAGGCCTTCAGGCCCGCAATTCCCTTGCCGCAGCCACCATGGTCTCCAGTGCCGGCAGTACTTCTTCCCATTTGCGTGTTTTCAGACCACAGTCCGGGTTGATCCACAACCGTTCGGCCGGAATCCGCTTGGCCGCCAGTTCCATCAGCCTGGTGATGTGGCCCTTTTCGGGCGTGTTTGGCGAGTGAATATCGTAAACACCCGGGCCGATGTCGTTGGGATACTCGAAATCCTTGAAGGCGTCCAGTAGCTCCATGTCTGAACGGGAGGTTTCGATGGTGATTACATCCGCATCCATGCGGGCGATAGCCTCGATGATGTCATTGAACTCCGAATAACACATGTGCGTGTGAATCTGCGTTGTGTCCTGCACGCCGTTGGCGGCGATACGGAAGCAGTTGATGGCCCAGTCCAGGTAACTCTCCCAATCTGACTGGCGAAGCGGCAGGCCTTCGCGCAGGGCGGCTTCGTCAATTTGGATGATGTTCACTCCTGCTTTCTCCAGGTCCTGAACTTCCTCGCGAATCGCCAGTGCCAGCTGCAGGCAGGAATTCCTGCGGGGTTGATCATCGCGCACGAACGACCAGTTCAGAATGGTGACCGGGCCGGTCAGCATGCCTTTGACCGGTTTATCGGTCAGCGACTGGGCGTAGCGAATCCAGTCTATCGTCATGGCGTTGGGGCGCTGGATATCACCGAACAGGATGGGCGGCTTCACGCAGCGGGAGCCGTAAGACTGCACCCAGCCGAAACGGGTAAAGGCATAGCCGTCCAGCTGTTCACCGAAGTACTCCACCATGTCGTTGCGCTCGGGCTCGCCGTGTACCAGTACGTCCAGGCCCAGCTTTTCCTGCTCACGAATGCAGCGCTCGATCTCGCCTTCCATCTGCGCTTTGTAGGTTTGTGCGTCCAGCTCGCCTTTTCGGAATTTCAGCCGGGCCTGGCGAATTTCCCGGGTTTGGGGAAAGGAGCCGATCGTAGTGGTGGGGTAAGCCGGCAGCTGCAGCTTTTGTTGTTGCAGGGCAATGCGTTGAGCGTAATTAGTATGACGTTGTCCCTGGGACGCCTTTATTTCTGCAACGGCAGCGCGAACCCGCGGATTAATGACACGTTCTGAGTTCAGGCGGCTGTCGATGGCGGCCCGGTTTTCTGCCAGCGCCGGCGCGACAGTCTCCCGGCCTTCGTTCAGTGCCCGGCTCAACACCTGCAGTTCTTCCAGCTTTTGCACCGCAAACGCCAGCCAGCTTCGGATTTCTGGATCCAGTTCGGTTTCTCGTTCCAGATCAACCGGCACGTGCAGCAGCGAGCATGAAGGGGCTAGCCAAAGGCGGTCGCCAAGTTTTTCATGCAGCGGCTCCAGCCAGTTGAGCTGTGCTTCCAGATCGGTTTTCCAGATGTTGCGCCCGTTTACCACGCCCAGTGACAGCACCTTGTGGGTTGGCAGCCAGTCGGCAATGCGGTTGACTTCATTAGCCGCGCTCACCGCATCCAGATGAATGCCAGCCACGGGTAATTCACACGCCAGTTGCAGATTGTCGCGTAGCTCGCCGAAATAGCTGGTCAGCAGAAGATTGGGCCGGTTGCTTTTGAGCTGGTGGTAGGCCAGGTTGAAGCCGTAGCGCCAGTTGGCGTCCAGGTCAGTCACCAGGGCCGGTTCATCAATCTGTACCCAGTCGGCGCCAGCATCGGCCAGGGTTTCGAGCAGTTGTGCGTAAACTGGCAGTAGTCGTTCCAGCAGGTCCAGCCGGCTGCTGCCATCCGTGGTCTTGCCGAGCCATAAATAGGTAACCGGGCCAATAATGACCGGCTTGGCCTGCACGCCTTGGGCGTGTGCCTCGGCCAGTTCGGCCAGCAATCGGTCGGGGTTCAGAGTGAACTCGGTGTCGGCACTCAACTCCGGCACTATGTAGTGATAGTTGGTGTCGAACCATTTGGTCATCTCCCCGGCGGCAATGGCGCAGCAGGCGCTGTCGTTTGCGCCCCGGCCCCGGGCGGCGCGGAAATAGGCATCCAGTTCGGAGCCTTCCGGGCCCTTGGCGCGGGCGGGCAGATTGCCCAGGGTCACCGACATGTCCAGCACCTGGTCATACAGGGAAAAGTCGCCCACGGGCGCGAGATCCAGCTCGGCCTGCTGTTGCCAGTGCCGCTGGCGAAGCCCGGCGGCGGTATCCGCCAGTGCTTGTTCGGTGTGCTGGCCTGCCCAGTAACCCTCCAGAGAGAATTTCAGCTCCCGGTGGCTGCCAATGCGGGGGAAGCCCAGATTGTGTGTCTTAACCATGATGATGTCCTTGGCGTTGTCTGTCGGAAAAGGCAGCCAAGGTTAGGGTGATCGAGGGATGAATAAAAATGGTATTATTTCACCAACTCATGAACAAAATTCACGGATAGCCATGATAGAGCGACATCATCTGGAAATACTGCGAGCCATCGAGCGCCAGGGCTCGCTAACCGCCGCAGCGGATACCCTTCACCTTACGCAGTCGGCGCTGAGCCATGCCATGCGTAAGCTGGAGCAACAACTGGGCACGCCAGTGTGGACGCGTGAAGGCCGGCAGCTGCGCTTTACCCAGGCCGGTGAGCAGTTACTGGGGCTGGCAAACCGCCTTTTACCGCAATTTGAGCATGCGGAAATGCTGGTACGGCAGATTGCCAAAGGCCAGCGGGGTAGTCTGCGAGTAGGGATGGAGTGCCACCCTTGCTATCAGTGGTTGTTGAAAGTGGTGGGGCCGTATTTGCGCCAGTGGCCGGATGTGGATGTCGACGTAAAACAGGAATTCCAGTTCGGCGGCATGGGCGCGCTGTTTGGCCATGACATTGATTTGCTGGTGACACCGGACCCGCTGCATCGCCCCGGCGTGTTGTTTAAGCCGGTGTTTGATTACGAACAGGTATTGGTGGTGCCGGTGGGCCATCAACTAGCCGGCAGTGAGTGGGTTGAGCCGCAACAGCTGGAAAAAGAGACCCTGATTACCTACCCGGTGGCTGCCGAGCGGCTGGATATTTTTACCCGGTTTTTCCTGCCCGCTCACTGTTCGCCGGCAAGGCACAAAACCATTGAAACCACCGATATCATGCTGCAAATGGTGGCCGCCGGGCGGGGTGTAACCGCTTTGCCTCGTTGGCTGGTGGACGACTATGCGCAGACCATGCCCATCAAAGCCTTGCGGCTTGGACGCGAGGGGATGCCGAAACAGATATTTCTGGGCTGTCGGGAGCGGGACGAATCACTGGATTATCTGGCTGCCTTCATCCGGCTGGCGCGAGAGGTTCGCTGGAGCTAGTCTCTTCGGTTAAACTGCGGCAAAAATTCAGACAGGAACAAGCACCATGAGTGAAACCCCGGCCGATCTCAAATACATTGAAACCCACCAGTGGGTGCGGGTGGCCGATGACGGCACCGCCACCGTGGGGATTACCGATTTTGCTCAGGCACAGCTGGGCGACATCGTGTTCGTGGAAGTGCCTGAAGTGGGCGTTACGGTTAATGGCGGCGAAGAGGCCGCTGTAGCCGAATCTGTCAAATCCGCTTCCGACGTGTTCAGCCCGGTTACCGGTGAGGTGCTGGCGGTGAATGAAAAGCTGGAAGACGAGCCGGAACTGGTCAACGAAGACCCCTACGGCGAAGGTTGGCTGTTTCGAGTCAAGCTGGCGGATGCCGGCGAGCTTGATGGCCTGATGGATGCCACCGCCTACGCCGAGCATGCCGCCTCGGAAGGCTAATCCCGCAAGGACATGACTTTCCAGCCGTTATCCCGGGCCACTTGCTCCAGTGTGGGGTCCGGGTCGACGGCCACCGGGTTATCCACTTTCTCCAGCAACGGCACATCGTTGCGCGAATCGCTGTAGAACCAGGCACCCTCCAGGTTTTCTGCATTACCCGCCAGCCAGTCGTGCAGGCGTTCCACTTTGCCGTCCTGAAAGCTGGGCGTGCCGGCTACTTCTCCGGTGAAGCGTCCGTTCACCAGTTCCGGCTCGGTGGCAATCAGGTGTTCCACGCCCAGTTCTGCGGCAATCGGTTCGGTAATGAATCGGTTGGTGGCGGTAATGATCATCAGGGTGTGGCCCTGCTCCCGGTGATGAGCCAATAACTCCGCTGCTTTTTTCTGCATCATCGGAGCGACTTTTTTCGCCATGAAAGCTTCACGCCAACGCTCAAGCTCTTCCATGCTGTGGCTGGCGAGCGGGCGCAGTACAAACCGCTGGTAGTGAAAGATATCCAGCTCGCCATTCAGGTATTCCTGGTAAAACTGATCGTTCGCACGGCGGTATTCGTCTTCATCCACCAGTCCTTCATCCACCAGAAATTCGCCCCAGGCGTGGTCGCTGTCACCGTTGAGCAGGGTGTTGTCCAGATCGAAAATCGCAAGCGTCAAGTGACGTCCTCCCGTGGTTGTCAAGCTTGTTATTAAAAGCCGAAGTCTATCATGCCCACGGAATCAAGGCTCTTTTCTGAATAGCTGAAGGCTCTTTTCTGGAGAGCGAAAGGCTCTGTTTGCCCGCGCCTTGGGTTTCTGCAAGAATGAGAGCAACTTGGACAATTGTCGCCAGTACAAAAGTGACTGGCAGCCGACTTATTTTGAGAGGACTGTGCCGTGATCGATAAAGACGGTTTCAGACCCAACGTCGGAATCATTCTGGCCAACCACAGGGGCGAAGTGCTCTGGGCAAGGCGAATAGGGCAAGACTCCTGGCAGTTTCCCCAGGGCGGTATCAAGAACGACGAATCGCCGGAAGAGGCACTGTATCGGGAGCTGGCAGAAGAAATCGGCCTCAGTGCCAGCGATGTGGAAATCATCAGCTGCACGCGGGGCTGGCTGCGGTATCGACTGCCACGGCGGATGGTACGCTACAACTCGCACCCCGTATGCGTGGGGCAAAAACAGAAATGGTTCCTGCTGAGGATGTTATCGCCAGACGCGCACGTACGTGTGGATGGCACCGATTCACCGGAATTCGACGGATGGCAGTGGGTCAGCTACTGGTATCCGCTGGGGCAGGTGGTTTCATTCAAAAAAGAAGTGTACCGGCGCGCTCTTCGGGAGCTGGCGCCCAGACTGTTCCATAATATGGAGCAGTGGTTGAGAAGTGGCGAGCAGAACCGGCGCCGGAAGGAATTCAATAAATGACGGACTGAGCCCATGCTGAGCATCCTGCGAAACATAGTACAAGAAGTGAATGCAGCCCGGGATCTCCAGGATGCACTGCGTATCATTGTATCGCGGGTACAGGAGGCCATGGCCACGGAGGTGTGCTCGGTTTACCTGCTCGATCCGGCCTCAAACCGCTATATTTTGATGGCCACCGAAGGCCTGTACCAGGAATCTGTGGGCAAGGTCAGTATGGGGCATTCCGAAGGCCTCGTCGGTCTGGTGGGAGCCCGGGAAGAACCTATCAACCTGGAAGACGCGCCCGCTCACCCCCGCTACCGCTATTTCCCGGAGACGGGTGAAGAGCGTTTTCGTTCGTTTTTGGGGGTTCCCATTATCCACCGCCGGCGAATGCTCGGCGTGCTGGTGGTTCAGCAGCGGGAAAGTTCCCGTTGTTTTGATGAAGGCGAAGAGGCCTTTCTGGTCACGGTTTCCGCCCAGCTGGCCAGTGTGATCGCCCATAGCGAAGCCACGGGGGCCATTAGTGGCCTGTCGCTCACCGGCGAAGAAACCAAAGACATATGCTTTAACGGTGTACCCGGTGCACCGGGTGTTGCCATCGGCACCGGGGTGGTGGTGTATTCCACCGCCGATCTGGACGTGGTGCCGGAGAAAGCCACCGAGAATATCGAACAGGAGCTGGAGCTGTTCCGTGCCGCGGTGCAAACCGTGCGCGAAGACATTCAGCGAGTGGCCAAGCGTTTGTCGTCACAATTACGCCCGGAAGAACTGGCGCTGTTCGATGTCTATCTAAGCATGCTGGGTGACAAGGCTTTGCCGGGCGAAGTGGATGCCCGCATTCGCGATGGTGTCTGGGCCCAGGGCGCGCTCAAACAGGTGGTGAAGCAGTATATTCGCCACTTTGAGATGATGGACGACCATTACCTGCGTGAGCGGGCCGTGGATATTCGCGATCTCGGGCGCCGGCTCTTGTCGCGCCTACAGGAAGGCGAAGAAAAGAACGTTGAGTACCCGGAACATACGGTACTGGTCAGCGAAGAAATTACCCCCGCCATGTTGGGCGAAGTGCCAAAAGGCCGGCTGGTTGGCCTGGTGTCGGTGAAAGGCTCCAGTAACTCCCACGTGGCTATTCTGGCTCGCGCCATGGGCGTACCCACGGTGATGGGGCTGGTGGATATCCCGGTCAATCAGCTCGATGGCAAGGAGCTGGTGGTGGATGGCTTTGAAGGCCAGTTGTTTGCCTCACCGTCTTCCGAGTTGCGGTCGTTTTATCAGGAAATCTGTGACGAAGAGGCGGAGTTGTTCCGGGGCCTTGAGGCCCTGCGTGACAAGCCCTGTGAAACCACTGACGGCCACCGTGTGGCCTTGCTGGTGAACACCGGCCTGATGACTGATGTTGCCCGCTCGCTCTCCCACGGTGCCGAAGGCATTGGCCTGTACCGCACCGAAGTGCCGTTCATGATCAAGGACCGCTTTCCGTCCGAACAGGAACAGCGGGAATATTACCGGGAGCAGCTTGAGGCCTTCGCGCCCAATCCGGTGACCATGCGTACGCTGGATATCGGCGGCGACAAGGCGCTGACCTACTTTCCCATTCAGGAAGAAAACCCGTTCCTGGGCTGGCGTGGTATTCGTGTGACCCTGGATCACCCGGAGATCTTCCTGGTGCAGGTGCGGGCCATGCTCAAGGCCAGCGAGGGGCTGAACAATCTGCAGATCATGCTGCCAATGATCAGCAACATCTCCGAAGTGGAAGAATCCCTGCACCTGATTTACCGCGTGTACCACGAGGTGCGGGAAGAGGGCTACGAGATCCACATGGCGAAAGTGGGTGTGATGGTGGAAGTGCCCGCGGTGGTGTACCAGATTCGGGAGCTGGCCGAGCGGGTGGATTTTCTGTCGGTTGGCTCCAACGATCTTACCCAGTACCTGCTGGCGGTAGACCGCAACAACCCGCGTGTGGCGCAGTTGTACCATTCCTATCATCCGGCCGTGCTGCAGGCGTTGGTGCGCGTGGCACAGGATGCTCATTCGGTAGGCAAGCCGGTGGGTATTTGCGGCGAGTTGGCCGGCGACCCGGGCGGAGCGGTACTGTTGATGGCAATGGGTTACGATTCCCTGTCCATGAACGCCGCGAGTCTGCCGAAAGTAAAATCAGTGATTCGAAACATTAGCCGCGCCTGGGCTCAGCAATTACTGGAAGATGTACTGCTGCTGGATTCCCCGCATGTGATCAAGAGCTGCGTGGACCTGGCGCTGCGCAACGAAGGCTTTGGCCGGTATCTGCGCCCGGCACGGTCGTCCTCCGCTGCCCTGGCCAAGAAAACGTCTGCGTAACTCGCCGGGCGCGCAATAAAAAAGGCCGGAGGGTGTTTCCCTGCCGGCCTTTTTAAGACACTTGAGTGCTTACAGAATATAGCGGCTCAGATCTTCGTCTTCAGCCAGCTCACCCAGCTTTTCATCAACATAGGCGGCGGTGACTTCAAACGCCTCGTTCACCTGATCGCCCGCATCAAAGGACAGGCTTTCCAGCAAACGTTCCAGCACGGTGTGCAGGCGGCGGGCACCGATGTTTTCGGTGGTCTCGTTGACCTTGTGGGCTACTTCCGCCAGGCGGGTAATTGCCTCGTCAGCGAACGTCAGTTTCACCCCTTCAGTCGCCATCATTGCTTCATACTGCTGCACCAGAGAGGCATCCGGCTCGGTCAGAATGCGCTTGAAGTCTTCCGGTGTCAGCGCCTGCAGCTCCACACGGGTGGGCAAGCGCCCCTGCAGTTCCGGAATCAAGTCTGACGGCTTGCTCAAGTGGAACGCGCCAGAGGCAATGAACAGAATGTGGTCGGTGCGCACAGAGCCATATTTGGTGCTCACCGTGCTGCCTTCGATCAGCGGCAGCAGGTCACGCTGGACACCTTCACGGGAAACGTCTGAAGAGCTGTTCTCGGCCTTTTTGGCCACCTTGTCGATTTCGTCCAGGAAGACAATGCCGTTTTGCTCGACCGCCTCGATGGCCTTCTGCTTGATCTCTTCCTCGTTCACCAGCTTGGCCGCTTCTTCGTCACGGGCATGTTTGAGTGCGTCCGCGACCTTCATCTTGCGGGTTTTGCGCTTGTCCGAAGACATGTTGGAGAACATGCTCTGCAGCTGGTTGGTCATCTCTTCCATACCGGGAGGCGCCATGATTTCCATGCCGCCACCGCCACTGCTCAGGTCAATCTCGATTTCCTTGTCGTCTAACTCACCTTCCCGCAATTTCTTGCGGAACAGCTGGCGGGTGGAAGAGTCGTTGCTGGTGCGCTGGCTGTCTTCCTGAAGATCCCGGGGCGGTGGAATCAGGGCATCCAGGATGCGCTCTTCGGCAGCGTCCAGGGCACGGTTTTCATGCAGCTTCATTTCCTTTTCGCGCAGCATTTTTACCGCAGAATCGGCCAGATCACGGATGATGGATTCCACGTCACGGCCTACATAGCCTACTTCCGTGAACTTGGTGGCCTCCACCTTTAGAAAGGGTGCGTCGGCCAGTTTGGCCAGGCCGCGGGCGATTCCGGTCATGCCCACGCCGGCGGTGCCCATCATCAGACTGTTCTCGGGGTTAATCGCGCACAGCACGGCGCTGCCCAGCCGCATCCCGCCTTCGCCGTTGAGAC
>JABXHG010000596.1 GCA_013393545.1 Alteromonadaceae bacterium | reverse complement strand
CACAACGAAAAACTGGCCAAGCCGTTCCGGTGGCACAAAAGCGCCGAAGCTATTATGACATCGGTGGCGCGGGCAAAGCTGAGCTTAATTGATAATAAGCGCGCGAATTAACCGAACGGTACACTAGTTTTTGTTTTTCCCTTTGACAACATACCATTATTTTATTAGTTTTCCCTTCCATCAATAATGAGTCAATTAAACAAGGAGGTTTAATGCCCATTTCTCATAGCCAGACAGAGTTAAAACTCGCTGTCGCCCGCTTTCTTGAACTTTCCTACTCTACCGATGGCACCACAACCGCTCGCTTGATGCGAGAAGCGGGGCCAGTAAAACTTTCAGTTGATCACCATGGTCGGGCGTCGCTCGATGGGCGCGCTGGAAAAGTCACATTTTCCGCACAAGAGGGGCTCAGAGAGCTAGGAATGGAACTGCGTATGGCAGATGTGTCTATGCATGTTGACGACCAAGGGTTGATTCAGTTTACTGCTTCATTTCGCTTCTTAAGAGCGGCGAGCGCAACTACCCGAGGCAGCATTGATGTAGAAAAGTTGATCACAAGTTGTTCGGGCCTTATTTGCAGGGCAGCAAAAGCACTAAAAGGTGCAAAACAGTCGAGAGATCGTCAATTATTGGAAGCTTTGCAATGACAAGACCGCTAACAATCTCCAGCCTCCTCATCACTGTACTTTTCACAAGTGGATGTGCCTTGAACCCAGCCGAACAAGAGAATGCATGGAACGTTTATGAGAGTTTCCGGATGGCACTGGAAGAAAACGGCATAGAGGCAGATTATTCTACTTTTTTCACTGATCATGCCTATCAGGACATCAGGGAAGCAAATGAAAAGGATCGTCCCTACGTCAAAGAAATGCTTGCGTACCCTCGCTATTTTGCATCCACTATTGAGCACTTTGAAAAAAATGCTGCCTCCGGCACTTGCCTGACCATAAATGGGATAACCCTTCACGGTGACGCTGGAAGCCTCTCAATTGAATTTCTCAAAGAAGATGGGCAGTTGAAAATGAACGATGCAAATCTGCTCTATGTTGACTCGGAGGCGAGCTTTATTGGCCAGGCAAAATGTCCGGATGAAACACGAGCCTGACCTGAATTCCACTAGCCCAGGCTTCTCACTCAGCATAAAAATCGGCTGAAAGTGCTATATTTTCAGAAGCTTACAGCATCACCACAGCATCAACGGCCACTTCCAAAGGTGGTACCAAAAAACTGACCTTCTCGCCACTCGTCCGCCTCAAAATTGAAGCCGATTTCTCCGGTGGTCATATCACCTCCGATGCTGGATTACTCCTACTTCGGGAAGTCGACAAGCAACACCGTCTGACTCAGCGCCAGGCCTCGGCGCTACAAGATCCACGAACACTAGAGATGGTCCTGCACCCAAGCAGTAATGGCGGCAAATCGCCCAGTCTGCGAGACTGGCTGAGAGGCTATGAGAAATCCAGGTTAGACGCACTCTCACCGCTCCAGTTTATGGGGCAGATAACCCAAAAGTTATTCAGATGGGCGTAGGGCGAGCTGCATCAAATGCCGCTCTAAAAGGCGGGGTTTTGATCAATTTGATTATCACTCCTGTCGTTCGAACTAAGGAGTAAAGTTTTCGACCGATGCGCATTGAAGCCCCTCAGTGGGCCGGTTGTGGTTGACATGATCAGCCTTTTTTATTAGAGAACATGTCAGAGACACCCAATGGGCCGAAAACTTTGAGACAGGAGGGTATACCGTTTGCCAAGGCGAATTCGTACTGGCAGGAAAGTGGACGACTCGGGTATGGGCAAACACACCAATGGTCTGTTTCGACGACGACCTCCAGGCCGGACTCAAAGCCCAAGCACCTAGCTACATCAACCGCCGCGGAAAATACGGCGGCTTCCCACCAATCGCCTGCGCCAGAGCAATCATGCCCCAGAGCACGAACGAGGTGTGCAGAACAATCGCCCAGACAATGGCCCAGGTCCAGAAGTTACCGGTATTGCCCAAAAGGAGCCAAGCGAAACCCAAACCGGAGCCAATCAGTATCGCCCCCAGAATGGACATGTAAACACCGGCTTTGGCATGAGCCCGGCGAACCACCTGCTCTGGGCGACTGTTCATGGAAATCATCAACAGCACCACAAAACCGATGATTGGCAAAGCCAGCAGGTTCAACAAGTACCAGACAACCGGGACGTAAGCCCCGGTGGTTTCAGTCTTGGGATTGACCGAATACGGCATACACCACCTCCATCAGGGCATTAACGGTTACGGCATCATCCGACAAAGGCTCGATCATGGCAGCCCGACAGGCGGCCACGGGCGGAGTGCCAGAGCGGATCAAATGTGCGGTGTGAATCAGCAAACGGGTAGACGCCGCTTCTTCCAGATCGTGGTCTTTCAGGTTGCGCAGGGAAGCAGCCAGACCCACCAGCTGTTTGGCCAGGTCTTCGTCACAGCCGGCCTCCTGCTGAACGATGCCCAGCTCCACGTCCGGTTCCGGGTAGTCGAAACTCATGGAAACAAAACGCTGCCGGGTGCTGGGCTTCATGCCTTTGAGCAGGCTTTGATAACCGGGGTTGTAAGACACCACCAGCATGAAGCCGGGAGCGGCCTGCAACAGTTCGCCGGTGCGTTCGATGGGCAGCTCGCGGCGGTCATCGGCCAGCGGGTGCAATACCACCGTGGTGTCCTTGCGGGCTTCCACCACCTCATCCAGGTAGCAGATACCGCCTTCGCGCACGGCGCGGGTGAGCGGGCCATCCTGCCAGTAGGTGCCATCCGGGCCGATCAGGTGGCGGCCCACCAGATCCGAGGCGGTCAGGTCGTCATGACAGGCTACGGTATAAACCGGCCGGTCCAGTTTTTCCGCCATGTGCCGGACAAACCGTGTTTTGCCGCAGCCGGTCGGCCCCTTGATCAGTACCGGCAGGCCGTTTTCGGCGGCGGCGGTGAACAGTTCCACTTCATTGCCAACGGGCTGGTAAAAGCTCATGGACGGGTTTCCTTTTCTGCAATGGATTCAGGGGCCGCAAAGCGGTGTACCCACTCCGGAAACATCCGGAAAATCTGTCGGTCATAGTCGCGCCGCAAACTTGGCAGCGCATCAATACAGCGTTTTGCCAGCGGCCTGTTATCCGCCATTTCCGGGCCGTACCAGCCGGCTCCTCGCACCGGCGCGCCCCGCCAGTTAATGGTCAGCCCCTGGCTGCTCAGCATGGGCCGGACCAGACCAAGCTCGGAGGCGGCCGCATGGGTGTTGTTGTGAAGCAGCAACCCCAGCGCCGAGCTGAAATCGCCAGTCAGGTAAAGTTGCCCGGCGGTTGGTCGCACCCCATGCGCGGCCAGAGCTTGCAATGGAAGACGGCGAGCCAGCGGGTCCTGGCTGTCCACAAGCGAGACATCCCGGTTGTCCAGCTCGGCTAGCGAGCGCACACCGGCGGTTTTGCGCGTCACCCAGACCGGCACCGGGTATTGCCCCTCGCGGTTGACCGCAGCCAGCCGCGGATCTTGTCCTGTCGCCTCCAGGCGGAAGGTCAGATCCGCTGGCTGGTTGGCTTTCAGGCTATCTTGAGCGCTCTGCCCATCGGCTCTGGTAAAGCTGAGCCGGGCCCGGCACCCGGCACTCGCCAGCCAGTCCTGTAAACGGTTGGCCGCAACCGTGGTGGAGCGGGCTTCGGTTTCAATGTGCAAGCGAAAGTCCGGCTCAGCCCGGGCCGGCATGGCCATCGTCAGCAATGCCAGCACCGCCGGAAGAGCGCCGCGTTTCATGTCAGAGGCCCAAGGCATGAGCCCGGTTGGTAAAGAAAATGCCGGAGGGCTTTCTGGCCGGCAGTGTGGCGACTTCCTCCAGGGTCCGGGTGCTGTAAACGGTAATCCGGTCGCTGTCCCGGGACGACACCCAGACTTCCTCACCGCGTGGAGTGAACTCCATGTGCAGCACGGACTTGCCCGGCTCGAGCGTGCGAATGATTTCCCGGGTCTGCGAATCAATCACCTGCACAACGTTATTCCGGGGATGGGCGAAACTCACCCAGATCTGCCGGTTGTCCGGGCTGGCCATGACAAAGACCGGCTGGCCCTGTACCGGAATGCGCTCCACCATGCTCCAGTCCGCCATGTCCGCCACCAGTACTTCATGGCGACCGACCGCCGGTACAAAGGCGTTACCGTCGGCAATCGCCCAGCCTTCCAGGTGCGGCATTTTGTATACCGGTAAACGCTGCTCACCTTTACCGTAATCCGGAAGGATGGTTTGCACGCCTTGCCCGGGATTCCACAAATCCATCATTGATAATCCGTCTTCACCGAAAAGCCCGGCAATGTAGTAACGGCCATCGGGAGTGATCAGGGCATCGTAGGGCTCCTCGCCGGCATCATGGCGGCTAACATCCGGCGGGGTGGTGAGCATATCCACCGTCCAGATTTCGCCGGCTTCAAACAGGGAAAACACAAAACGGTTACCCGGTGCATCCACCAGACCCACGGTTTTGGACTGCTCCTGCTCGCCTTCCTCATTAGCATAAGTGGCGGGGATTTCCGCAACGATTTCCAGCGTGTCGCTGTCAAACACGTTCACTCCACCCGGCTCGTAATTGGACACCGCCACATACTCACCGTCCTGGGAAATGGCACCGCCGATACTGTTACCGGACTGGATCACCCGTTCATCGATGGTGCCGGTCAGCAGGTCCACCTTCGTCAATCCGCCATCCCGGCCAAACACATAGCCGTAGCGGGCGCCCCGGGAATACACCACCGAGGCGTGGGACAGATCGCCCAGGCCTTCCACCCGGTCAAGAATCTCGTGTTCGGAATGATCCACCACCAGTACCGAACCGGTCGCTCGCTCGATAATCAGGCCAAGATCGCCGGTACCACGGAGCTGGTCGGGCGCTGGCGCCTGCATTGACTGGCAGCCAGCCAGCAACGTTGAAGCAAAGGCCAGCGGCAACAATATAGGTTTCATGGGCATACTCTCCTTTCCGGCCTTCCCGGGCATTTGGGGCATTGACGGTCAGTCATCGGCGACCAGCGCGCCGGATTTCAGTTGACGGCTGATCCACAGCATTTCTTCGTCGGTCAGCAGCGCTTTCCAGGGCGGCATGGCGGTGCCATCCACACCCTCGCGGATAATGGCCGCTATGGCCTCCACCGGCAGCTGTTCCAGATCCTCCGGCCGCAGGGGAGACCCCAGGCCGCCACGCATGGTCAGTCCATGGCAGGAACCGCAATCCTGAATAACGAAGTTCTCCAGTTCGGCTTCATTGACCTTCAGTTCAGCCACGGAAACCGCCGGGGTCAAACACACAGCCAACACGACCCCGACAAACGGGCCAAAGGATAGATGCCTGGGTTTCACGTTTCTCTCCTGACCAGCGGCTAATGAATGCCACGTTACATCCTGAACATTGATATTGCTTAAATAATTACGGGGTATCCAGTGTTCTTTCGATATACCCACGGTGGGGTATTCGCTTGAAAAGTCGCAAACATATGACATTAATCAATGTTCAGAATCCCTAACAAGAGAACTCTGGGAGTGCTCTTGATTCCCCAAGGAGAGAACCTGATGAGAGTAACTAAAATGATGATCAAGCCTCTGGCCATGGCTGTGGCATTTGCGTCTTTTGGCGTAATGACCGCCCAGGCCGCCCCGAAAGACGCGGATGAGTCCTCGCTCGCCTATGAAGGCACCTCAAGTTCCGTTGATCCTTCCTCTGCCAAGTCCGTGCGCACACCCGGCGCACCGGATCTGACCGAAGCCGAGTTTGAAAAAGCCAAGCAGATCTACTTCGAACGTTGTGCCGGTTGCCACGGTGTTTTGCGCAAAGGTGCTACCGGCAAGCCGTTGACTCCGGACATTACCCAGGAGCGCGGCATGGATTACCTGAAAGCCTTTATCAGCTACGGCTCCCCGGCCGGCATGCCGAACTGGCTGACTTCCGGTGACTTCAACGAAGACGAAGTTGAGCTGATGGCCAAGTACAGCATGCACGAACCGCCTCATCCGCCGTAGTTCAGCCTGGCTGATATGAAGGACACCGGGGAAGTGATCGTGCCGCCGGAAGATCGTCCGACCAGGCAGATGAACGACCTGAATCTGGAGAACATCTTCAGTGTCACCCTGCGTGACGCCGGCCAGATCGCGCTGATCGACGGCGATTCCAAGGAAGTCGTGAAAATCATCGACACCGGTTACGCGGTACATATCTCCCGGATGTCCGCCTCTGGCCGCTACGTGATGGTGATCGGCCGTGACGCACTGATCAACATGATCGACCTGTGGCCGGAAGAACCGCAAACCGTGGCCAAGATCAAGGTGGGCATGGAAGCGCGTTCTGTCGAAACCTCCAAGTACAAGGGCTGGGAAGACAAGTACGCCATTGCCGGCACCTATTGGCCACCACAGTTCGTAATCATGGACGGCCAGACCCTGGAGCCCAGGAAAGTGGTCGGAACCCGCGGCATGACAGTCGACCCGCAGGAATACCACCCTGAACCGCGTGTTGCCGCCATTGTAGCCTCCCACGAGCACCCTGAGTTCATCGTCAACGTGAAGGAAACCGGCAAGATCAAGCTGGTCAATTACGAAGACCTGGATAACATGAGCATCACTACCATTGATGCCGCCCGTTATCTGCACGATGGCGGCTGGGATTCAAGCATGCGTTACTTCCTGACCGCCGCCAACAACTCCAACAAGATTGCCGTTGTTGACGCTCAGGACCGTAACCTCGAGGCCATGATCGACGTTGGCAAGATTCCCCACCCGGGTCGTGGTGCCAACTTCGTGGATCCGGAACATGGCCCCGTATGGGCAACCTCTCACCTGGGTGACCAGACCATCCAGATGATCGGCACCGACCCCGAAGGCCATCCGGACAACGCCTGGAAAGTGGTGCGCACGGTTGACGGCCAGGGCGGCGGTTCACTGTTCGTGAAAACCCACCCGGAATCCGACAACCTGTGGGTAGACACCGCGCTGAACCCCAACGAAGCCATCAGCCAGAGCATCGCTGTATTCGACATCAACGACTTTGATGCTGGCTACGAAGTGCTGCCGATTGCGGAATGGGCAGACCTCGGCGAAGGGCCCAAGCGTGTAGTACAGCCGGAATACAACAGGGCGGGCGATGAAGTCTGGTTCTCTGTCTGGAACACTCAGGACAAGAACTCCGCCATTGTTGTGGTCGACGACGAAACACGTGAGCTGAAGAAGGTGCTGAAGGGTGACTACATGGTCACCCCGACCGGTAAGTTCAACACTTACAACACCCAGCACGACGTGTACTGATCCGGACCTGACCCGGAGGAGAGCCTGATGCAACTGGATACGGCAGACAGACAACTGATCGACAGCTACCAACGCGGGCTGCCGGTCTGTGAGCGCCCCTTTCAGGAAATGGCCAGCAGCCTGGGCCTGACTGAAAGCGAGGTCATCAACCGACTGTCTGCCCTTCAGGAGGAACAGGTTCTCAGCCGGGTTGGCCCGGTTTTCGAACACAGCCGGGCGGGCGCCAGCCTGCTCACTGCCGTGGCTGCCCCACCCGGACAGATGGATCTGGTGGCGGCCCGGATCAACCTTGCTCCGGGCGTAAACCATAATTACGCCCGCGAGCATACCTACAATCTCTGGTTCGTGATGACCGCTCCGGATGAACGTACCCTGGACGAGCGGCTCGACGAGCTGGAACGAAAGCTGAGACTGCCCATGCTGCGGTTGCCCATGGTTGAGGGCTACCACATTGATCTCGGCTTTCCCATCGATTGGGAGGCGCTGCCATGAACATGCCCCAGAGGCACCCCGGCAAGACGCCCGGCCCCGACTTTTTCCATGCCGCCCCGGTCAGCCCCTGGCGTCTGCTGCGACTGCGCCAGCAACTGGAACAAGGCCTGCCGCTAACGCCGCGCCCCTACCAGACCTTGGCCGAGCAGACCGGGCTGACCGAACGGCAGGTCATGGAAGCCATTGGGCAATGGCAGGAGCAGGGGCTGATCAAACGTTTTGGCCTGGTGGTCAAGCACCGTACCCTGGGCTACAAAGCTAACGCCATGGTGGTCTGGAATGTACCGGACGAGCAGGTCTCACAGCTGGGCCGGACCATGGCATCAATCCCGTTCATCACCCTGTGTTACCAGCGCCCCCGGCAGCTGCCGGACTGGCCCTACAACCTGTTCTGCATGATCCACGGGGTCAGCCGCGACCGGGTTCTGGCTCAACTCGATACCCTGATCAAAGACCATCAACTCACCGATATTCCCCACGCAGTGCTGTTTAGTACCAAAGCCTATCTACAGCGGGGAGGACGATATGTCAGTCACGGCTGAACGCCGCAAAAAGCCGGAACCAGAGGCCACCGTTCCGGCCTTCAGCGACACCGAAAAAGCCATCATCAACCGCCTGCAACACGGCCTGCCCCTGACCGCCACCCCTTACCGGGATGTGGCCAGCGAACTGGGTATTGGCGAGCAGGAATTGCTGGACCACCTGAAAGCCATGCTGGCCGACGGCACGCTGACCCGCTTTGGCCCCATGTTCCACGCCGGTGAAATGGGCGGCGGGCTGACCCTGGCCGCCATGCGCATTCCTCCCGAACATTTCGACACCGTCACCGAACAGGTCAACAGCTTCGAGGAAGTCGCCCACAACTACCGCCGGGAACACGAACTGAACATGTGGTTCGTGCTGGCCACCGAAACCCCGGAAGGCATCAGCGAGACCATCGAGCGCATCGAGCAGCTGACCGGCTACCCGGTCTACAACATGCCCAAGGAGCAGGAATTTCATGTCCACCTCCATTTCGAAGTCTGAGCCTGCCACGCTCAGTGAACAGGACCGGGCGCTGATTCTGGCCACCCAGAACGGCCTGCCCCTGGTGCCAGACCCCTGGGGCGAGCTGGGTGAGCAGCTGAACATGAGCGCTGACCAGGTACTTGAGCGCTTCCAGGCCATGCAAGAGAGCGGCGTGATCCGCCGGGTCGCTGCCGTACCCAATCACTACCGGCTGGGTTACCAATTCAACGGCATGACCGTGTGGGACGTGGCGGACGACGCCATTGCCGAGCTGGGCGAACGGGTGGGCGAACTGCCGTTTGTCAGCCACTGCTATCGGCGCCCGCGCCACCTGCCCTACTGGAGCTACAACCTGTTCGCCATGGTGCACGGCACCAGCCGGGACGAAGTGGAAAACAAGGCCGGAAAGATTGCCGACGTGCTGGGCGAGGCCTGCTCCGGCCACACCATTCTGTACAGCTCGGCGATTCTGAAAAAAACCGGGTTACGGCTTAGAAAACAGACAGATAAAAACTAGCCAGCAGCACGGAAACAGACAGAAAAGTACCCCCGATATACTCCATCAAAGGTATGGATTGGCAAGGCACCAGGGGGGATAGTTAATCAAAAGGCTGCTTAAGGGCAGAGAGCCGATAAAGGCCCGCCCGGAGAGGCAAAAGCCACTCCTGATGAGAGAGATACACTATGTTTCGCATGACCCGCTACATCAAGAGTCTGATGAACCCGGCGCCCGTACGCCCGGTTCCCAAGCCCAGTGGCCCGGTGGTGATCTGGAACCTGATCCGCCGCTGCAACCTGACTTGCAAACACTGCTATTCCATTTCCGCCGATGTGGATTTCAAGGGCGAGCTGAGCACCGACGAAGTGTACACCGTGATGGACGACCTCAAGGCCTATGGCGTTCCGGTACTGATCCTGTCCGGTGGCGAGCCGCTGATGCGCCCGGACATTTTTGAAATCTCTCACCGGGCCAAGGAAATGGGCTTTTACGTAGGGTTGTCCACCAACGGTACGCTGATCACCGAAGACAACATCGATAAAATCGCCGCCGTTGGCTACGACTACGTGGGCATCAGCATCGATGGCCTTGAGGCGACCCACGACGAGTTCCGCCAGAAAAAGGGCGCGTTCAAGGAATCCATGCACGCCGTGGCCCTGTGCAAACAGGCCGGCATCAAGGTGGGCCTGCGCTTCACCCTGACCCAGGACAACTACCCCGAATTGCCGGCCATGCTGGACATGCTCGATGAACACGACATCGACAAATTCTACCTCTCGCACCTGAACTACTCCGGGCGCGGCGGCCGCAACAAGAAGCGCGATGCCTGGTACGACATGACCCGCGACGCCATGACCCTGCTGTTCAACCATTGCCACGACGAACTGAAGCGGGGCATCGAGCGGGAATACGTCACTGGCAACAACGACGCCGATGGCCCCTTCCTGATCGAATGGGCAAAAGAACATTATCCCGACCAGGTGCCAGCGCTGGAGCAGCGCCTGCTCAACTGGGGCGGCAACTCCTCCGGCGTGAACATCTCCAACATCGACAACCTGGGCGTGGTGCATCCGGATACCTTCTGGTGGGACTACAACCTGGGCAACGTGCGGGAAACCCCGTTCTCGAAAATCTGGTCCGAAACCACCGACCCACTGATGCAGGGCTTCCGCCAGCACCCGCGACCGGTCAAGGGCCGCTGCGCCGAGTGTAAATACCTGCCCATTTGTAACGGCAACACCCGGGTGCGGGCCTACAACATTTCCCGGGATTTCTGGGAAGAAGACCCGGGCTGCTACCTCACCAACGAGGAAATCGGCGTGATGGAAGACATGCCACGGCGGGTGGCGGCGGGTGCCGTCGAAATTCCGGTTCACAACCTGTAAGGAACCACACCATGAATACCAACACACGGAAAAAATGTCTGGTGGAGTTCCAGCTGGCCGAACAGCCCCTGCGCCCCGGCGAAGTGGCCATCGTTGGTGCCGGCCCCGGCGACCCGGGCCTGCTCACCCTGCGCGCGCTGATGCTGATTCAGCAGGCCGACGCGGTGGTGTATGACCGACTGGTCTCGCCCCAGATCATGGAACTGGTGAACCCCGGCGCCGAGCGCGTGCACGTGGGCAAAGCCAGCGGCTGCCACTATGTGCCCCAGGAAGAAACCAACGAACTGCTGGTGCAACTGGCCACCCGCCAGCGCCGGGTGGTGCGCCTGAAAGGCGGTGACCCGTACATCTTCGGGCGGGGCGGCGAAGAAGCCGAATTCCTGGTGGAAAACGACATCGACTTCCAGGTCGTGCCCGGCATTACCTCCGCCGCTGGCTGCGCCTCCTACTGCGGCATCCCGCTGACTCATCGGGACTACTCCCAGAGCGTGACCTTCGTCACCGGCCACCGCAAGGGCGACCAGAGCCTGGAGCTGAACTGGCAGACCCTCGCCGCTCCTGGCCAGACCCGGGTGTTCTACATGGGCCTGCATAACGCGCCCACTATCGTAAAAGAACTGACCGCCCACGGCGTTTCCGCCAAATGCCCGGTAGCGCTGGTGGAACGTGGCACCACGCCCTTGCAGCACATGACCGTGACCACTCTGGACGATCTGGTTGAAACCATCGACCGGGAAGACTTCCAGCCGCCGACCCTGATTATTGTCGGCGAAGTGGTGCAATTGGCGGAAAAACTCGCGCGCCCTGCCCAGGCCGGCTGGAATAGCGCACTGGCCGGCCCTGCCGCCGCCCATGCTGGCCGCCGGCCGGCCTAACACTGACTAGATCAAAGTAAGCTGATATGCCTTTCCAAAACCGTGCGGAGCCAGGGATGGCGGAGCTCGAGCGCTACAGGGATGATGGGATGAACACCTCTTGTTGAGATCGGCGTCAAGGCGCCACTATTGGAATAGGAAGGCAATAGCTAAACAACAAGAGGTGTTCAAGATGAAAGTTACCCTAATCGGCATTGATT
>JABXHG010000595.1 GCA_013393545.1 Alteromonadaceae bacterium | reverse complement strand
CGCCGTTAAGTAAAGGCTCTTTGACAGTTCTCTTCAGCGGGGGCTGTTGCAGGAATTCAAGGCGCATCCCGTAACCGGGTGCGCCTTTTTGCGTTACATAGACGCCATCCCTGGAACGCCTCCAGGACCTTGAACAGGAATTCGGGAACAACATGCTTCAAGACATTCGGGCGAATGCCCAAGGTACCATTGCCAAGATTATCGTTGGCCTTCTGATTATTTCGCTGTCGATCTGGGGGATGGATGCCATTATTGGCGGCTTTTCCGGCGAACCGTCCGTGGCATCGGTAAACGGTAACGACATCACGGAGCGTGAGTTCCTGCGCACGGTTCAGATGGAAAGCCAGCAGCGTTTGCAGCAAATGGACAACCCCGATCCGTCCTTGCTGGACGACGACCAGATTCGCCAGGACGTGCTTGAAGGGCTGATCGTGGAATCGGTATTGAGCCAGGATGCCCAGAACCAGGGCCTGGAGCTGACCGAGCAGGACATCGACGCGCTGATTACCCGGATGCCTCAATTCCAGGTAGACGGCCAGTTCAATCGCGACCGCTTCGTGTCGGCAGTGCGTAATGCCGGCATGGGCGTGACGGAATTCCGGGAAATGATGCGCAAGAGCTATGTGGTGAACCAGATCCGCAACGCCATTGCACAAAGCGCCTTGATTGCTCCGCAAAACGCCGAGCAGCTTCTGGCGATTCAGGACCAGACCCGTGATTTCCGGGTGCTGACCCTGTCCTCCGAAGCTGTGGCCGGGGATGTGGAAGTCACCGATGCCGACATCGAAAGCTACTATCAGGAGAATCAGGAGCAATTCCGCCTGCCAGAACAGGTGGATGCTGCCTATCTCACCCTCTCCCTGGAAGCACTGGCCGACACCGTGGAGGTATCCGAGCAGGAGCTGCGGGAATATTATGACGAGCAGGCCGAAGCCTACGCCCGGGAAGAGCGCCGCGCTTCCCATATTCTGGTGGATGCCGGTGAGCAGGAAACCCTGGCCACCATTCAGCAACGGCTGGAAGAAGGTGATGCCTTTGCCGATCTGGCGGAGGAATACTCCACCGATACGGTATCGGCCCGTGAAGGCGGTGATCTTGGCTTCGCCGGCCGTGACGTGTTTGATGAATCCTTCGAACAAGCCCTGTTCGCTCTGGAAGAAGGGGAGGTGTCGGCGCCGGTTGAAACGGATTTTGGCGTGCACCTGATCAAACTCCAGGAGGTTCGTCGTACCGAGCCGCCGGCATTTGATCAGCTGGCCGGCGAACTCCGCCAGGAACTGGCCCGCAGCAAGGCTCGTGAGCGTTTCGCCGAGGCTCGCGCGCAACTGGCGGATGCCGCCTATGCTGCTGACGATCTGCAAGGGCCTGCGCAGGAACTGGGCCTGGAAGTGCAAACAGTAGAAGGTGTTACCCGTGACGGTGGTCCTGGTCCGTTTGACCATGCCGGCCTTGTTCGCCAGCTGTATTCCGGCGATGTGCTGGAAGGCGGTTATAATACCGAGCTGATCGACGTTGAGGAAAATTTGTCGGTGGTGGCCCGTGTGCGGGAATACCACGAACCGAAGCAGCAAGAATTGGTTGAGGTTCGCGACGACATTCGTGCCACCGTACGTGATCGCAAGATTCGCGAAGCACTGGCCAGCCAGGCGCAGACTTTGGCAGAGCGTGTCGAGGCTGGTGAACAGCCCATGGCAGGCCAATGGCAGGCTTTCCAGGATCAAGGTCGCGCCGGCCTGCCGCTGGCTCTGGGTGTGGTGGAGAAGGTGTTCTCCATGAAGCGTCCGGAGCAGGGTGAGGCCACCGTTGGCACTTACGTGGGCGATGGCCAGGCCAGCGTTATCGCCCTGGAAGCGGTGAGTCAGCCCGAGGTAGACCGTGATGACGCCGAATTCCGGCAGCTGCGCGATTTTCTGGCGCAACTGGAGGGGCAACGGGAATACCAGGCCTACCAGCAGTTCCTGCGTAACAACGCGGAAATCGAGCGTAACTGATCGCCAGAGTACAGCGGTTCAGACACAAAAAAAGGGTGCCGTTTCTGGCACCCTTTTTTTGTCTGCGGCTTTGCACAGACCGTTACTGGCGATGACCGGCTACTGAAGTGGGAAGCGGGTTGGTTTGAGGCTTTCCTTGATCTTGCGCAGGTGCTCGAGGAAGTCCGGTCCGCGTTTCAGGGTCACGCCGGTGGCCAGAACATCAATCACTGCCAGCTGGATAATGCGCGAGGTCATGGGCATGTACACTTCGGTATCTTCCGGCGCGGTTACGCCCAGCACCGCCGTACAGGCCTCGGCAAGAGGGGAGTCCGGGTTGGTGATGCCGATCACCGTGGCGCCATTGCTGCGGGCCAGGTGGGCGATCTCCACCGTTTCACGGGTGCGGCCGGTGTAGGAGATCAGCACAATGGCATCTCCTACGTTCGCGCCGGCGGCCAGCATGCGCTGCATCAGGGTGTCGTCGTAGAAAGACACCGGAATGTTGAAGCGGAAAAACTTGTGTTGGGCGTCCATGGCCACCGAGGCGGAGCCGCCAGTGCCGAAAAAGCTGATCTGTTTGGCCTGAATCAGGTAATCGACCACCGTGGCGATGGCCTCCGGGTCCAGGGACTGGCGGGCTTTGTCCAGGCTGGCGATGGTGGTCAGCATGATTTTATCGGTAAACTCGGAAACGGTATCGTCCGGCTCAATGTTCTGCCCGACATAGGGTGTGCCGGTGGCGATGCTTTGTGCGAGTCGAATTTTAAAATCCGGAAAACCGGTGGCCGAGAAGCCACGACAGAACCGGTTCACCGTGGGCTCGCTGACGTCGGCAGCCCTGGCCAGGGCGGCAATGCTGTAACGGGTTGCGGCACTGGGGTCCCGCAGAATGGCTTCGGCCACTTTACGCTCGGATTTGTTCAGGCGCGGCAGTCGCTCCTGGATCTGATCGATCAGGTTATCGTCTCTGCGGCTGCTGTGATCCACCATTAGCTGTGAGCTCCTGTCAGGTTGTGTTCGCTGGCGTACAGTATACCCTGATGACGTGGCTTGTTGGGTAGTAAAAGCGTCAAATGTTTGGTTTTTCGTGGTGCTGATCGAGATTTTCGGAAAATATTTAGCTAAAGTTACCACATAACCGCCAATCCCGGCGGACCTGAAAGGATGAATAGTGGTGGGTATGCACACCGACCCTTGTAACCTGATGATATTCGGAGCGCTGGGTAACCTGGCGCAGCGGAAGCTGTTTCCGGCGCTGTTCCAGCTCAACCAGGCAGGCTTGCTGGCGCCGGACAACCGGATTCTGGCCATCGCCCGGCGGGATCTGGATACCGATCTGCTACGCAGGGAACTGGCAGAGGTCTTGCGGGAAGAAACCGGCTGTACCGACACCGACGCACTGCGGGCGTTTGTTCAGCGGGTGGATTACTACCGACTGGATTTCACCGATACTGACGGGTTTTCCGCGCTTAACGAATGGCACAGACCAGAGCACGAACTGATTGTCTACATGGCGACCCCGCCGACCATGTACGGCGTGATTGCCCGCAATCTGCGAGCCCAGGATTGTTGCACCGAGCGCACTCGGGTGGTGGTGGAAAAACCCATTGGCCACGACCTGGCATCGTCCCGGGTAATCAATGACGAGTTGGCCGAAGTCTACCGGGAAAACCAACTGTTCCGGATTGACCACTATCTGGGCAAGGAAACGGTGCAGAACCTGATTGCTCTTCGTTTCGCCAACAATCTGTTTGCCTCCCAATGGGATCAGAACCATATCTCCCACGTGGAAATTACCGTGGCTGAAAGCGTGGGTATTGAGGGCCGGTGGGGCTATTTTGACCAGGCCGGACAATTACGCGATATGGTGCAGAGCCATCTGCTACAGCTGCTGTGCCTGATCGCCATGGACCCGCCTCCGGATTTGTCCGCAGACAGTATTCGCGATGAAAAGGTGAAAGTGCTTAAGGCGCTCAAGCAGATAACGCCAGACATGATGGAACAATACGTGGTGCGCGGTCAGTACACAGCGGGTACCAGCGAAGGTCGGCCGGTACCCGGTTACCGTGAGGAAGAGGGCGCAGACGGCCGCAGCAACACCGAGACGTTCGTCGCGCTGAAGGCGGAAATCGACAACTGGCGCTGGGCGGGGGTGCCGTTTTATATCCGTACGGGCAAGCGCCTGCCGGAGAAGTATTCCCAGATCGTGATTCACTTCAAGCCGGCGCCACACTACATTTTCGACCCGGACCAGAAACACCTGGCCAACAACAAGCTGATTATCCGCCTGCAGCCTGATGAGGGCATGTCGCTACGTATACTCACCAAGGACCAGGGCCTGGACAAGGGTATGCGCCTGCGCCAGGGGCCGCTGGAATTGACGTTTTCGGAGACCTTTGAAACCGAGCGGATACCCGATGCCTACGAGCGTTTGCTGTGGGAAATTTTTCGCAATAACCAATACCTGTTTGTGCGCCGGGACGAGGTGGAACACGCCTGGCGGTGGGTCGACCAGATCATTGCCAACTGGCACGACAGCGGTGACGCCCCCAAGCGCTACGCCGCGGGTACCTGGGGGCCGGTGGCCTCCATTGCCATGATTACCCGTGACGGCCGGAGCTGGTATGAAGAAGCCTGAACTTGTTTTGCCCGAAGGAGTGTGCTTTTTTGCTGACGACAGCGCGGAGCAGACGGCCGGCCGGCTGGCTGACCAGGTAAGCGTCGTGCTATCGAGGCGACTGGCCCGGGCCGGAGCGGCAACCCTCGCGGTGTCTGGCGGTTCCACACCGGTGCGTTTTTTTGAATGCCTATCGCACAAAGACCTGGACTGGCCGCGGGTGACGGTGGTACTGGTTGACGAGCGTTGGGTGCCGGAGACCGATGCGGCTAGCAATACCGCGCTGGTGAAAAAATGGTTGTTGCAGGACCGGGCCGCTGGTGCCCGGCTGGTGAGCTTGATTGAGCCAGGGCAAGGTGCGCAGCAGGCCTTGCCTGTGCTCGAACAGCGCCTGAAGCAGCTGGCCTTGCCACTGGATGTTCTGGTGCTGGGCATGGGGAATGATGGTCATACGGCCTCGTTGTTTCCGGATGCGCCGGAGCTGCCATTCGCGCTGTCGCCGCCGGCTGGTGAGCGGGTGGCGATAATGACCCCGCCCAGCCAACTCCAGACCCGGTCAACCCTGACACTGCCGGTGCTTGAAAGCGCCGGGTTCACTGCCCTGTTGCTGCGTGGCGAAGAAAAACTCAGTGCCTTGCGGCGTGCCGCCGAGGCACCCGGAGAGGTGTCTGACATGCCGGTCCGGGCGTTTTTAAAGACTGGCTTGACGATTTACTGGAGCCCCTAGGGAGAACGGCTATGTCGACAGTTTCTCACGAACACCAACAGCGCATCCTGACCATTCTGGATACCTGCCCGCTGCTGCCGGTGATCACTATTCACGATCCGGAGACCGCCGTGCCACTGTGTCGGGCCCTGGTGGAAGGAGGGGTGCGGGTGCTGGAAATAACCTTGCGTACCTGTCACGGACTCCGGGCCATCGAAGAGGTGCGCCGGGCGGTACCGGAAGCGGTGGTTGGTGCTGGTACTGTAACCTGCATACGTCAGTATCGGCAGGCGGAGCTGGCGGGCGCCCAGTTTGTCATCACGCCTGGCGTGACCGAAGCCTTGCTGGATTTTGCCATCACCGCACCTGTGCCCTTACTACCCGGAGTGGCCACGCCATCGGACCTGATGTTGGGTTATAGCCGGGGTTATCGGCAGTTCAAGTTTTTCCCGGCGGAGGTGGCCGGCGGTACGGCCGCGCTCAAAGCCTTTGCCGGGCCGTTCCCGGACGTCGGTTTTTGCCCGACCGGAGGCATCAACCAGGCCAGTGCGGCCGATTATCTTGCCTTGAGCAATGTGGCCATGGTGGGCGGCAGCTGGCTGACGCCACCGGATCTGATTGCCGAGCATGACTGGCAAGGTATTACCGAATTGGCGAAAGCCAGCCTGGCGGGCCTTGCACCCGCCAACTGATGGTTTAGCTGATCGGGCTGCCCACGCGCACGATTTTCATGCTGTTGGTGCCGCCCTGTGCGTTGGCATAGTCGCCCTTTGTGATAATCACCAGATCGCCGTCCTGCACGGCTCCAAGCTCTTTGAGCTGCTCCACCGCCAGGGTGTTCACCTGTTCGTTGGCCAGGGTGGTGGTATCGAAAGGCACGGTTTGCACTCCCCGGTAAAGCACGACCCGGTGCTGAGTGGTGTGGTTCCGCGAGAAGGCGAAAATCGGCAGGCTGGATTTAATCCGCGACATCAGCCGGGGCGTGGAACCGGTCTCGGTCAGGCACAGGATGGCCGAAACACCCTGCAGGTGGTTGGCGGCGTACATGGCGGACAGGGCAATGGCTTCATCCACCTGCACCATGTCCTGGTGAATCCGGTGCTTGGACTGGTGCATGGAAGGGTGGCGTTCCGCTCCCACACAGATCCGTACCATGGCCTCCACGGCCTCGTGAGGGTAATCACCCACGGCGGTTTCCGCCGACAGCATCACCGCATCGGTGTAGTCCATGACCGCGTTGGCAACATCCGAAACCTCTGCCCGGGTGGGCATGGGGTTGGTAATCATCGACTCCATCATCTGGGTGGCGGTAATCACCGCGCGGTTCAGCACTCGTGCCCGGGCAATGATGTGTTTTTGCACCGCCACCAGCTCGGCGTCGCCGATTTCCACCGCGAGATCTCCCCGGGCCACCATGACCGCGTCCGAAGCCAGAATAACCTGGTCCAGCGCTTCGGTATCGTGGGCCAGTTCGGCACGTTCGATTTTCGCCACCAGGCCGGCTTCGGAGCCGGCATCCTTGAGCAGCTGGCGGGCGGTGTGCATGTCGTCGGCGGTGCGGACAAACGACACGGCTACGTAATCCGCGCCCAGTTTGGCGGCCGTTACGATGTCCCGTTTATCTTTTTCAGTCAGGGCATCGGCGGACAACCCACCACCGCGTTTGTTGAGGCCCTTGTTGTTCGACAGGGGCCCACCGATCAGAACCCGTGAGGTAATGCTATGGCTGTCGACCGCCGTCACTTCCATTTCAATACGGCCGTCGTCTAGTACCAGCACATCGCCCGGGCTGACGTCATTGATCAGATTTTCGTAATCAATGCCAACCCGTTCTTCGGTGCCGGCGTCCTTGTCCATGCTGGCGTCAAGGATAAAGCTTTGGCCCCGGGTCAGGGTGATTTTGTTGTTTGCGAAACGGGCAATGCGCAGTTTTGGCCCTTGCAGGTCGGCGAGCAATGCCACGAACCGGTTCTGCCGGGTGGCCGACTCCCGCACCCGGCGGGCACGCTCCAGGTGTTCTTCGGCACTGCCGTGAGAGAAATTGAGGCGAGTGACATCAACGCCGGCGGCAATCACGCTGTCCAGCATCTCGGGGCTGTCGGTGGCCGGGCCCAGCGTGGCGACAATTTTGGTACGTCTGAGCATAGATGGAATCCTTGAAACTATGTGTTATGTGTCGTGGTAAAGGCAGTAGACTATTATCACCCAAGACCACCGGAGAAACTGCATGCACCCTATTGTTGAGCAGGTTACCCAGCGGATTGCCGAACGCAGCCAAGGCAGCCGGCAGGCTTACCTGGCACGAATCAACGAACTGGGCGGTCGCGAACCGCACCGCGGAACCCTGTCGTGCGGCAACCTGGCTCATGGCTTTGCCGCCTGCGGCGCGGCCGACAAAGACGCCCTGAAGCTGATGAACCGGGCCAATGTGGCGATGGTGTCCGCCTACAATGACATGCTCTCGGCCCACCAACCCTACCAGCGCTTCCCGGATGTGATCCGTGAGGCTGCCCATGGCATGGGCTCGGTGGCGCAGTTCGCCGGCGGCACACCCGCCATGTGCGATGGCGTGACCCAGGGTCAGCCAGGCATGGAGCTGAGTCTGTTTTCCCGCGATACCATCGCCATGAGCACGGCCATCGCCCTCAGTCACAACATGTTCGATGCGGTTATGCTACTGGGCATTTGTGACAAAATTGTTCCCGGCCTTTTGATTGGCGCCCTGAGTTTTGGCCATTTGCCCACTATTCTGGTGCCTTCCGGTCCGATGCCCTCTGGTTTACCCAACAAGGAAAAGCAGCGCATTCGCCAGCTTTATGCAGAGGGCAGGATTGGCCGGGATGAACTACTGGAAGCCGAAAGCCAATCCTACCACAGCCCGGGTACCTGCACGTTCTACGGTACCGCCAACAGCAACCAGTTGCTGGTGGAGGTAATGGGCCTGCATTTGCCCGGGGCCGCCTTTGTTAGCCCCAATACGTCGCTGCGGGATGCCTTGACCCGCGCCGCCACCGAGCAGGTTATACGGCTGTCGCGGCCGCAGGGCGGTCAGCTCGGGCTGGGTCACATGGTGGATGAGAAAGCCATTGTTAACGCACTCGTAGCCCTGCTGGTAACCGGTGGTTCCACCAACCACACCATTCACTGGATTTCCATCGCCCGGGCCGCCGGTATTGTGATTGACTGGGATGATTACGCCGAGCTGTCGGCGGTGGTCCCGGCAATGACCCGCATTTATCCTAACGGGGAAGAAGACGTGAATGCCTTCCACCACGCCGGTGGTACCGGGTTTCTGATTCGTGAACTGTTGCGCGAAGGCTTCCTGCACGAGGATGTGCAGACCGTGGCTGGCGAGGGTCTTGACCGTTATACCCGTATGCCCGAATTGCAGGAAGGACGCCTGTTTTGGCAGGAGGCCCGGCAAACCACGGGTAACCCGGAGGTGTTGAGAAGCGCCACTGATCCCTTCGCCCAGGGTGGCGGCCTGCGGGTGCTGGAAGGAAATCTGGGGCGGGGCGTGATCAAGGTCTCTGCGGTTGCGCCGGAACATCGCTCGGTGACCGCGCCGGCACGGGTGTTTGACGACCAGAGTGGTGTCAAGGCAGCGTTTGAAGCCGGCGAGCTGGAAAGCGACTGTATTGTGGTAGTGCGTTTTCAGGGCCCGAAAGCCAATGGCATGCCGGAGCTGCACAAGCTCACGCCTTATCTGGGGGTACTGCAGGATCGGGGCCATCGGGTAGCCCTGGTGACCGATGGGCGGATGTCGGGCGCATCGGGCAAGGTGCCGGCGGCCATTCATGTCTATCCCGAGGCCATCAATGATGGCCCGCTGGCGCGCCTGAAAGACGGCGACCAGATCACGGTGGACGCGGAAACCGGTCAGCTTCAGGTTCAGGTTGCCGAGTCCGAATGGGCCGCCCGCGAGCCGGTCCGGCCGGATCTGTCCGGCAGCTGGCAGGGGTATGGCCGCGAATTATTCGCCGGCCTCCGGCGCTCGGTGGGGCACCCGGAAACCGGTGCCATTTTCTTCGGCGACGAGTAAGGAGAAGACTGATGTCTCAGGCGTTGTCGGACCTGTCTTTCGACGAATTGGTGCGCCAGGTTCGGGCCTGCCGGATCTGTCAGGACGCGTTACCGCTCGAACCACGGCCGGTGGTTCAGTTGAGCGAATCGTCACGCATTCTGGTGGTTGGCCAGGCACCCGGCCGGCGTGTGCACGAGACCGGTTTGCCATTCAATGACCCCAGTGGCGACAGGCTGCGAGACTGGATGGGCGTCACGCGGGATACTTTCTACGATGAGCTGCAACTGGCCATTCTGCCCATGGGGTTCTGTTACCCGGGCAAGGGTAAATCCGGCGACCTGCCGCCCCGACCGGAATGCGCTCCAGCCTGGCGCGAAGCACTGCTGGCCCGGCTGGAAAAGGTGGAGTTGACGCTGGTGATTGGTCGTTACGCCCATGACTGGCATTTACCGGGAAAAGGCAAGCCGTTGACCGAGAATGTCCGCAACTGGCGCGAGTTCTGGCCTAAAACCGTGCCGATGCCGCACCCGAGCCCCCGTAACAATCTCTGGCTTCGCAAGAATCCCTGGTTTGAGCAGGAGGTAGTGCCAGCACTGCGTGAAAGGGTGCAGGCATTGCTTGCAAGCTGAACAATTGAAAGATTTAGATACAAAAAAAGCACCCCGAGGGGTGCTTTTTTTCCTGTGCGCCGGTGTCAGGGTTACAGAGTCAGAGGTTTACCGGCTTCCCGGCGCCGCTGCTCCCACTCTTCCCGGGTCTGGGCGGCCTCATCGCCCGGCTTGGAGTGGATGATCTCGAAGTAATCAGCGGCATACTCGTCATCAACGATGGTGTTGCGGGGTTTGATTTTTACCACGTGCACGGTTTGCACGTTCTGGTGGTCAAACTCGCGCCAGTATTGCTCGTCTTTCAGGAAGGAGTAGCGGTGGCCTTCCAGCGCCTTGATCACCGCCTGGGTGTTGGTGGTGCCCGCCCGCTCAACCGCATCCTTGTACTGGTAAAGAATGCTGTAGGCGGAAGCGGCGGATGATGACGGGCGCATGGAGTAACGCTGGGAAAACGCTTCCACGAATTCCTGGCCGCGCGGATAGTCATGTTCGTAGGGCAGGTTCCAGACCCAGGGAGCGCCGCCAATGATGCCCTCCATGATGGTGGGGCCTACCTGTGCCGCCATGCCCAGGGTCAGGTTTGGAACCACTACCTGCATGCGCTGAGTCAGCCCCATGTCGTAGGCGACGTCGAGTGCGCGCACCATGTCATCACCGAACAGAACCAACACCAGTACTTTGGCATCACTTTGTTCGGCTTCTTCCAGCGCGCGGCGGAAATCAGTGATCAATGCCCGGGGGAAGGGCGTTTTAACGCCTTTGTGCTGCTCGGTGTCCTGAGTCTCCGAGAAGCGACGTACCGATTCCTCCACGGACCAACCCCAGGTGTAGTCGGCGGTCACGTAGAAGTATTCTTCATCCGCATGATTTTCCTGCAGATAACCACTCAGGGCTTTCGCTGTCATCCAGGCATTGTTGGGCTCCCGGAACATGTGGCTATGGCCTTCGCTGCCGGTGGTGGCGTTGGAATAGGTCAGCGTGCCGAAATACGGGCGGTTGCGGTCACGCGCCGCCTTGCCGGAGGCAATGGCCACGGCACTGGAAACGCCGCCGAAGACCATGCCAACCCCTTCGCGGTCGATCAGTTCCGCCGTGTTACGGGCACCGCGCTCGGGCTCACCGCGACTGTTGCGGATAACCAACTCTACTTGCCGGCCAAGAATGCCGCCGGCCTTGTTGATTTCGTCAACGGCCAAGAACGCAGCCAGTCGTTGCTGCAGGCCCTGTTCTTTATAGCGCCCGGTTTGTGGGTAATTCAGTCCGATCTTGAGTGTCTGCGCGGACACAGTGGTGCAGCTCAGCAATACCAGACATGCCGAGAGCAGGAATTTCCTGAAAGTCATTACGGTTGGCCTCCGATGTCATTAAAACCGCTTTTGCGGGCTCTTATTATTATTTCCCGGGTAATTGTCTAGTGTCCGCCGAAGGGTAGCACGCAACAATGGGACTAAAGTGTGAGGGGTGTCAGGAATTTGGGTGCTTTTGATGCATGTCACAGCAGGCCTGCGCCATTTTGGTGCGCCGGTATTGCGCGGGACGGCCAGCGTGGCAGGCCTTTTCAAAACACGCCGCGCAAGTACGTATATGTAGACCTCTTGTTGTGCAAGCCCCCAAAGCTCTCGGTGGAGTAAAAAGTTAATCAGGTAAAACTGCGCACGTATATCCGGCCTTTACGTTGAACCATCTGGTTGGTTCTGGCCTCAATGAAAACCGCGCCCTTGCCGCTTATCGTCCCTACGGAGTTTG
>JABXHG010000594.1 GCA_013393545.1 Alteromonadaceae bacterium | reverse complement strand
AGATGAATGACTGTCCCAGACAGAACCCGGCTTATCGGCGAGCTCGTTTTTCTTCTTATACCCAAAAAATCTTATGTCCTGGAAACTCTCTTCAGAGTCTTCTGCAGGTAATTGTTTTTCCTTCCTTTCTCGTCCCAATCTAAAGCTTTCCTCGAATTACACCTTCGTAAGTTGCTGTCATTAAAGGAACTTTTGGCTACACACCTGGTGTTGCTGAGCTTGCATTGTCTTTTGCGGGTTTCTATAGTGTGCACAAGTGGGAAAAAGTGGTTTTCAGTGGTTATTTGTGGATTTCAGCAGCCCGGACGCGGCATAAATGAACAATTTTCTTGGCAGTCATGCCATCAATATGGACGCAAAGGGTCGCCTGGCGATCCCGACCAAGGTGCGTGAAGAGCTCGCGCAGCTTTGTGGTGGCCGTATTGTGGTGACTGCCAATGCCGACGAAGAGCGTTGTTTGTTCATCTATCCCGAGCCTCAGTGGGAGGAGCTGCGCCCGCAAATAGAGGCATTGCCCAACATGAACAAGGCGGTTCGTCGGCTTCAACGGCTGATCCTGGGTAATGCGGCGCCAATGGAAATGGATGCCAATGGCCGGATTCTGGTGCCGCCCACGCTGAGAAATCACGCGAATCTGGAAAAGAAAGTCATGCTGATCGGTCTTGGCAAAAAGCTCGAGTTATGGAGCGAAGAGCGCTGGTTCGCCATGCTGGATGAGTCGCCAGGCGATGATGAAATACCGCCGGAAATGGAGAAATTGTCGCTATGACCGAAAGTGTGAGTTCAGAGGCGGATGCCAGTGATGGTGAGGTGTTCAGGCACCGCTCGGTATTGCTTGATGAAGCTGTCGATTATCTGGTGACCGATACCAGCGGCCGGTACGTGGATGCCACGTTCGGTCGTGGTGGTCACAGTCGTTTGATTTTGGACCGTCTGTCGGCAGATGGTGATTTGCTGGGTATCGACAAGGATCCCCTGGCTATTGCCACGGCCAGGGAGTTGGCGGCGAATGATCGCCGTTTTTGTTGGTATCACGGTTCCTTCGCGGAGCTCGAGCAGTCATTGGCTGCCCGGGAGTGGCCGGGGGTAGATGGTGTTTTGATGGATCTGGGCGTGTCGTCTCCCCAGCTGGACGACGCCAGCCGGGGGTTCTCGTTCATGCGGGAAGGCCCGCTGGACATGCGCATGAACCCGGAACAAGCCCCCAGTGCCGCGGAATGGTTGGCCAGTGCTGAAGAGAAAGACATTGCCAATGTCATCTTCCGGTATGGCGAGGAGCGTTTTTCCCGCCGTATTGCCCGGCTGATTGTGGAACGCCGACAGGAAGAGCCGCTGGAGACCACTCGCCAACTGGCGGCGCTGGTGGCCGAAGCGGTACCGAAAAAAGAAAAACACAAACATCCGGCCACCCGGACCTTCCAGGCGATTCGCATTTTTATCAACCGTGAATTGGAAGACCTGGAAACGGGGCTGCAGGCGGCGGTTGATCATTTGGCGCCGGGCGGGCGACTGGTGGTGATCAGCTTTCATTCGCTGGAAGACCGCCTGGTGAAACGATTTATGCGGGACCTTGCCCGGGGGCCGAAGATTCCCCGGGGTGTGCCGGTAACCGCCGATCAGGAGCAGTCCGGTTATCGGCTGATCGGTAAAGCCTTCAAGGCCTCAGAGCAGGAAATACGGGAGAACGTTCGGGCGCGCAGTGCAGTGATGCGAGTGCTCGAGCGCAAGAACGATTAAGACATTAAAAGGAGCGCGACGCCATGGGTGCGGTAGCGATCGAACAACCGACAAAAACCGGCAGCCTGGCTCGCCAGCGGGTCAGGGATGGGCTGGCGACCGCCGTGCGCTTGTCCCGCCAGGTCTTCCGGGCCACTAGCGAGCCCAGAGTGCTGGTTACCCTGGCGTTGCTGGTGGTGCTGGCCGCCTCGTCCATCGGCGTGGCCGTGGCCGCTTATCAGAACCGCACTTTGTTCAACACCCTGTCCGGGTTACAGGACCAGCGCGACGCCTATCAACAGGAATGGAGCCAGTTGCTGCTTGAGCAAAGCGCCTTGAGTGCCCACGGTCGCGTGGAAAGGCTGGCTTCGGAGCGCTTTGGCCTCGTCGTGCCCGGTCGGGAAGATATTGTGCTGGTGCCATTAATGTCGTCGACAGCAGCCAGATAATCACCAACAGCAGGTCACCAACCATGGCTGGTCAGGGGAAGCAGGCAACAACAAGCTGGACGCAGAAACTGGGGCATGGGCTGCAGGCCTGGCGCTTCGGCCTGGTGCTGTTCGTCTTTCTGTTGGTGATGGCGGCTATTGCCTGGCGGTTGGTTGATCTGCATCTTGTGGATAACGACTTCCTGCGCCAGCAGGGCGATGTCCGGACCATTCGTGTGGATCCCATCGATGCCCATCGTGGCGTGGTGATGGACCGTTACGGCGAGCCGCTGGCAATCAGTACGCCGGTTAACACGCTTTGGGTCAACCCGTCCGAGGCGGATGCTTCTGACCCGGCTTGGGCGCAGTTGGCGGCTTTGCTGGACCTCTCCGCGTCGACATTGCGCCAGCGACTGGAGAAATACGCGGAACGAGAGTTTATTTACCTGCGCCGGAAGGTGCAGCCATCCCTGGCCGGCAGGGCTCTGGAATTGGGGGTTGCCGGTGTATACAGCCGGCAGGAATACCGCCGGTATTATCCGGCTGGCGAAGTGACCGCCCACGTGGTCGGCTTTACCAATATTGATGAAAAGGGCCAGGAGGGAATTGAACTGGCCTACGACCGCTGGCTCAGCGGCGAGCCCGGACGCAAGCGGGTGTTGAAAGACAACCGGGGCCGGGTCATCAAGGACCTGATGCTTATTCGCGATGCCAGACCGGGCAAGGATTTGCACCTGAGCATCGATTTGCGCCTGCAATACCTGGCGTACCGGGAATTGAAGGCAGTGGTTGATGCCCACAAGGCCCGTGGCGGCACCCTGGTCATGTTGGATGCCGATTCGGGCGAAGTGCTGGCGATGGTCAACCAGGGATCATACAACCCCAATGACCGGTCCCAGTTGGCACCCGAAAACCTCAGGAACAAGGCCATTACGGACCTGTTCGAGCCCGGCTCGACCATGAAGCCGCTAACCGTGGCCGCCGCTCTGGAATCCGGTGACTACCAACCGGGCACCAAGGTGAATACGGCACCGGGTTACCGTCGTTTTGGCCGCTTTACCATTCGCGATGCCCGGAATTATGGTGCCTTGGCTCTTGGCGACATTATCGTTAAATCCAGCAACGTAGGCGTCAGCAAGATTGCCAATGACTTGGGCGGCGATGCTCTGCGTTCCTTTTTCGCCCGGCTGGGTCTGGGCCAGGGCACCGGTATTGGCTTCCCTGGCGAAGCGGTTGGTGTGCTGCCAGCCCGGGCCAGGTGGCAGCCGGTAGAAGAAGCCACTCTGTCCTACGGTTACGGGTTGAGTGTGAATGCGCTGCAGCTGGCACAGGCATATATGGTTCTGGCCAATGGCGGTATTCGTTACCCGGTGAGTCTGGTGCGCCAGGATCAGCCACCGCAAGGCCGCCGGGTGTTGTCCGAACCGGTAAGCCGAGCGGTCCGGGAGATGCTGCGTGATGCCGTTGCCAAGGGGACTGGCGGTCGGGCACAGCCAGCCCTTTATGATGCTGGCGGTAAAACCGGTACGGTTCATCTGGTTGGCGCCAGTGGCTATGAGAAAGATCAGTACAAGGCGATTTTCGCTGGCATGGCGCCAATGGACGACCCCCGGATTGTCACGGTGGTGGCGGTGGATGCGCCCCAGGCGGGTGAGTATTACGGCGGTGAGGTGGCGGCCCCGGTGTTTGCCCGGGTAATGAGCGACGCTCTGCGCCTGCTGAACGTCAAACCCCGACTGGAAATGACCGAAACCGGAATCAACGGCACGCACGCCGGGGGCAGGGGGTAACGCCATGTGTATTGCCTCGATCAGCACCCTGTTGCAGGGCATTGTGGTTGTCCCTTCGGTGTTTGATGTCACCGTGCACGGCCTGCAAACCGACAGCCGGTGCGTGCGTGCCGGTGACGCCTTTGTGGCCTTGTCCGGCACACGCACGGCTGCGGATTACTATCTGGATCAGGCCATCGATGCTGGTGCCACGGCAGTATTGCTCGAGAGTGACGAAGCCGCCGAGTGCCACGAATACCGGGAAGTACTTGTGGTGCCGGTAACCGGCCTGCGAGATCAGCTTGGCCGTATTGCAACCCGCTTTTTCGACCACCCGTCAAGGCACCTGCGGGTGATTGGAATAACCGGAACCAATGGGAAAACTTCGGTCAGCCATTACATTGCCCGCTTGCTGCATGAAAGTGGTATGCCCTGCGGCATCCTCGGAACTCTGGGTTATGGCATGCCCGCTAACCTGCGGCCCGCCAGCCACACAACGCCGGATGTGGTGCAGGTAAACCGTGTGCTGCGCAGTATTCAGGGGCAGGGCGGCCGCGCAGCCGTGATGGAGGTGTCGTCCCACGCGCTGGATCAGGGCCGCATCGACAAACTGGCGATGACCGGTGCGGTGTTCACCAACCTGACCCGTGATCATCTGGACTACCACGGCACCATGGAAGCCTACGGTGAGGCCAAGGCAAAACTGTTCCAGCGCGAAGAGCTGCATTTCGTGGTTATCAACTTTGATGACCCCTTCGGACGCCAACTCTATCAACAGCTTGAAGGCCGGTGCGACCGTTTGCGCTACAGCCTGCATGAGGCCCAGACCGAATTGTGGCTGACCGGGTTTGAAGCGTCTGCCGACGGTTTCCGCGCTAGCGTGGATGGCCTGTGGGGGGCGTTCGAACTGAACGTGCCGCTGCTGGGCAGTTTCAACGCCAGCAACGTACTGGCCGCGCTGGCCACCGTGCTGGCACTAGGGGTTCCGGTGGATGTGGCGGCGAATGCCTGTCGCCGCCTGTCGCCACCCCCGGGACGTCTCGAACGCTTCGTGGGCCCCGCGGGCAAGCAGGTTGTTGTTGACTACGCCCATACCTCGGATGCGCTGGCCAATGCGCTGACAGCGCTGCGAGAACACGCCCGGGGTAAGCTGGTTTGCGTATTTGGCTGCGGCGGCGACCGTGACCCTGGCAAACGTGCGGACATGGCCCGGGAGGCTGAGAAAATGGCCGACCAGATCATTGTCACCGACGACAATCCCCGTGGCGAAGAGCCGCAAGCCATTGTTGCCGACATTGTGAAAGGTTTCTCTGAGCAGGCGAATTACTCCGTGGTTCATGGGCGGGCCGAGGCTATTGCCCGGGCCATCGCTCAGGCGGGCCCGGAAGACCTGGTGCTGGTGGCTGGCAAGGGCCATGAGGAATATCAGGAAGTCCATGGCCGGAAAATACCGTTCAGCGACGTCGAGCAGGTGCGCGAATGCTTGCACCTGAATGGAGGTGTGGCATGATGCGCGCCTTTTTGTTGGCGGAAGCCTGCCAGTGGTTGCAGGCACGGCTGGCCGTTACTTTGGCCGACGGGGGGCAGGTTAGGTTCTCTGGCGTGTCCACCGACACGCGGTCCGTCGCCGGCGGTGACCTGTTTGTAGCTCTGCGCGGCGATCGTTTTGACGGTCACGGATTTCTGGCACAGGCCCATCAGGCTGGCGCGGTTGCGGCCGTGGTGGATTGCGAGGATCCCTCGGTGCCGCTGCCGCAACTGTTGGTGCCGGACACCTTGCTGGCTCTTGCGCAGCTTGCCGCTGCCAACCGAGATGAAAGTGCCGCCCGTCTGGTGGCCATCACTGGCAGCAGCGGCAAGACCACGGTGCGCCAGATGACGGCGGCGGTGCTGCAGTGTATGGGGCCGGCACTGGCCACCGAGGGTAACCTGAACAACCACATCGGCGTGCCGTTGACCCTGTTCCGGCTGGCTCCGGAGCACCGATATGGCGCGATTGAGCTGGGCGCCAGCGGTCTGGGCGAAATCGCCTACACGGTCGCCCTGGTTCGCCCGGAAGTGGCGATTCTGACCAACGCCGGTGAGGCGCATCTGGAAGGCTTTGGCAGTTACCAGAATATCGTTCAGGCCAAGGGCGAAATTATTGATGGCGTGTCCGAATCCGGGCTGGTGGTGTTGAACCGGGATGATCCCGCCTTCACAGAGTGGCTGGCCCGGGCCGGCCAGCGGCGGGTGTGCAGTGTGTCCCTGGCCGGTGATGCGGCGGCCGATTACCGGGCTGCCAACACCGTGGCGGGGCCTGATCGGGTAGAGGCGGATGTGGCCGGCCCGGGCGGCTGGCAATTCCGGCTAAGTGTGCCGTTGGTTGGCGCCCATAATCTGCTGAACGCCATGCTGGCCATCGCAGCCTGCCGGGAGTTGGGTGCGAGCGATCAACAACTGGCAGATGGTCTGGGCAGCCTGAGTTCGGTTCAGGGTCGCTTACAGAAGCTCCGGCTGACCGACTCATTGACGGTTATTGACGATAGTTATAACGCCAACCCCACATCCATGAAAGCCGCAGTGGATGTGCTGGCCGGTTATGCTGGTAAACGAGTGGCGGTGTTTGGCGCCATGGCGGAATTAGGGGAACACTCAGCGGCTTTGCACAGGGAGGTGGGAAAACATGCCCGGGACCGGGGGATCGAGCGTTTATTGGCCGTCGGGCCGGGAAGCGAAGCGTATGCCGAAGGTTTCGGGGCCAATGCAGAACAGGTAGAGGACCACGCACAGGCCGTTGATGCCGTGCTGGCCGATTCCGGCGCATGCACGGTTTTGGTCAAGGGTTCTCGCAGCTCCGCCATGGATTGCGTGGTTGAGGGCATAAGAAACAAGGTGGCAAACCCATGTTGCTCTGGCTGACAGAGATTCTTTCAGACTATTTTTCGGCGCTGACGGTGTTTCAGTATCTGACCCTGCGCGCCATTCTTGGCGTGCTGACGGCGTTGCTGATTTCGCTGCTGATCGGCCCGATGATGATCCGTAAGCTCAGCCAGCACCAGATCGGTCAGGCAGTTCGGGACGATGGCCCGCAAACCCACTTGAGCAAGGCCGGTACGCCCACCATGGGTGGCGCCCTGATTCTGGTGGCGATTGCCATCTCCACCCTGCTGTGGGCGGATCTGGGCAACCGTTATGTGTGGGTGGTGCTGATCGTAACACTGGCCTTTGGTGCGATTGGCTGGGTGGACGACTACCGCAAAGTGGTTGAGCGCAATCCCCGGGGGCTGCCGGCGCGGTGGAAGTACTTCTGGCAATCCGTGGTTGGTGCGGCGGCGGCGGTTTTGCTGTATTACAGCTCGGCCCTGCCACAAGAGACGTCTCTGTATCTGCCATTTCTGAAGAATGTGTCGGTCACCCTGGGCCCGGTGCTGTTCATCCTGCTGACCTATTGCGTGATTGTCGGCAGCAGTAACGCCGTCAACCTGACTGACGGTCTGGACGGCCTGGCGATCATGCCAACGGTGATGGTGGCCAGCGCTCTGGCCATTTTTGCCTACGTGTCCGGCCATGCGCAGTTCGCCAACTACCTGCTGATACCGCATTTGCCAGGTGCCGGTGAGCTGATTGTCTTCTGCTGTGCGCTGGTGGGGGCCGGGCTTGGTTTTCTCTGGTTCAACACCTACCCGGCCCAGGTGTTCATGGGCGATGTGGGTGCGCTGGCGCTGGGTGCTGCCCTGGGCGTGGTGGCAGTGATTGTCCGTCAGGAAATTGTGCTGTTCATCATGGGCGGTGTGTTTGTCATGGAAACCATCTCGGTGATCCTGCAGGTGGCCTCCTACAAGCTGACCGGCCGGCGGATTTTCCGGATGGCACCGCTGCACCACCATTTTGAATTGAAGGGCTGGCCCGAGCCGCGCGTGATCGTGCGGTTCTGGGTCATTACCGTGGTTCTGGTCCTGATTGGCCTGGCCAGTCTGAAGATACGATAGGGATTTGCTACGGCTATGAGCGTTATTGTTTCGGATCGTCGCACATTGATTGTAGGGCTCGGTAAAACCGGGCTCTCCTGCGTGCGCTACCTGTCCGAACAGGGGCGGGACATCGCCGTGGCTGATAGTCGACAGAACCCGCCGGGCCTGGATGAACTCCGGGCGAACTGGCCGGATGTGCCGGTTCAGCTGGGCGAGTTTGATGCCGATTACTTTGCCGGCTTCAACGAACTGGTGGTCAGCCCGGGCATTGGCATTGCCGAGCCGGCCATTGCCCACGCGGGCAGGAATGGAGCACTGATCCGGGGTGACATTGACCTGTTTGCCGAGGCCGCCGACGCGCCGATCATCGCCATTACCGGTTCCAACGGCAAAACCACGGTGACCACGTTGCTGGGCGAAATGGCCAGGGCCGCCGGCCGTCGTGTTCAGGTAGGCGGAAACATCGGTACCCCGGCGCTGGAGCTGCTCGGGCAGGGCGCGGATCTTTACATTCTGGAAGTGTCGAGTTTCCAGCTGGAAACCACCCACGAGCTGGGTGCGCTGGCCGCCACGGTACTGAATGTCAGCGACGATCACATGGATCGCTACCCGGACAAAATGGCCTATTTCCAGGCCAAACAGCGAATCTACAACGCCTGTCAGAATGCCATCGTCAACCTCGATGATGCCCTGAGCACGCCCATGGCGCGGGATAATCTGCGCTTTCTGTGTTTCGGTTTTAACCGCGTGAATCCGGATACCTTCAGTACCCGGGACGACGAACACGGCACCTGGATTACCTTCGGTTTTGACAACCTGTTGCTGGCCAGCGAGCTCAAGCTGATGGGCCGGCACAACATCAGCAACGTGATGGCGGCACTGGCGCTGGGGCAGGCCGCCGGTCTGGCCATGGAGCCTATGCTGCGGGTGGCGCGCGAATTTGCCGGATTGGCGCATCGCTGTGAGTTTCTCCGCCGGCACGAAGGTGTGGATTACATCAACGACTCCAAGGGCACCAACGTGGGGGCGGCGGTTGCCGCCATCGAGAGCCTGGCGCCGGATAGCGGGAAGATTGTTCTGATTGCCGGCGGCGAGGGCAAAGGTGCCGACTTCCGGCCACTGGCGGAAGCCGCTAGCCGGCATTGCCGCGCGGTGGTTCTGATCGGTCGCGATGCCGGCCTCATTGCCGATGCGCTGGGTGAAAGTATGGCCTGTTACCCGGTGGGCAGTCTTGAACAGGCGGTTCGGGAAGCTTCAAGGTTGGCCCATGAAGGCGACCGGGTGCTGCTGTCGCCGGCCTGTGCCAGCTTCGACATGTTCACCAGTTACAACGACCGGGGCGACCAGTTCCGGGCGTTGGTGGAGGCGTTGTGATGGCCGATACCATGACAGCTGAAACACGCTCCCGGCCGGGCTTCAGCCTGCAGCCGCTACCGGTTCTGGTGATGACCTCGGTGGCGCTGCTGGTGATTGGCGTGGTGATGATTTCTTCGGCCTCCATGGATATGGCCTCGGCCACTTTGGGTAACGCCTACCATTATGTCATCCGCCAGGTGATTTTCGCTTTGCTCGGCTGTGTGACTGCACTGGTGGCAGTCAACGTGCCCATCGGCTGGTGGGAGCGCACCAGCTTGCCCTTGTTGGCCCTGGGCTTGTTCGCCTTGTCCTTGATGATGACGCCTCTGGCACTGACGGTAAACGGCTCCACCCGCTGGTTGCCGATGGGCCTGTTCAATGCTCAGGTTTCCGAAGTCGCTAAATTGTGTTTGGTGGCCTATATGGCCGGTTACGTAGTGCGCCGGCGGGAAGAACTGAGGCGCCGGTGGTCGGGGTTATTCAAGCCGATGCTGGTTCTGGCCGCGGCAACGGGGCTGTTGATGATTCAGCCGGACTTCGGCGCTACGGTGGTACTGGTTACCGCCTGTATGACCATGATTTTTCTGAGCGGCGTTTGCCTCAAGCGTTTCATGGTCATGGTGGTCGGCCTCGTTTGTGTCGGCGCTGCGCTGGTATTTGCAGAGCCTTACCGTATCAAACGGATGGTCAGCTATCTGGACCCCTGGCAGGACCAGTTCAACACCGGGTACCAGCTCACTCAGTCGCTAATTGCCTTTGGTCGTGGCGAATGGACCGGGGTGGGGCTGGGCAACTCGATCCAGAAGCTGTTCTTCTTGCCTGAAGCCCACACCGATTTCATTTTCTCAATCATTTCCGAGGAATTCGGCTTGCTCGGGGCCCTGTTTGTCCTGTTACTGTTCGCCACCCTGGTGATCAGCGGTTTTGTCATTGCCCGGCGCGCGGAAAAGGCGGGCATGGCATTTGGCGCCTGTTTCAGTTACGGCATCACCATGCTGTTGGGCTTGCAGGCCGGCATCAATATGGCGGTGGCCACAGGGCTGGCGCCCACCAAGGGCCTGACCTTGCCACTGGTCAGTTACGGGGGCTCAAGTCTGCTGGTGTTCTGCGCCTGTATAGGCATTTTGGCGCGGGTGGAAATGGAGCGCCTCGATCGTGAACAACAGCCGCCACCAGCGGTGGCTGGCAGCCAGTCGGGAGGTGCGGTTTATGAATAATTCCCGTCGCTTTCTGATGATGGCTGGTGGTACCGGCGGCCATGTGTTTCCCGCACTGGCCACCGCGCGCGCGTTGCAGGCCCTCGGGCATGAAGTTTATTGGCTTGGGGCCAGTGGCGGCATGGAAGAGCGCCTGATCGGCGAAACCGATATTGAGCTGTCGCTGATCCATATTTCCGGCTTGCGGGGCAAGGGCAAGCTGGCACTGCTGATGGCCCCGTTCCGGCTGATGCGAGCGTTGGGCGAGGCCTGGACGATTCTGCGCCGAATTCGTCCGGATTGCGTGGTCGGCATGGGCGGGTTCGTGACCGGTCCGGGCGGCATTGCCGCCTGGTTACTGAAGCGCCCGCTGGTGATTCATGAACAAAACGCCGTGGCGGGAATGACCAACCGTTGGCTGACCCGCTTTGCCCATACCGTGCTGGAGGCTTTCCCGGACAGCTTTGGTGGCCGGGCGGTCACCCGCTGTACCGGCAACCCGGTACGGGAGGACATGACCACTGTGCCCGAACCGGAGCAGCGCCTGGCTGACCGTTCCGGCCCGCTACGGGTACTGGTGGTGGGTGGAAGCCTCGGCGCTCGGGTGTTTAACGAACAGGTACCGGCCGCGCTGGCAAAAATGGCTGCCGGAGATCGGCCACAGGTGCGCCACCAGTGCGGAGAAAAAAATCACCAGGCAGCGCTGGCGGCCTATGAGACCAGTGGCGTCGAGGCCAGTGTCGAGCCGTTTATTCGTGACATGGCCGCAGCCTACGAATGGGCCGATGTAGTGATCTGTCGCTCCGGTGCCCTGACGGTCTCGGAGCTGTGCGCCGCTGGCGTGCCGGCCATTCTGGTGCCGTTCCCCCACGCGGTGGACGACCACCAGACCCGCAACGGCGAGCACATGGTGAAGGCCGGCGGTGCGCTCATGGTTGCGCAACCGGAACTTACCCCGCAATTGCTGGCGGATGCTCTGGCCGAGTTGTCCGCCGACCGGAACAAACTACTGACAATGGCGAAGGCCGCCCGATCGCTGGCCCGCCCGGATGCAACGGAGAGAGTCGTGAATTACTGTCTGGAGGCCGCAAATGGCTGAAGCAACCAACCCGCCGCTGGTCTACCAGGTGCCGGAGATGCGCCGGATTCGCCGCATTCATTTTGTTGGCATTGGTGGCGCGGGTATGAGCGGCATTGCCGAGGTGCTGAAAAACCAGGGCTACGAGGTGTCCGGTTCGGATATCAAGGACAGCCCGGTTACCGGCCGCCTGCGCGCCCTGGGGGTGGAAGTCCAGATTGGCCATCGCGAGCAAAACAGCGCCAGCGCTGATGTGGTGGTGGTCTCGACCGCTGTCTCGGAAGACAACCCGGAAGTGATCGCTGCCAGAAGCCGGCGGGTGCCCATTGTGCCGCGGGCCGAAATGCTGGCGGAAATCATGCGTTATCGTCATGGCATCGCCATTGCCGGAACCCATGGCAAGACCACCACCACCAGCCTGATCGCCTCGGTACTGGGCGAAGCCGGTCTGGACCCTACGTTTTTGATCTTCTTCAATCTGACCATCTCCGTCACCCCTGCCCCGCTTTGTGTTTCTCCCTTTTTCGTTTCCTCTGCCTCTTCTATCTATTCCTCGTTCCTTCACCTTCCCCCGTTCATTTCCTTTTTCTCCTCCCTCTCATCCTCCCCTCTTTACACCTATTTCTCCTCTTCACTT